>JAFGXT010000390.1 GCA_016936495.1 Victivallales bacterium
AAGAATTAAATATAAAATTTAATGATAGAAACATTGAAAATAAGGTGGAAAGTTTTTTCAAAGAAGCCTTGCAGGAAAACAATGACTTCCCAAAAGAGCCGATCAAGATATTACCTCGACATAGAAGTAATGTGCAATTTTGAATCGGAGTCAATCACCAGAATAAAATATTTGTAATGGCTATTACTCTTTTTTGTGGTGGCGGGTTGCGCTGGTGCGCTTGGACAACCAACTCCCTATCCGATAAGTCCGACAAGTCTGGCTGCTCCGATGAACACGCCAGAGTCTCGCCGGAAAAGTGAGACATTACCAAAACTTTTCGGGAGATGTTTTTTATTTGGATTGCCTGTTTGATTTTCTTTCTTTTTCATTAGAGTTGAGGGGAAATGTAACAATGTGTAGATTTGACCCCGTCATTTCACTGCGGAATTTAGATTACAAACAAGAAATCAAACTGCGAATACTACTCTTTAGCAATAAAATAATAATAACAAATGAAATTCTCTAAACCATGGAATTTTTTTATAACATCTTGTTCGCGATCAATACAGTTATTTTTTATGTTATCTAACTTTGTTTCATATATACTGGATTCATCCATAGATGCCGGTTTCACCAGAAAAAAGACTTCTTCTTCTACATCAGCTCCGATAACGTAAAAAGTTTCATCTTTACATTTGACAACATGTAATAACTTTTTATTCATTATCACAATTTCATTCTTAGCGTTTTGTCCTAACGTCAAATAATCATATTTGCTAAAAAATCCTCTTATTTTACGTGGCAGTATTGATATATCGCAAGTGCTCACATGAAAATCATAAACTTTTGCATAGTTCTTTATGATTTTATTTGCCTTTGCTTTTAATTTATTTGGAGAAGAAATCAGAATATCATCCGCCTCCTCAAAATACATCTTTTCTTTTTTTGAAAGAAAAAGATTGCTAATTAAGCTATACACTTTAGGCGTGATAATTATATCTACTATAATTTTTCCTATCTTATCATGCATCAGTATGCATAATGCAGACAAAGTTATAAGCACTATAACAAGGTTATCCATATTGCCGCCAATAATATATTATTTCAGCCACGCCAACGCTTTGCCCGAGCAAATATATCTATTGAGAACTTAATTTTTCAATCAGCCAGAACGCTTCGGCTTGCGCTTCATAAAAACCTAATTTCTCCAGACGATACCAACGTGCCGCATCCTGTTCCGACATCAGGTCAAGAGCAATAATCATTTCTCTGGAAAAGTCTATTGCTGCAAATCCGTTCGCGGTTACAATACCGCCATCACGGACAGCCTGTTCGTCCCGATAACGGGCTTCGCCTGAATAATGCTCCACGCCAATTGTCTTTAAATCGGACAGCGTATTCCCGGTATGAGAAACGGCATTCAAAATACCAAGTTTTGCTATATATGTGGTCGCATCACAAATCGCGCCAATGGGAATATGCTTCTCCAGCGCGGAACGAACTAACGGCTCCACCGCATTTGCTTCAGGTAAACGCCATGACATACCACCAACCAGTACAACACCGGCACAGTCTTCAGACATGGCTTGCGTAATATCCATATCGGAAATCACAGTGAATCCGCCAATAGAATGGATAGGAACTTTGTGCGGCGAAACAGTTTTCACACGCCATCCAGACATTGAATTGATGATCGAAGCCAATGGAGCGGCCTCCCAATCGGCATACTTATTAAGAAGTATAAAAAACACAGTTTTTTCAGACATATCGCCTCCGTTTTAATTTACAATCAGGAAAAATATTTGCTTTTAGATCTTTTGATTTTCTGTAATTTAATAGCGTACATCATGACATATTTCCCCATACTTAAAATATAGTAGAAATTCACTGTATTTCAAGTTGAAGCTCCTATCAAGACTAGAGTATTGAAAATATTGATTAGTTGACATATTGCTTTTCAGCCTGAATCTGGCAATTGAGCATAAGATCATGAAATTAATTTTTCCTTGATTCAAGATAAGGAAAGAAGGTAAAAATGTAACAATGTGTAGGTTTGACCCCGTCATTTCTTATTGAAAAGGACGGCAGAGATGATATATTCAGGCTAAACATATGGAGAAGAGTTTTCGGGGTAATGCAGCATATAGCAAAAATAATTATCGATCTGTCACTGGACAAGGCATTCGATTACAATATTCCGGCGGTGCTGTCGGGCAAGGTGAAAATCGGTTCGCGCGTAAATGTGCCTTTCGGGCGCGGTAAGCGGCAGGGTTACGTGCTTGGCATCGGCACGCATACGGATTTCCCCCGCGAACTCAAAGATATTTTATCTATGTGCGAAGGACATTCGCGTATACCGCAGAAACTGGTCAAGCTCGGGGAATGGATGGCGGATTATTATTGTTGCAGTCGCGAACAGGCTATCCGTACTTTGCTGCCGCGCGCCGTGCGTTCGGGGAAAATAAAGCACAAGACCATGCCGTTTTATGCCGTGGCGGATCCCGCCGAAGCCGAGATATTCGTAGCTGAAAACCATGAACGCAAAGTTTTACACTCTCAATTGGAAATGCTTAAACTGTTATTGAATCATCAGGATATGAGCCGTGAACAACTGCTGAATGAACACAATGTTAGTGTGTCCACCATAAATACCCTGAAGAAAAAGGGGCTTGTCATTGAGGAAAAGCGTCATATCGCCCGCGATCCCTTTCATGACGTACAGATAATCGCCGATAAAGATCAGAAACCTACTCCGGAACAAGGCGTCGCGCTGGAAAAACTCGCTGAAATGATTAACCAGCCTGAGGGCAGACGTACCGCCTTGCTGTTCGGCATCACCGGCAGTGGCAAGACCGAAGTATATTTGCAATGTATAAGCAGGGTACTGGACAAAGGTCAGGATGCTATCGTACTCGTCCCGGAAATATCGCTCACCCCGCAAACGGTCAGACGTTTCCGGGCGCGTTTCGGGGACATGGTCAGCGTCATGCACAGTCGGCTTACCGAGGGCGAGCGTTTTGATGAATGGAATAAGATCAGCGATGGAAAAGTCAGGATAGTGGTCGGGGCGAGATCAGCGTTGTTCGCGCCATTCCGTAATCTTGGTCTTATCATTGTTGACGAGGAGCACGAGAACTCTTACAAGCAGGGGGAAGCTCCACGTTATCACGCCCGCGACGTGGCGGTCATGCGCGGGCATATGGAAAACGCCGTGGTGATACTCGGCAGCGCCACGCCGTCATTTGAATCCTATCACAATGCGTTGTCGGGTAAATATGAACTCATTCGCCTGACCAGGCGCGTGGATAAATGCGTGTTGCCGATTATGAAAGTTATTGACATACGTCTGGATAAGTCATCGGGGGATGATAAGAAAAGCAGTTTTTTTACCAAAATGCTTTATGAAGCGGTTAATGACCGACTCTGGCGCGGGGAACAAAGCATTTTGTTTCTGAACCGTCGTGGTTACGCGCGGCAGATGATGTGTGATAATTGCGGCTATGTGGCGGAGTGCAGTGAATGTTCGGTGGCGTATACTTATCATCAGCACAATGAGACTTTGACCTGTCATATGTGCGGGGATTCAATAAAAGCTCATACCCGGTGCCCGGATTGTCAGTCTGAGGAGATAAAATATTCCGGTATCGGTACTGAAAAAGTGGAAACTGTGGCTAAGAAAATATTCAAACATGCCCGTATCGCCCGTATGGATTCCGACACTATGAAGACCGCCGCCGCATATGAACACGTATTGAACGAATTTAAACGCGGCAATATCGACATCCTTATCGGCACCCAGATGATAGCCAAAGGTTTGCATTTTCCCAACGTTACCCTGGTGGGAATAATCAATGCGGATCAGAGTTTGCACATACCTGACTTCCGAGCTCCGGAACGAACCTTTCAACTTATCACTCAGGTGGCAGGGCGCGCCGGACGCGGCGACGTAAAAGGCGAAGTGTTGATTCAGACGTTCACGCCGTTTAACGAGACCATTCAGTCGGCAATCAAGCATGATTTTAATGGTTTTTACGAGAACGATATGGAAGTACGCAAAATGCTTATGTATCCACCCGCCGGACATCTTATAACCGTGCATTTCCAGGGGGAAGAACTCAATGAAGTGAGTACCTATGCGACACAATTCATGGAATACCTGCGTCCGGCGTGTCATGAAAAAATTATCATATCCGAACCCGCGCCGGCGCCGGTGGAACGGGTGAAATCAAAGTACCGTTATATCATCATCCTCCGCGGCGAAAAAACTACACAACTGAGGCGATATATACGTCATTATGCTCTCAACGCCAAACACCCCAAAGGCGTACACGTTTATGCCGATGTCGATGCTCAAAGTCTGATGTAAAAACTCACTTACCTTTTGAAAGTCCCTCGGTAAATTTCCGCAACGCGTTCCAGTACAGTTCGCCCGCCTGAAGCATCAGATCATTGTGTCCGGCGCCATCAACAGGCACAAAAGTTTTTGGTTCCCGTGCCGCTTCGTATAAGCGTTTCCCATGTTTGAACGGTATGATTTTATCCATTTTTCCGTGATAGATCAGCAACGGTATGTTTATATTTTTCAGACGTTTTAGGTTCATAAACTTATCAAAAGGCAGGGGAATCGGGGACAAGACCCGGAACGCGCTGGTGAAAGTGCTTTCGAGGACAAGCCCAGCCGCCACGGATTTCTCCGCTAGATAACAGGAGGGTCCGCCGCCGACGGAACGTCCGTAAATAATTATCGTTTCAGGAGCGATGCTCAAAGTCCCGATCATATACTGGTAAATGGCGTCGATATCGCGATAGCAGGCGGCTTCAGAAGGATTTCCGTTGCTCGCGCCGTAGCCTTCATAGTCGTAACAGATAATGGAATAACCGCGCGACTGATATTCTTGCAACATGGGTTTCAGGTCAAAAAGGTCTTCGGCATTGCCATGGCTGTACAGCAGAGTATAAACGGATCCTGGCGCGCGGAGATACATCAGCGTGATGTTTACCCCGGGAGCCACTTCCAGCATGGTCATATCCGCATCCGGCGTCATGCCGCTGCGTTGCGGTTGAAAAATAATCTTTTCGGAAAAACATCCGCCCATAATTAATACTCCCGCAATCAACACAGAAAAGTACACTGCGGCTCTTAGCAGAATAGTCTTTAAGAGCCGCCGTCTACTGTTTTCCTTTTTTGAAATATCTATCAATCCAACATTTCCAACATAAAACGATAAGTCCTGTCGTTGCATCCCGGGAGTGCTTCATGTCCGAAATCCGGATAGAAAATATGTTGTTTCTCAGAACTTATCTTATTATACACCGCGAACTGAGTCGAAGGCGGGCATATCTGATCTATAAGTCCGGTCGCCATCCGTATATTACAGCGTATACGCTTTGCCAGGTTTTGAATGTCAATATAGCCCAGCCGCCTGAATACTTCATCTTCACGCTCATGAGTAGGGTCGAAGTGTCTGAAGTAAGTGCGCAGTTCTTCATAGGCATGCACATCTAAATCCATGTCCCATACTCGTTTGTAATCGCTGAGGAAAGGGAACGCTGAAAACGCGCGATTAACTTCAGGAACCAGCGCCGCGCAGGCAAGCGTGAGCGCGCCGCCCTGAGAGCCTCCCATCAGTCCGACACGGGTCTCATCGACTTCCTCCATATCCATCACCAGGCGGGTAAGTTGCGCGCAGTCCAGGAAAACACTGCGGAAATAAAGTTTTTCCGGACCGCTGTCCAAGCCCCGGATGATATGTCCCTTGAGCGTATTGCCGATCACCCCGCCAACATCCTCTGATAAACCGCCTTGACCGCGGCAGTCGAGCGCGGCGACGGTAAACCCGGCGGCTACATACTGGAGTTTATCATTCCACTCCCCGGAATGCCCGGAATATCCATGGAACATCACCAGTGCCGGATGCGGAGTTTTCACCGGAGCAACCGGACGCAGGAGCTTTGCATAAATTCTGGCACGACCAACTCCTGTGAAATCCATATCATAACATTTTGCGAAAGGCGTCTGAAATTCAGCGGGCAGCAATTCAAGATCTGGATCAACGAAGTTCATTTCTTCAAGCGCGTCATCCCAAAACTGATCAATATCTTCCGGGCAAGGGCTGCTACCCTTGTATTCGCGCAATTTTTCCATAGGCATATCTACAACCGGCATAATAAAATTCTCCTTAAAACTTAATTTTTTATGGAAACGTCCGACAAATATAAATTGATACCGGATAATAACAAAGCATAAAAAAGGCAAAGTCTGAAAAAAAGCATGAAAAAGTCTTGATCCAGTTATTTTACTTACCCCGGAAACGTGCTAGATTAAAGGTTTGATTTTATGGAACAATCTGAAAAGCAGGGAATACAACAGCGCATGGCGGAAAGTTTTGAAAGCAAAATAGTAAAGATTGCCGGGGAAGATAATTTCAAACAAGGAAAGCAGTTACTGAAAAACAACTGTCTGATATGCGCATACCGTAGCGCCAAAGGCAGACTCAATGCCGCGTTCAGAGATAAAAAAGACAGGATCGACCACGTTGAAGTGGCAAATAAGACCAATAGCGCCTCCTGCTCCTGCTCAAAATGCTCCGACACACAAATATGCGAGCACGCGGTGGCAACTATTCTATATTTCTCCCGTTTTCCGGCAAATGCCGTACGACCGGACGCACAAGATGAACCAGGCAAATATCGCGGACTTAAATATGAAGGTTTCACCGAATTGGCGCGCCAGTCACTCAATGCTCCCGAAGCCGAACTTTTGCTGACCGCTGAATCCGCATTTCCCCATGTGCCCAGCAAATTCGAACACGCGTTGATTGGCGCGAAACTCCGGGTAGGTACCAGGGAATACATCGGCAATCTTAACAACATAAGACAATTGCACTTCGGTAAATCACTGGCGGCAAGCCTCAAAATAGAACAGTTTTCGCAACAGGATCGCCAGATAATTCGCTTTCTGGCGATAAATGCAGAACCTGACAGCTCAAAACTTACCCTCGACGCTGAACAGACCGCTGAACTCTTTCATTGCCTGTCCGGATTCGATAACTTTACCCAGGGCGGTCGCAAAGTCATCATCCACCGCAACACTGCCGAACCGGTGATGCTGTACACCCCAACCCCCAAAGGTTGCCTGTTACGCTCCGCGCTGATAATCGACGGCGCCATTCTGCCGCTGAAATCAGCCAAAGTCATCACCGGCCGCGCTGGTTGCTGGACGGGCATGAGCGGTGAATACTGGTGGGTTCCCGCCACTGTGGACGTGTCATGGCTGAGAAGCTTTTTGCGTACTTCCGAGCAGGATTGTAACACCGACGCCAGTAAACTGTTGCTGAATGAAAAAGACAATCTGCCGGTAAAACTT
Source organism: Victivallales bacterium (assembly GCA_016936495.1). Taxonomy (GTDB): domain Bacteria; phylum Verrucomicrobiota; class Lentisphaeria; order Victivallales; family SZUA-371; genus JAFGXT01. The sequence goes on from JAFGXT010000390.1 coordinate 7,349, forward strand.
ATCCGGCTTGAAAACGGCACACTCGAAAACAAGGAGTGTTTTACTTTGTATAACGCGGTTCTGACGCAGGATAAAGCTTTGGAACTACAGCTCTCTTTTGACTATGACGGTGCTTATTATCCTCCCGATGAATCGGCTTTCGGTTGCTCAAAAGGTTCATTCTGGAAACGCAATCAGGAAGAGGAAAAAGCCGTTGTGGACGAGTTAATACGCTTCGGTTTCAGACAAGTCAAACCGTTAACCGGTAAGACCGTATTTGTCCTTGACGACCCCGAAGCTGTAGGCGTTTTCGCTGACAAACTTATACCGGAATGGCAGAAAAGCCTCCGGCTGCATTATTTATCCGGACAACTGGCGGCGCTAAGCGCCGGCGGACGCGGCGTACCGCAGATAAATCTCCAGTGCCAGGTGGTTAAGACCAACCCCAAAAGCTATCAATTGGAATATTTCCTCAAATACGACCGGGCGAGATTCCTGTGGAAAGACATCTATCAGGTGGCGAAAAATAATCATCATTATCACATGTTCGCCGGGAGAATATTCAAGATCAGTAAAGAATTGCGCAAATTCATGCTCGCCGCCGCCAACATCATCCATCCGGTCAATGGCGAAAAATTCCTGTTCCAGATTCCGCGCAGCTCTGTACCCTTCTGGGTCTCCGCCGGAAAAAATATTCCCGGCGCGGTCCCACCCGAATTTTACGCTTTCAGTGAACTGCTCAACCACCCGGAAATTATCGAAGCACCCAAACCAGACAATAAATCGTTCAAAATCAACGCCACTCTCCGGGATTATCAGTTACACGGTGTGGAGTGGATGAAAAGCCTCAGCGATCGTGGTTTCAACTTTATCCTTGCCGATGAGATGGGACTTGGCAAAACCCTGCAAACCCTTACCTTACTGGCTGAAAGACTTAATAAGAAAAGCTCTCCGGCGCTGGTCATCTGCCCCACCAGTCTGGTGGAGAACTGGCTCAGGGAAGCAACAAAATTTACTCCCTCTTTTAAGACCATGGCGATACGTGGCGCCAAACGCGGAGAGCTCTGGGGGCAGGCTATGAGCCAGAATCTGGTGATAACCTCGTATTCCATCATCAAACGCGACATTCACCTGCTGGAAAAAATGGATTTCTCATACGTCATCCTGGACGAAGCCCAGCATATCAAAAATCCATCCACCGCCAACGCCAAGACCTGCAAAGCCATCACCGCCGGACATAAAATAGTTTTGACCGGTACGCCGCTGGAGAACAGTCCTGAAGATCTATGGAGCATCTTTGACTTTCTGCATCCCGACATGCTCGGCTCACACAACAGCTTTAAAAACTATTACGGCGATCTGAGCGGCGACCGTGAGAAACAAAACAATCTCGCCGCCCGCGTGGCGCCCTTCATCCTGCGCCGCAAAAAACTTGACGTATGCACCGAACTGCCCCCTAAACAGGAACAAATACTGTACTGCGAAATGGACAGCGCTCAACGTAAACTTTACGAACAAATAGCGGACATGGGACGTAAAGAGTTCCGGCGACTGGCGGCGCTCAATGGTAAATCCGCCACCAATATGGAAATACTGACCATCCTGATGCGTATGCGACAGATCTGCTGCCATCCCCTGCTGCTCCCAAAAGAATTAAATACCAGCGTCAGCGATTCGAGCAAAATGGATTTAATGAAAGAACTGGTGCTGGAAAATATTGACAGTGGACACAAAATGTTGCTGTTCAGTCAGTTTACATCGTTACTAAGCTTGATAAAAAACTGGCTCAAGGAAGAAAATATCTCTTTTGAATATCTTGACGGCAGCACCAAAGACCGTTTAGATCGGGTGGATAACTTTAATAATTCGCCGGACATCCCACTCTTTTTGTTGAGTTTAAAAGCTGGCGGCACGGGGCTTAATCTGACCTCCGCCGACACGGTGATAATCTTTGATCCCTGGTGGAATCCGGCGGCTGAAGCTCAGGCGACTGACCGAACCCACCGTATCGGACAGCTCAACCCTGTTACCAGCGTCAAACTGGTGGTGAAAGATACGGTGGAGGAAAAAATTCTGGCGCTTCAGGATAAAAAAGCCGCGATCTTCCAAAGTCTGCTCGAAAACCCCGAAGCCTCCACCGGAAAACTATCCGTCGAAGACCTCGAATTCCTGTTTGAATAGCAAGTAGCTTTTTCCTCATTCCCGAGCGGTAATAAATTGCGGAAATGAATAAATAAAGACTATTTCCATTCCCGAGCGGGAATAACTGCAAATTTTATATGACTGAACAATTTGTTATTTACCGGTGAGCCATTGGGTGAAGAAGTCTTTGACGATGGGGGCGCAGGTGCCGCCGCCGCTGTCGCCGTATTCGACCAGTACGACCATGGCGTAAGTTTTGTCTTTATAAGTGCCATAGCTTATGAACCAGGTGTTTTTATGACGGTTCTCGCGGGAGCCGACTTCACCGGTGCCGCTTTTGCCTGAGAGAGTGATGACGTCATTACGGGCGCGCTTGCCCGATCCTTCGCTGGTATTGACCACATTATACATTCCCTGCCGGACTATATCGAGATGCGCTGCCGAGACCGGCAGACGCCCGGTTTCCTGTGCTTTATTAACATACAGTAAATTACCATGAGCGTCCATTATACGGTTCAGTAAGTAGGGTTTATACAGTACTCCGCCATTAGCGATGGCGGCGGTATAAACTACCGCCTGAAGTGGGGTTATAACGATTATCCCTTGTCCCATGGACAGCAAGCCGGTATCATAGGCGTTCCAACGCGTCCCGAAGATGCGTCGTTTATCTTCACGTGTTGGCACCAGCCCGGGTCTTTCCGCAAGAACAAAGCCCGCACGGCGTCCAAGTCCGGCGGAACGGAAGAAATCACACATGGGATCAAGCCCCAGCAGGAGACCTTTTTCAATAAAATAGTCGTTGCACGAGACCGCCAGAGCTCTGACTAGATCGACCTCGCCGTGTCCGCCCCGGCGCCAGCTGGCGCAACGTATTTTAGCATCGCCGATTTGAGTGGCACCGTCGCATACGATTGAGGAAGCATCTATGTTATTTTCGAGCAACCCCATAGCTACCAGCGGTTTAACAATAGAACCAGGGGTATATTCACCATTGCAGGCGCGGTTAAGCATAGGTTTGTCTTTGTCCTTGATAAGCTGGTTCCATTCTGCGCTGGAAATGCCGCCGGAAAAGGCATTGGGGTCAAATGAGGGGGTGGAGACCATTGCGATCACGGCTCCGGAATCAGCGTCGAGCACGATACCAGCTCCGATTTTATCCGCCATAAGTCTATACAGAATAGATTGAGCGCGCCAGTCAATAGTCAACTCTATGTCATTGCCATTGGCGACTTCTTCAGTACCTATTTCTTCAAAGATATAGCCGCGGTGGTCAACTCTGACCATACTGCCGCCGGGTTTGCCTTTGAGTCCGCGCAGTTCCACCGGGGTGTCGTCGATATTGTCGAATTCCCGTTCCACGCCTTGTTTGCCGACCAGATCGGGGATATAATAGAAAAATTCCTCTTTATCTTCCGCCCTGACCGGATCTTCTGAGCCGGTATAGCCCAGTACGTGAGCAAAGGTGTTGTTATCCGGATAAAAGCGTTCGGCTTTGACCTCCACTTCCATACCCCTGACGGGTTCCCGAAGCTCGGAGATGGCGGCAAGTTCGGCTTCACTAAGGTTTTCAAAAACGGTGAACGGCAGTCCGGGGCGGAAATTCATATGTGTGCGTATATCGTTTTCCCCGTAAGTCATCGGACGACCGATCCGTCGGGAAATACGGTCTATCTGTTCAAGGATAAACTTTATAGTCTTATTGGCTCTGCCGGGTTGACGCATTTCGCCCAAGTGGAGGATGATATTAAAAGCGGGTCTGTTATCGGCAATGACTTGCCCGTCCGAAGAGAGTATACGACCGCGAATGGAGGGAATTCTTATACGTCGGATGGACTGTCTGGAAATCGCGTCACGATGTTCCTCACCCTTGCGTATTTGCACACTCCAGAGGCTTAGCAGCAACAGGGCGTATCCCGCGATCAGAATCAAACCCAGAATAACTATACGTGTAAACGATGATGGAAATCTGACGCCCACTTATACCTCCCTCATCTGCCGTGTATGATTTGTTCACGCGCCTTGTCAAACCTGGCTATCCCCAGCCGTTCGGACATGGAGTCGACCCAGGCGATATAAACAGGTAACAGCGCACCTGAAAAAATAATGGCGAATACGGAAGTCATGGCATTGCGGAAAAGCAGATCATGACCGGGCGTCCAGCCGAGATGAAAACTATTATATAACGCCTGCGGCACAACCCATGCGCCTCCGAGAAATATCCCGAAGACCACGCGCATCCACCATGCCTTGTCATCGGCCTTCACCAACCATACCACGGCGGCGGGGACGGCGATCAGCAGCAGCGTCGCCGAATACATATTTTCTCTAAAATACAGCATATCCATGCAAGCACCAAGCGTAAGGGCGACGGCTATGCCCGTCTGTCTGCTCCAGGTTACCGAAACATAAAAGACCAGATATGAGCACAAAGGTATCCAGAAGCCGTACGCTCCGAGCATGACTTCCAGCCACAGCGTAAAAAACATCAACACCATTATGAAGATAAACGCAAACACGGTCAATCCCCCGATATTACCATGACGAAACGTATCTGATTGAGATCGGCACCAAGCTCGATATCCACTTCTTTATAAAGATTTTTATAATTGCGTATGCTGCCGCTGCGCTCAGCGATCTTCCCGACATACAGTCCCGCCGGAGTAGTACGACTCAGTCCTGAAGTAAGCACACGCATGCCCGGGCGGTAATCAAAATCACGGGGCAGATATATGCCGCGCACAAAGAAATCGCCATCACTGCCGAACCCGCCATTAAGTATACCGCGTCCGTTGTTGTCAGGTATGGAAATACTTACACGGCAACTGGAATTCATCAATGTGTTAACTTCGGCGGTATGTCTGGTTACAGCGGAAATACGTCCGACCACGGCAAGTTCGACTATATCCTCGTGAACTATTCCGCTAACGACGACGTCGCCAGAGCGGATTCCTGCGTCGCCGCCCTTGTCAATAGTGAAACGCTCTTTCCATGCGGTGGGGTCGCGAAGGATAATTTCCGCGAAATGGAATTCAAATTCGACGCGTTTTTTCAACTGGAGCAAGCGGCGCAGTTCGGCATTTTCCTCCCCCAGGGAGCTGTAAGCCGACAATTCGGCAGCGAGGCGCAGGTTCAACTTCTCAGTTTGTTCCAACGCTCCCGCAAGGGATTTTCTGCTTTCCAGCAGCAACGCCTTATTGCTCAGCTCACGCTGTCCCTTTACCGGATAATGCAAAAAAGGAAAAAAGAAATCCCCTGTAATCCTCTGAACCGCTCGCCTGGCGGACTGAATAAAAGTTACGCCAAGAAACAATATAAGGACTAACGCGCAAAGAACATTCAGGATATTCCTTTTTCCCGGACTTACCATCAGAGACAGTTGATTTTTTCCTTGATAAGTTTTATTTCCTCACCGGCGTCTTCCATAAGCTCTTGGAGCAACGCGGATACCGGCACTATCTGATCCACCAGTCCGACTGACTGACCAGCCATGAGAGAACCGCGTTCGACGTCGCCATCGACGGCCGCCTGACGCAAGGCTCCGATCCAGAAAGTCTCGACTTCATTCTGAGCTTCTTCGCGGGAAATCTCATCAGTTTCAAGCTGTTTGAGCAGTTTGAGCTGGAGTTTGCCGAAAGCGTCCGTGCCCTTATTACGCAGGGCGCGAACAGCGACCACCGGCAGTTTTGAATCATACTGGGGAGTTGAGACCGCATCGCGTGCATTGGCACGTTTGAATACGTTTTTGAAATTTTCATGAACACGGCTTTCTTCAGTCATGACGAAGCGGGTACCGAGCTGAACGCCAGCGGCTCCCATCAACATGACATGAGCAAGCATTTTACCGGTGGCGATACCTCCGGCGACGAACACCGGTATCTGGTCGCGCACTTCAAAAAGCACCTGCTGGAGAAGAACGCTCAACGCTACATGTCCGATATGACCTCCGGCTTCGCTACCTTCGAGAATAATGGCGTCGGAACCGAAACGTATCATACGTTTGGCAATGGACAAAGTGGAGGCGAAGCACATGACTTTAGCGCCGCTGGCTTTGGCTATTTCTATCTCTTCTTTTTTGGGGAAACTCCCGGCAAAAATGATATAAGGTATTTTGAGTTCTCCGAGCAGTTCCAGATGTGAACGGTAGTTAGGTGCGATAGTGATAAGATTGACACCAAAGGGTTTATCAGTCATTTCACGTATCGCGGCTACCTGTTGTTTGAGAATATCCGCAGGAGCGTTACCACCCGCAAGCGAGGCGAAGCCACCGGCGTTACATACTGCCGAGACCAGATTCGGTTCGCTTACCCAAGTCATAGCGCCACAGATAATCGGGTATTCACAGCCGAGAAAATCACGGCCTTTCTGCATCATTTTATCCAATTCAGGACTTACTTTCATCTTTTAAAACCTTTCATAATGTCTAAATTTATTTCACAATAACTCTATATTACCACCGGAAATCAGTTCCGGGTAATGTGCCCCAACTCAAAGCAGTCCTATAATCTACTCCACTTTCAAGGCTTTTTCCAGTTGATCAAGATAATTATTTAATTCTGGCCATGCTCTACGCGATTCTTCATCGACAATATCCATGATCTGAAATTCACACTGATACCTTTCCCACGGCGAAGAATGTTGCTGCGCAATGGCTTCCAAATAATCCTCCATATCCCTCTGCCGTTTATAAACCTGCTCTATACCTTCAAGCGCGATTTTAAGCGAATCGGATTCGGGCGGCGGCGCTTCGACTCCCGCTGGAATATTCGTTGCCGTATCGCCGACAGCATCCGATTCCGGCAATGAGTTTACCGCCTTATACAGTTTGGCAAAAGCCGGAGAAAACAAAGCGGGACTTTCACGTTCCAAAGCGGAAAAGCGTTCAATCAAAGCAATCTTAAGCATTTTTTTATCATACACGCCGTCCCACTTTTCGTCCAGCTCGTTCAACTTACAGCTGACACTGACAGTTGTCGTAGCGTCTCGATCTTGCAAAGTCAAATACTCCACGGACAGCAATCGTTCATAATGTTCTTTCCATATATGGATCGGTAGCGGCATGAAATTATTTATAACCTGACCGCGTAAATAATCTCTAAACCAGCGGCGGACAAGTTCATTTTCCGATACATTGTCCTTATTCTGCAAGCGACGTTTGTGTCTGGATGAGCTAAGGATAATTCTCCCGGCGGTCATATAAAACGCCTCACCAGGAGCTATACCCTTATTGGCGGCAAGCACGATCATCTCGTAAAAAAGGTTATTTCTGGCTGAGCTTTCACTATGACAGCGCGAAGTAAGCATATCGCACAATTCCATATACAGCTCAAACATCACTCCGCGATCAGGGGTTATTTTATCCGACAAGACATCATCAAGTCCGATTTGAATCCCAGCGAGTTCGGCATTTCTGACGCGCGGATATAATCTGACCTGATTCTGCCCTCCGCCCCCGCGGATGCGCCAGATAAATTCCAGCGTACCCATCTGAAGCCAGTACGGAACAATGTCCAGCCGCTCCATATCTGGCACCTGAATGCCGGAACGGATCAGATAAAAACAGCATACCAATTTGCGTTGAACCTCAAAATCATCTTTCCACAAAGAGTAATCAGCGGGCAGATAAATAAGCAGAGTACTACGGGTCTGAACCAGCCTTAAGTTACCTTCCGGTCGGTCATCGACCATAAAAACGGTACATGCGACGCCCGGTTCTGAACGCGCACCGAGCCTCAGCATCCGGGTCACGCCATTTTCTATATCACGAATATGGTTTCTTACGGTAAATAAATCCTTGCAGGACTGGCTGAAAATAATTCTGGTGCCATGGTCGGTAACCACGCGCGGAGCTGAAGCCGGTACAAGTGCCGGGTAGCACAACATCCAGAAAAATATCAAAAGTCCGTAATATTTCATTCACATCATTCCGAGTCTTCCTGTTCAAATACATTTTTCATGCCGTATATGGATGGAAGTGACTGAATATCCTTACCGGTGGCGTAAAATCTCAAATTGGAACCGGACTTGAGCAGCAGACGATTAGCCCACAGCCACTGATCCATGATGTTCAGGATGTCCCAGTGCAAGAGCAAACGCTTTTTGCCCCGGTCGAGATGTGCCGCCGCGAGACATATATGCGGCTCAACGTTCACCATTGTGAATCCAGCGCTTTCAGTAGCGCCTCCGGCAAGCGAGCGTATCATGGAGCGAAAACGTTTTCTGAGCGCGTTGGCTTCAAAGCATGGCGCGGCGCTGAATTTGTCTTCATCAAGCATGACTTTGCCTTCCTCCGGCATTTCCATATCCATAAGATCAAGATATGAGCCGGAACCTGGTTGAGCATCCGGGGCGTTATCCTTGACCGACCAGGCAAAATACCATTTAAAGCGCAAGCCGCGCTGCGGTGGTAGCGACTCTTCTTTTTTGACGTAGACATTGCGGATTATCTTTATGCCTTTGGCATCGCCGAATATTTTAAACTCTGTTCCGGCATTGTATTTGCTGCCGCAGTTCCAACGCCAGAGGTCATCACCGGCGCCGACTTCCCAGATACCCCCATCAACCATCTCGACCAGGCATATCAGAAACGGGTCGGCATCATGATAAAACACCTGTTCCCCGGTTCCCGCGTCGTGCCACTCCACTTGAGGGAGGCTTTCCAAACCAGTATTCACCGGGATTATACCTACACGTTTGACCTCGCCATCAATTTTGATATCATCAAGCGCAATATTTTTTACCGGCATACCGCCTTTCATGGATATATCGGTAATGACTTTGGCATGGTTTGCCGCGAATTCGATATTGCGTCTGATTTCCGGCTCTATGCCGAAGGGTATGACCGCCATCGTCTCGACGCTGGAACTCAGACCGTCAACTGAGGCGTGTCTGCGAAATTTCTTCATCATAGCTTCCGCTTCGCTGAAACCACCCAGGCTGACAGGACGCAAAGTCAACACCGACGCACCGGAGCGGAATTCAAAGGACAATCCACGCTCCAGACTTACAACACCTTCAAGTTCAGGACGTTTAATACTTATATTTTCAGGATTCATATTATTTATTTTACCACCACTACAGTTTCCGATACATCTTTACGTTCTATATCACGCGCGGGAACGGCAGGATAACCCAACGGGCTTATCGCCAACACGCTCCACGGCGGCTTGATACCCAGCGCCTTATCCATTCTCGCCCGGTCATAGGCGCAGATCCAGCAGGTGCCCAGCCCCTCAGACGCCGCCGCCAGCACCAAATGCTCCATCGCAATTGCCAGATCAATATCGACAATTGGCGTTCCTTCCTGCGGGCGCTTCCAGCAATTTTCAGAGTCTCCCAACGCCACCACTATCGCAGGAGCCTCCTTCAACCAGGGCTGGGAATAGTTGGCACATATTTTCGTGCGTAATTCCTCATTGAAGATTATCCTGAACTGCCAGGGCTGCATGTTGCATGCCGAGGGCGCCAGATTAACCGCTTCAGAAATACGTTCTATTACTTCATCTGGTATCGACGCGTCTTTATAACCGCGTATACTTCTCCTGCTTCTTACTACATCATAAAAATCCATATTATCAATCTCCTTTATTAATTTTGCGCCGCGTTACCAGTTCCATGATCCCCGCAGCCTCTTCGCTCCCCGAAAGCTTCGATACAACAAAATATACCATCACAAACGCCGTTCCGCAAATCGCCAGTGGCACCAAATCCACCGGAAACCGCGACGGCAGCTCAATAATACCATAAAAATAAGGATACCACAGTACCGCACCACTTCCCAGCACCACCGATAACGCCAGATATTTAAACGCCGTCACAAGCAATCCGCCCAGTGGCAGGGATTGCGTCAAAGTACGACGCAAGATCAACAATAACAACAGATTGTTGAGAATCGACGAGATTACTGTAGCTAGCACGATGCCCCCCTGTCTCAGCGGATACATAAGGATGATATTCAAGATAATGTTCACGGCGATACATAACAACGACACTTTCATAGGTGTTTTCATATCCTTGCGCGACTGAAATCCCGCCACCACTATCTTTATTGATGAAAAAAACGGTATGCCCATAGAATAGAACAGCATTGACCACGCGCATTCTTGCAACGCCTGTTCATCAAAACGCCCGCGCATATATATAACTTTCAATAACTCCACCCTGAACAACAGCATAAACACTGCCACCGGAATACACAAAAATAAAAGATTGCGTAAACCGAAAAACATCGTTTCCACCAATTTTTCCATATTCCCCCGGGCGGCTTCGCGCGACATATCCGGTAACACCACCATTCCCAGCGACAAAGCGAAGACGCTTATTGGTAGAAAAATCAATCTGTCAGGATAATTCAGCGCCGGTACCGCATACGCACCAAGCGAAAACGCCAGCAGACGGTCAACAATAAAACTCACCTGCAAAGCCGCCGCGCCGATCAATCCCGGCAAAGTCAATACCCACAATTCCTTTAGAACATCGTAACGGCGGAACAAACTTCGGCTCAGTTCAATACCCATGCCGTTAAAATAAAGTAATCCCAAGGTCAACATAAATTGCAATACCCCGGACAATAACACCGCATAGCCCAGAAAAGCGAGCATGCGAAAATCCCCTTCTCCATTGGCGGCGTCGCTAAGACTTTTGCCCCACGGAACCGAAGCCAAATATAACAACGCCGCGATCAGCACCACATTAAATGACAAAGCCCCCAGCGCGGGTAGAAAAAAAACTTTCAGACTGTTCAACGCCGAGGACATCACCCCCACCAGACATATAAACAAAGCATAAGGTATTATCAAAGGTATAAGCCTCAGCATAAGTTGCGTGTCTTGACGTTCCACAAAATTAATCGCCAGCAGCGACGCTCCCGCCACCAATATGCACAATACCGCCAGCACCAATCCAGAAACTATCATTACCACCGTAAGCATCTGTCGTGCTTGCTCTTTGCCATCCCTGACCAGCGAGTGCGATACCATAGGTACCATAGCTGCCCCCAACGCCCCTTCTCCGAGCAGACGACGGAATAGATTTGGCACCATAAACGCCATCTGCCAGGCTCCGGCAAGCGCTCCACCGCCAAGGATTCCAGCTTCCAGCACCACTCTGAACAAACCAAGAACACGGCTTAGCATAGTGGCGATCATCAGTCCCGAAGAACTCTTAAGTATACTTTTTCCGAAAGCAGCCAAGATTATAACTACCTTATTATTTAGGATTGATTTTATCTCCGCCGCCGATGTTCATGTTCGTATAACGCCCTCTGAATCCGCTGCCGGAATAAGTCCGATTAAATGTTTTCGTATATATACCCCCGATTTCTTCCGAAGTCAACTGCAAAACATGATTATAAACAAAAGGAATAGAGGTTGAAAGGAAGGATGTTACCACAGTCCCAAAGAGCCCCAGGCGTAAGTGCGATATATGAATGTAATGGGCTCTTTCAGTGGTGTTTCTCTAGTTGCATGTCCGTCTGCATAAAGAATATTGTTTCCTGAGTTATGACGAAAATCCAGATCAAGTATTGCTTCTTCTCTTGTCCCTATGGCGTAGTAATTTTTGCTTCTGGATTTATTTTTGCCTTCTGTGACTACAGAAAAGATGGAAGGTTGTTTGCATTGGCTTATTTTTCTCGCGCGATATGCGGTGTGTGGAGGATCAGTAGTACTGGAATAATTTCCCAAGTGACTGTTATACATGTAGTTTGAGACTTTGAATCCGTATGAGGAAACAAATATTTCATTCGGATTAGATGCGCATGAAAGCAGTGCAGGGGCATCTGTTTTTCCTTGCCAGTTGCTGTTGATATAAGGACATATGCCGTTGTATATCCAGGTGTAACCCCAAATCCTGAACAGATCAGTGGCGCCGTAAGGCGCATATCTGCTCAAAGGCATATAACTTGAGTTGTCAACAGTATACATAATAAACGATGATCCAATGTTTTTAAGGTTATTTTTGCACGAAATCTCATAAGCTTTTTCTCTTGCCTTGGTCAGCGCGGGTAAGAGCATTGCCGCAAGAATGGCGATGATGGCTATCACAACGAGGAGTTCGATGAGTGTGAAGTGTGTATCCTTTTTCATGCTGTATTTCCTTGGTTAAAGTTTTGCACGTTTACTAAACCGTTATCTGTCTTGGCGGCGCGGTGGATTCGCGCACTATCAATTCCGTTGGGAAAATTTCTCTTGGAGGGTTCCATATTCCGGGGTTCTTAAGAAATTCATCAATACTCTTTGCCGCGGTGAATCCCATTTCTCTTATTGGTTGATTGATGGTAGTCAGTGAAGGATGAATGAATTTTACTTGTCGATAATTATCGAAGCCAATGATGGACATGTCTTCCGGGATTTTCATACCGCAATCCCAGATTCCTTTTGTGGCGCCGATGGCAACGCTGTCATTTACAGTGATGATTGCAGTGATTTCCGGGAATTTTCTTATCAGCTCCTGCACGGTGTCATAGCTACTTTGATAAATATCTTTATTGCAATCCACTTGAATTATCCAGTCCGGATTATAGTTCGGATTCAAGTTTTTCATTGAGTTTTCGAAAGCTTTCACTCTGTTTACGTGATTTATCGTAATATAGCTTGCGTCCATATAGCCGATATTTTTGTGACCCAGTTTCGCCAGGTACTCCACTGCGGTTTTTGTTCCCGAGTATGCGTCATGGTCAATAAAGCCGATGTTGTCTTTGTATATTGCCCCCATGAGAATTACCGGTAATTCAAGACTGGCAAGTTCTTCTATTTCCGCACTGAATTCTTCCGGCAGTACTACGATCACTCCGGAACATTGCTGTTCCCGTATTTGCTGCAACAGGTTTCCGCCATCTTTCTGTTTGAAGATCATACTGGCGCTTAGAGCATTTTTAGCACAGTAGTCATATACTCCGGAAAACATTTCTCCGATATACAACTCAATAAACGGAGTTCCTGAAATCAGAACAATTTTTTTTGCTCTTGGTCGGGCTGGGGTTGGAACAAAATTATATTTAGACATCAGGGCGCTGATTTTTTTCCGGGTTTCTTCACTGACATTTGCCCGATTGTTTAGTGCCCGGGATACTGTTGCCTCGGACACTCCAGCTTCTATTGCAAGTTTTGCTATACTTATCTTTTTTGTTTTCCTGCCCATTGCAGTTATAGCCTCTTAAATCATTTATTTTTGTTTTACGTAATTAAATATAACTTCAGAAATATTTTTTGTCAAGCAGGTATTGACAAATTATTATTAACGACATATATTTACTTACGTAATTAAAAAAAAATAATAATTTCAACAATGAGTTTCAAGTTTTATAACAAATATTGTGAACCGCATTTTTCAGGTAAAATCATTAAAAAATTAATAGTTTTCAGCATTTATAAAACAATAAAAAAGGAAAAAGCAAGTATGATCAAGACGAAGTTGTTGTTTGCCGCGGCTTTATTTTCTGTATTTGGAACCGAACTGTGCGCGGAAGAGAAAAATATGCTGCCTGGAGATGGTTTTGCTGTATCTAAAGACGAAAATATGCTTCCACGTGACTGGAAAAGGCAGGGAAAAAATCAGGATGCTGCCTATAAACTGAATGATGAACAGAATTCAGGGGAAAAACTTACGGTTTTGAGCGTAAATAATCCTTCAAAAGAAGCGAGTGCGATTTGCTCAATAAATATGAAGTTGCCATCTTCCTGTAAAGGTCTGTATTTTTCATTTATGGGAAAAGGTAAAGGAAATATTGAAGCACGTATTCTTTCAAGTGACTGGAAAGGAGGGGGGCTAGGTAAATTTTTCCTGGATGATAACTGGCGGCGTTATTCGATGATTATTCCTGAATCAAAACTTGAGGGCAAAAAAAATATTTTCGCCATGTTTCATTTTCAGCAAGGGGATTTCTCTATAGCCAAGCCATTTCTTTGTAAACTCCCGCAGAAGTATATAAATAAGAAGGACGGCGGCGAATTGCTTGAGAATCCGGGATTCATTCTTGATGCTCCAGAGGAACTGTTCCCCACGGTCGGGTGGACTTATAATTATAACGATAAGGTTAGCGGTAAGTTTATTGCGGACAAGTCATTTGAAGGACAACAGCCGGTTCTTGAACTCAATAATCCGATTGAAGATAAGGCTATAACCATAAAAAGTTCGGATTTTGCGCTTGACAAAGCCGGGAAATATGTGGCGACGGTATGGATGAAAGCCGGAGAAAACGCAGAAGGAAAGAAATTCTCGATTACGATGCGGGCAATCAGAAGTGATTGGAAGAAAAGTTTTGCCGGCAAGGCGGAATTATTGCAGAATGGATGGCTCAAATACGAAACGGTTTTTCATATTCCGCAAAACCAGCTTTCCAATTATTTTTTCAGAATAGACATTAAAGGAAATGGAAAATTTTATGTTGCAGACCCTTCTTTCAAGCATATGGAAAATGAAGACGGGCTAGAAAAAAAATTAGAAAAGAACTGAAAGAGACTGCATATTTAAGTTTCGATAACGATATATCTACGGATAAAGTATTAAGTCCTGAATCTTTTTTCAAGGTGAAAGAGGTTCCGGGATTCAAAGGGCATGGCGTCAGCATCGAGGATGGTGGCGGCTTGTCCTTTCACATAGACAAGGTGTTGGACAACAAAAGAGGCGCCATTTCTCTATGGATATGCACCGAAAAAGATCCCGTGCCTGTTTTTGCTCCTTGCGATATGATCGGATTCAGCATTACGGGTAAAAATGAACTTGACCGGAATGGTGGAATACTGAAAGGTCGTATAAACGGTCCCGGAATCTTATTCAGCTTTTCCAGTGCTTATGGCATTGAATCTCCTCAGGGATGCCGCGCTTCCAAGTTCTATTTTGGTAATGAATGGCGACATTACATTTATTCCTGGGAGCAGGAATCTGGATTGAGAATTTATATTGACGGTCGCCTGTTTCTTGCTTCAAGTTCGGATCAGATATTAAAAAACCTTTCCCGGGTAAAATTGAACACGCTCAACCTTTATACTGGTAACGGTAGCAATCCGGATGATTCAGCCTGTTTTGATGAGTTGCGTCTGTTTAATCGGGAACTGAGTGAGGATGAGGCGCTTGCTCTTTATGAACAATATGTGCCGGCGTATCCGGTATTGCTGGACTACGCGACCATTGCCGGAAGTAAAAAACCTTTTCGCGTTAAGATGCTCCTTAAGGCAAATTCAAATCCGGTGGACATGACGATTCTGGCGGAAAATACCGAAGGGAAAAAGCTGTTTGAGAAAACCTTGAGAGTCCCAGAAAATGGTAATTATGAAATCCCGTTTTATCCCGCGGATCCAGGAGTATATCGACTGGTATTTTTATCGGGCGAGAAGCGGATACGCACTTTTGAGGTTTGCGCGGTGCCTGCGGAAAGTATTACTGAAAAAATGCCCGTTTCCGTCAGCGGCAATCCCAGACTTCTACTTGTAGACGAGGTGGATTGCAGCAAAGACTATCCAGCTTCACGTTATCTTGATGACGGTGAAGTCGCGGTTGTGGATTCTGCCATAGGCAGATACCGTGAATCGACACGTGATACTTTTGAAGAAGCCAGGCACTATGGTTTTGTATATAATTTCACCATAAGAAATCCAGGCAAACCGCATTGGCTGGAAATCGAATATCCGGATGACAAGCCGCGCGTGTTTTATGTGGTCGTAGATCAAAGACTTGATAACATGGGATGGGGTACGAATAAATTCTCCCATAGTTATTCTTTGGACACAATTGGTGTTGCCAACGGAATTAATAATCCTGTTACTGGTCGGATGTCGAGGAAAAAGTTGTTGTTCTGGCCGGATTCAAAAGATATTCTGGTCGGATGTTTTGGCTATAATACATTTAAAGGCTGTGCGGGACCGGCAATGAAAAACATCCGTATTTATGAGAACGCGGAACCTTTGTCAAAGCTCGCGGTAAACCAGCCGGCAGGCATGCCGCAACGCCTTGTCGGCAACTGGAATGAAGACCCGTATATGCCGCTGGGCTGCTGGTTCAATACGTATATGAACAATCAGGGACCTTCATTTGAATTCATTGAGGAGAAAATGAGGCGTAGGATCAAATATATACGGTTTATGGGGCAGAGTCATACGGTTTTTCAGTTATTCGATTATAATGGAGACAATAATGGAGCATATGGCATGCTGCCAAAGCCGGCGCCACTGGCATATATGCCCGGCTGGGCTTGTCTTGCCGCCACGATGTTTGAGCGCGAGAATATCCCTTTTTATATTCAGTTCAATGACCGGGTAGGATTGCACCAGCTGATCGGGCTGGATAAATTATCCGTCGATGAGTTCGAAGCCTCGGCAAAAGGAATGGAGTCATTGGAATTCATGTCGGCGGATGGGACTTTGGATAAAAATCCCGGAAAACGTTCAAAAGACGCCACTTTGAATTTTCTGCATCCGCAGGTCAGGGAGGCACATCTCAGACGTATACGTTTTTACCGTGAACAATTTGATATTTATAATTCCTTTAAAGGAATTATGTACTACTACAGCCATATCCTTACTTTTAAAACTGAAAAACTGGGGTATGGCGATTATACCATTTCTCTGTTTGAAAAAGAAAGCGGGATAAAGATTCCGGTTGACGACAAAGGAATGGGACGTTTTAATAAACGCTATAACTGGTTAAAAAATAGTAATGTATGGGAAAAATGGATCAATTGGCGCTGTGAAAAGGTCAAAGATTTTCTACTGACTCTTGCCAAAGAATTGAACGGCGGTTCACATAAGAACCTGACCTTGAATATTCCGGTTCATACGGATTTCCTTATTTCCACATCATTCAAAGACAAACTTGATGATTATTCGGTGGAAATCAATATTCAGGAGTGTCTAAAACTGACAGGTATAGACCTTGTGTCTCTGAGAAATGAACCGTCATTGCGACTGGAAATAGTTGATCGGCCTAATTACGGATTGACTCATATGAACAATATAAGCCGGAACTACGATTCTTTCCAGTATTCCGTCTCCTTTGCAGAACTTTTTGAGAATAACCGTCATCCTGGTATGCTGCTCAGTCGTCATGCAAATATGGAAATATACCGGACAAGTCCAGTTATAAAAAACTACTGGTGGCCGCGTGGTTATTGGGGACGCAACGGCGGTTTTCATTGTTTCAGTTCGGTTATGCCCGACAATAAATATCTGCCGCAGACTCTTGCCTGGGGACTGGCGATGGGCGATGTTCAACACGTTGATCACGGTTGGTGGGGGAATCCCGAAAACGGCGCTCATAGCGAATTTCAGAAATTCTATCAGGCATATCGTTCAATTCCGGCACTGCGTTTTGAGAAGGCGCCAAGTGTGAACGATCCGGTCATGGTGCGTCAGTACAATAGTCCGGCTAATTCGTCAGGATGGTTTTATCTGGTAAACATGCAATACTATAAAACAAAGGTAAAAATGACGCTTGATTCAGAATGTAAACTTACCGACACGGTGTTTAATCGTCCGTGGAAGCTGGACGGAAAAATACTGGAACTTGAACTTGATCCCTATCAGGTGATGAGCTTCAGATCGGATAGACCGGTCAAAATCATAAGTACGGAACAGATTGTCCCGGAAAACATAGTCATGGGAATGACAAATCTTGTTAAAACGTTGAAGACTGGTGCGGAAATGACACCTTCTCCTCAGAATAAAAATCTGGCACGGACGGCGGAAGATATGTTGAAAAAGAAGAGCTATTCGGCTCTGTACTATCTTTCTCGAAGCTATTCTGCTATGCGGCTGCTTCTTGACGCAAAAAATCCGTTGAGATTTACAGCCACGCTTGATCCTGATCGCGGGACATTGGATATCCAAGTCGAGAATAAAACCTCAATGAATATCCATGCGGAAGTTTCGCTTAAATCTCTGCCGTCTGGAATAAATTGTCCTGATAAGTCTCTCACATCGGATTTGAAAGCAAAAGAAAATATCTGTCTGAATTTTCCGCTTTCCAATTTTGATTGGAATAATGACGATTGCCGCAAAGAATTGAACTTCATCATTGAATATAAGGTAAATGATGGAAATGCAAAAGTTTTGGAATATACCTTCCGTCCGCTAGTAAGCCGGGTTGTGGACACGCTCAATGTCGATGGCGACGTTTCAGATTGGGAGGGCTCCGTATGGTATAAGCTTCATAAAAGTGATTTTCATATGAAATTTAAGGGTGATCTGGCATTGGGGCTGCCTCCGTTTGATGCGTCTTTTGCCTCAAGATGGAGTAAAAAAGGACTTTATCTGGCATTACGGGTAAATGAAAAAGATCTGATACCTGCTCCTGAAAAAAAAACGGCATGGCAATACGATTTCATTGAATTAATGTTCAATCAGGACATCAATGCCGAAAACAATAAGGATGTATGTACCTTTTTTATAGCTAACCATGCTGGAGGAGCCTCACCAGTTATTACTCTGGCTCCGGCAAAAAATCAAACCCCGGCAATGGCTTCCGAGTGCCTGATTGCCAGACAGCGGAAAGATAACACAACCACCTATGAATTATTTATCCCTGCAAAAGTCCTGAATAAGGTCAAGTTTGAAAAAGCCGCCAATTTCGGCATGGCGGTGAAACTCCATAATCGCGAACACAAAACCTCAAATCTTGATCTGTGGGATATCGCAATCAGCACTTATGAATATCCTTGTGGACATCAGGAACGTTGGAACACAGTCCTGCTTTCCGGCAGTAACATCAACAAATTGAACTCTTGGCGGATGCTGTACGACCTGCCTATGGACAACCCCGCCCGTTTCGCATTGAACGAGATTGCTTCCCGGGCGTCATGGCGTGCGCTTAATATAACGCGGGGTAATTGGATTGGGACTGACAAAGATCGCGACGAAGCCGCTAAAACTCTTAACCAACTGAAGAAACGTATAGAGTCCGGAATGGAATGGCCGCATAAAACTCCTCCGTCATATTGTATTCCTTACACATCCGTGTCTCCCGTTATCGATGGAAATATTACGGATGCCTGCTGGGATAAAGCGTTGACATTTAAAGGTTCATATTCTCTCAATTCTACTGTCAGGAATGATGACGGCAGTGTATGGAAAATCATGTGGGATCAGAAATTTATCTATGTGGGTACATCTTTTCCTGATAAAGATATTATTGCTTCGGAAAAACCGGGGTATCCCTATCTGGGGGATTCACTGGAAATATTCCTGATGCCTTCGAAGCGTATGAAGAAGTATTGGGAGATCATAGTCGGATGTGATGAAAGTATTTTTGAGGGATTTCACTGTAATAATAAATACGGTGGTTTTGTTTCAGATTCCAACGCTTCTGTAAATGGACTGCAATTTAAAAGCCTGCGCAAGAAAGATGAATATGTTACTGAAGTTGCCATACCTTTTTCTGAATTACCCAATTATATGCTTGGGAATGCCCCCAAATCTGGGGAGAGTATTTACTTTGCCCTCGTTCGTACCGACAAGAAGAAGGGAGAAAATGTAAAATTCTACAGCTCTTTTCCTTTGCTTTATGGCGGACATAATGTTTATGGTCATGCAAAAGCAATATTATACTTTTAACGCTTGAAATATTAACTTTTTATTGTGCCCTACACCCGGCGCTGGCAGGTAAAAAAAAACCATTGCCGAACAGATTTACTTTTTCCATTTAAATCGAGTGTCATCATCCATCATGGTCAAAGTTGATTTTGATCTGACCATGTCGATACTAGCACACAACATGTATCGATTACTGACGCAGGAATTAACTGAGTTTGAAGCGAATTCGGCGAAAACTCTTTTCAAATTGAAAAAACAGAAATAGTTTCAACCTGCATTTTCCACGGCCTGATGATTTATTTTGAAGCGTCCGCTGAGCCCGGGCAGGTCAATGGCGTTGACGCCGATACTGAACAGCGTGTTCAGTTCTGTCTTCGAGCCCAGGCGCGATTTAAATTCATATGCCAGCTCAGGAATCAACAGCGTCACCCGGTCATCCTGCTTGTCAACCGCCACCGCCGTACCTTTCCAATCCGGATTCTGCATGAAAAACACCAGTTTCCAGAACTCATTGGCGATACGCTCAGTCTTGCGCAACAACAATGAAGCCCGGTCAGCCACTGCTATTTTGCCGCTCAAGTCCTCGTGGCTCATAAGTTCCGCACCGCTAAGATGCGCCCTGAACTGCTGGTGTGCAAGCAGATCTGAATAACGTCGCAATGGACTGGTTATACGAATATACATATCCACTCCCAACCCCGAATGCGCGCCAGGCTCAAGCTGCGTTACCGCCGCCGACATGGTTCTTCTGAGAGCAAACATTCCGGCAAGTGTATCGCCGACTGACACGCTTTCCTCCGGCGCGGGCTGTACCGCGTAAGGCACGGGAATATCATGTTCATATGCATAAGCGCCAGCTGCCGCACCGGCGGCGACCATTGCGTCAGCCACCAGTTCGCGACTGTTCAGACGCGGTAAAGATTTAATCACCACTTTGCCGTCGTGCAAAGATATCTTCACTTCGGGCAGATCAATATTTATTGACCCGGACTGAATACGTTTGCGCCTGAAACGCTCCAGCATATTGTTTATTTCCGCCAAAGCACCGGAATTCAGCATGTTTTCCGCTTCGGCATATGATACGCGAGTAACCTTTATACGGGAGGGGACAATGTGTTTGAGAACCGGCGTCCCGTCATCGTTTATCTCAATACCAAATGACAACGCCACCGCCTCACCGTCGGCGTCAAGCCCCAGCGCCAGTTTAGCGGTCAAGGCTTCGGGCAGCATATGCACCACTTTTTCAGGGACATATAAATTAGCGCCGCGCGTCTCCGCTTCTTTATCAATATCACTGCCGGGAGTTACCAGCGCCGCTACGTCCGCCACATGCACCCACAACAAACCATCGGCACAGGCGATGGCATCATCAGGGTCATTGCTGTTTTCGTCATCAATGGCAAAACTCTGCTGGTGGCGAAGGTCTTCGCGCTCCTCCTCCGGCAGTTCCGGCACCGGAAACTCGGGATTATCCAACGGTATCCCCGCACGCGAAGGGTACGGATCTACCAGACAATCCCATACGCCAGTTTTGAGTAACAACTGATGAGCTTTTTCAGGAGATTGCTCCATAGACAAATCACGGAGCACGCCGCTGCCGGCAGATTTGCCCAGGGCAAGATTTTCCACATCACGCATATGCACCATATCTTCGGAAAGCAAAGTGCCGTTTCGCACCCGCTCGATAAATTCCGCGCGTTGCTGTTTTGCCGCCTCTTTCTCGCGTTCCGCAGTAAGTTCGGCTTCTATCTCCGCCATATCTCTAGCGGTAATACTTTGCATATCTCCGGTGAAATATCTGCCTTCATCAAGCATCTGCCATGCCGACCATGCGGCTTCGGGAGTAAATTCGCCATACAACAGCGCGGCAAAATCTTCAAAAGTCACACTGTCTTCGGCAAGCATTTCCAAGGTTTCATCTATTTCCGGGGCGTCAAGAGTTTTCAGGTCAGGAGCTTTCACGGGACCGGGATGAAGAAACAACACGTCTTTTTCACGGACGCTTTTGTTGCCGCCATCAGCAATTTCCAGCTCTATTTTATCTGAACACGCGAGCACTTTCGCGGGTTTCTTTTTGAATACCACCAGAGAATCTTTCTGCAATGTCATAATATCTTATTATCCTTTACGGGGTTTTATCCGCGACGCGGCCTCGGCTTCCAACGGATTGTCGGGCCAGTGATGCTTGGGATAACGCCCTTTCATTTCACTTTTTACATATTTATAGGATTCGTTCCAGAAACTTTTCAGATCATCAGTTATCTGCACCGGACGCCGCGCCGGAGACAGCAGATGCACCAGCAGTTTCACCTTGCCATTGAGAACGGCGGGCGTTTCCGCGCAACCGAACATCTCCTGTATCCTCACTGCCAGCACCGGACGTTTGCCGGAATAATCCACCTTTAATCTGGAACCTGACGGCACTTCCACCAGTTCCGGCGCGAGCGAATCCGCCAGCTTCAATATATCCCAGGGTATCAGGCTCTTCAATGCGTTTTTTAAATCAATGTTCTTTATAAAATCTCGTTTGGCTTCGGCGACGACAAAAGGAGCCAGCCATTTTTCCAGATTATCGAGCAAAGCGGCGTCGCTCATATCCGGCCAGTCATGATCGGGATCGGCTTCGTGCAGAAAAGCAATACGGTTTCTGAATGCTTCCAGTTCCGGCGTCCATTCCAGCACCGTCAATCCCTGTCTATGGATAAATTCAAGTATGGCGGCAAGTACCTTATCCGGCTCCGGTTTAGTCAACAAACGGCTTTCGAGCATCATGGAGCCCAGAAACACCCGTTCCTCAAACCGTAATATACGACGGTCTATGTCCATCGCAGTCTCTGAACGGTAACGATTTCCGAAAAAACGGTCTATGTCTTTGCGTTCCAGCGGCGCCGCCAGATATATAAGCGCGTCTCTATCGCCGGAATCGACTTCCGCCGCCACGATGAACTCATGTTTCATGAGTAATTCACCGGTACGGAAGCGCGCGCCTCTGCCGCAGGTCATGACATAAGTCATGCCGCCGTTCTCGCGTCGTCGGGCGATACGGTCAGGCCAGGCGAAAGCCAACAGTAAACCAGTTTTATCAATATCATCCGCATCCCCCTCCCGGGATGAATGATTAACAGACATGCGGCGACACAGGTCGGAACAAAATCTTCCGGCGCGTTCGTAACCGCGACAAGCGCGACGCAATTCCATTACCGCCTCGCTCAAGTCTGGCGAATGCAGTTTGCGTATATCATATTCGCTGATGATTGCGGCTATCTCGCAAGCAAGTCTGCCGTAACCCAGCTCCACCGCCTTGACTATCATATGTCCCAGACGCGGATGTAATCCGGTACGCGCCAATGCCTTGCCATGAGCGTTAATCCGTCCTGAATCATCAAGAGCTTCCAGATCACGGAGCAACTCACAAGAACGCGCCCAGGCGGATTTGTCAGGCATATCCAGCCACTTCAATTCTTCCGGAGAGCTCACGCCCCATACGGCAAGCTCCAGCGCCACCGGAGCCAGATCACAGTTAAGTATTTCCGCCGCGGTATAATCAGCCAGCACCTCATGCTCCTGCTCAGTCCACAGGCGGTAACATACGCCCGGTTCAAGCCTCCCGGCTCTACCCCGACGCTGATTTGCGGAGGCTTTGGAAATCTTCACCGTCTCCAAACGGCTCATATCCGTAACCGGATCATAGTCAAGTTTACGGGTCAGACCGGCGTCCACCACTATTCTGACACCGTCAATTGTCAGACTGCTCTCCGCTATAGACGTTGCCAGCACAATTTTTCTTATCCCCTCGGGAGCTGGAGCGACGGCGGCGCGTTGTTGTTCATTCGACAACCTGCCATATAAAGGATGTATGCATATATCTTCAGTCGTACATTTTTTTAATTCGCTTTCCAGCGTACGTATATTGCCTTCGCCGGGAAGAAACACCAGTATGCCGCCGGATTCATGTTCCAGCGCGTGCATGACCGTGTCGCGCACCAGCGCGTGCATATCGCGTCCGGTATTACGCTGGCGATACAAGGTCGTTACCGGATATGACCGTCCAAGGCTTTCCACTACCGGACAGGAGTCAAGCAATTCCGCGGCGGCAGCGCAATCCACCGTTGCCGACATCAACAAAATACGCATATCCGGACGTAACGCCTCCTGTATGTCAAGTGTCAATGCCAGTCCGAGATCGGAATCCACACTACGCTCATGAAACTCGTCAAAAACAATACAGCCGTAATCCCGCAATTCAGGGTCATGCTGTATCATTCGGGTAAGTACTCCGCCAGTAACTATTTCCACTCGTGATCCCGGCTTGCTTTCCAGACGCATACGGTAACCGATACGCTTTCCGGGTGCTTCTCCCAGGTTTTCCGCCAGGCGACAGGCGGCGGCATAAGCCGCCAGACGACGTGGCTCCAAAACAAGTATTTTTTTATCCTTCAGCCATTCTTCATCCATAAGTGCCAGCGGCAACACCGTGGTCTTGCCCGCTCCCGGCGGAGCCGACAAAACACAGCGATTACCTTCCGACAAAACACTTTTCAGCCGGGGTACTATCTCATTAACCGGATAATTTTGCATCATAGTACGACTTGCATGAACCTTATCTTAAGTTGATCAGAGAATCAAGGGCGTTAAGCTTTATCCCGCAAGTTCCATTGCGTAGTTCATCAAGTCCCTCACGCAGATATATCAGAGCCTGAGGAATATATTTTTGATACTGCATCTTGCCTTTTTCATGCGACAAAAAGGCATATGCGCCAAGAGCCTGCATATTGCGTTGCATTCCAGCCAGAGCTGTGTAGACTTTGAAATCCTCTACTGAATGAACATATACATTCAGGGGCGATGCTATAAACTTATGGAAATAATAATCCAGCAATTTATGCCTTAGTCCGGCGGAAATATCCACATATGGGTCACGCAAGAGCGACATTATATCATATCCAACAGGTCCGATTCTAGCTCCCTGGAAGTCAACAAATCGCACGCCTCCAGCGTGCAGCATGATGTTCTGGGACTGGAAATCACGGTGCATAAATACTTTCGGATGAGCGAATACCGCGTCAGCCAACGCCTCCAGTTCCGCATCAAGATCACGGCACAGACTTTCAGGCAAACGGCAATGGCGCATCAAAAATTGTTTCTGAAAGTACTCCGTTTCCCAGCGCAGATATTCACGAGAAAACATCCTGACCTCCATCTCTGGATTAGCTTTCAGAGCGGCGGAACCGCGCAATTGAAATTCAATTAAAGCATCGATCACCTCGCAATATTTATCGTACATCACAGCCTCATTTTCACCGTGTTCCAGAAAGAAATCGTACAATAACGTATTGCCCAGATCTTCCATCAGCACCGAATATTCCGCCAGGTCATACTTATATATTTCAGGAGTGAACAGACGGTGTTCGGCAAGAAATGAGCCAATGGATACAAAACGTCCAAAATCCTCGTCGGAAGCATCGGACAGCAACAGCACCTGGCAATCTCCAGCTGGTGACGTGATACGATAAAAACCGCGCGACGAACCGAATTCCAGCAACGAACTAACCTCGCATGAATTCAGGTCTATATCTTTAAGTATGTTCAAGTCCCGTAGACGGGCAATGTCGCGATGAACAGAAAAGCCCGTGCCGATTATTTCTCCTATGTGAAATTCCCCGGCTTGAATGCGTGCTCCTTCCAACAGGATACAGTTTTCCACATGCGCGTCAGGAGCGACAAAGCTGTTATTATCGGCACAGACAAAACCATACAGAGAATCCGGCGCAATCTCAGCTCCGGCGTCCAGCAACAATGTTCCGGTTTCACCGTCGACATGCGGCAGAGTGCACTTTTTCAGCGCGATAATATCTTTATGCGCCTGAAAATATCTCTCAATAGTCCCCAGATCATTCCAGTAAAAACCCTGTGGTCTGAACGCCTTCACTTTGCCCGGGAGCTGACGTATCATCTCGATTACCGGGGGAATGATGGAGCAATTGCAAGCTTCGGACGGCAGGTACTCGAATATCCGCCGTGACAGAATCATCACACCGCCATATGTAAGCATTTTCCCGCCGGAACGTTCGTCCCCGATTCGCCCCAGGATATCGACGATGCTGCCGTCGTCCATGACTTTGAGCTTATTTTCCGGACCGTCCAAAGTTAGCATAGTAACAAGACACGCGTTATCAGTATGAAAACGCAACATATCTTCAAGCTCTATATCGCAAAGAATATCGCCGTTATGCAACAGAAAAAACTCATTTTCCGCCAACAGTTCACGAGCATTCACCGCAGGACCGCCGGTACCGAGAATTTTTGGTTCATGGAAAAGTTTAACTTTTCCGGCAAATTCTGAACCCGCGATATATTCATCGACTTTTTCCGGCAGATAATGGGTGTTGATGGCGATGCGTTCGGCTCCAGCTTCGCTTATTCGGGACAGGATGTTTCCAATCAGCGGACGGTTGCATATTTTTATCAGTGGCTTAGGAATGCCTGCGGTCAGCGGGCGCATTCTGACGCCGAGTCCCGCCGCCAGCACCAGTGCGTTGAATTTTAGGGAATTTGAATTCATCCTTACTCCTTCATGTATTATTCTACATCAAAATATATTGCCGTCCGGCGATAATACAATTTACAGATTACATTTACACCATGAAATATGACGGGGCATACTATTAAATTTTAACTTCATACCCATAAAAAACGCCACATTATTTAGCGGCGGTATCGTCCGGCAGGATGCAACATGAAAACATTTTTGAAAAACATTTTCACAAAAAAGTTGCTTTACAGTGTTGTATAATAGTAATAATGGCGTTATAATTTTGTTAGCATTGTCTGATATGAGCTCAAAAATATCAGTTCATATCGGGGAAGAACAAAAACAAAAAAACAAAAAGGGGAATTAGGACAATGAAAAAAGGATTACTCTTTGCCGGAATGATCGCAATCGCAGGAATCGTAATGACAGGTTGCTCAAGCCTCAACACCAATGACGCCGCCGCAGGCACAAAAGTGGCAATGATTCCAGCAGTGTACGAGCCGGTGATCAAACACACCAACGTAAAAGTTGAAGGTAGCGCAAAACTCAACGTACTGTTCGGTATCTTCACTTGGGGCGTAAGCTCATTTGCGGATCGCACCAACATTGAGCCGACTTCATTCATGTTTTTCATGGACACCAAAAACATGGTCAAACAGGGCGCGGTTTACAATGCATGCAAAGCAGCAAAGTGCGACATGCTCCTGAACTCAAAGTATGAGATCACCACGGTTGACTACTTTGTATTCAAAACCATTGACTGCAAAGTTTCAGGATTCCCGGCCGTAGAAGTTGACATCGTCAAGAAAGACGCGCCAAAAGATATGAAACCAATTCCCTTGTTCTAAGTAATAAAACTTATTAATTAAGACAAGTGTAAAAGACGGATTTGAAAAAATCCGTCTTTTTTTGTATCTGCACGCCGTGTTAGATTATTGAAATTTATGTGCCGCCATGTATAATCATTCTATAAGCATACACCATATACCTTATATTCCAAGGGGGGAAGCAATGAACGGACTGTTTAAAATCTTAAGGCAATCGAGTTTTGCTACGGCGGAAAGAAAAAATGATATAGAAATAATGCTTCAATATGACAGCATAAACAATCAACCAATGGATTGGTCTCTGTTAAACATGATTCCGGAACTGTCTATGATTTTAAATTCAGATAGACAGATAGTTTTTGCCAATAAGGCAGT
>JAFGXT010000391.1 GCA_016936495.1 Victivallales bacterium
AAAGATTGGCTGAATACCTATCAATCCAGCTCTTTTAGTACTATCAACAACGGCAATTACACAGAGTTTATCTAGGCAAGGGGGCTGTCCCTTCAGGGCTTTAGACTATAAGGTGTCCTTCTTTAGATCCGAAGAATATTTCTTTTGCTTTTTCCTCCCATTCTTTTACAAATTGCCTAATTTCTGGCTCTCTTGCGCAATCTGAAAAAGATTCTTCATTCAGGATAGGGGTGGTAACATTGCCCTCTGTCTTTCTGATGCGCAGGCCTTGCTCATTATACTTATAACTACCCACCACCACATTGGAAGCGTTGCGCCGATGTTGACAACCTCTGAGTGATTACCCAAAAAATCCACATTTCGATTATAATCGAAACGATGCATCCTTATCATTGTTTTTTCGACTGTAATCGAATATACTGTTAATATGGAACAGCACAATGTTATATTACGCCCAGTATATATAGATAAAATCCGCCCGTTTATAGACACAGAACTAATCAAAGTCGTAACGGGTATACGGCGGTGCGGTAAATCTGTCATGCTCTTTCTTATTCAACAAGAACTGCTACGCCGAGGAATCAATGAATCGCAGCTTATTACTATCAATTTTGAAAACATGGATTATGCTCATCTGCTTGACAACGAAAACCTACACCGTGAAATGTGCCGCCTTATTCAGGCAGACAGCAGCAAAAAATATCTTTTTTTTGATGAAATTCAAGAAGTCACTGATTGGGAAAAATGCATAAATTCACTGCGTGTAAAGTTTGACTGCGACATATATATAACCGGTTCTAACGCACGGCTCCTTTCTGGCGAGCTTTCAACATATCTTGCCGGCCGTTATGTGGAGATTACCGTATATCCGCTGTCTTTTTCGGAGTTCAGCACCCTGTTTCCAGACGAAGACATCGCTACCATTTTTAACCGCTACATCCGCGTTGGAGGAATGCCGTATCTTGGCAATCTTCGATATGAGCAGGCAGCAGTTCAACAATATCTATCTGATCTGTACGCATCCATCATACTGAAGGATATAATAAAGCGAAACAAAGTGCGCGAAGCAGATTTACTTGAGCGAATCGTTAGATACATTATTGCAAATGCCGGCAATACATTTTCCGCATCCTCAATTACAAAATATTTGAAAAACGAAAAACGAACGGTGACCGTAGACACCGTTCTCAATTACATACAGTTCTGCGCAGATTCATTTTTATGCTACAAAGTGCGCCGCCAGAATTTGCAGGGAAAGTTAATTCTTTCAACGCAGGAAAAGTATTACATCGCTGACCATGGTTTTAGGCAGGCAATTTTTCAGAACAATACAGCGGATATTAATCTCGTGCTTGAAAACATTGTATATATTGAACTGCTGCATAGAGGCTATACAATATATGTCGGACAATTAAAAGCAGCCGAAATAGACTTTGCCGCGCAGAAAAACGATGAACAATGCTATTTTCAAGTTGCGTACCTTTTAGCATCTGAAGAAACAATACAGCGGGAGTTTGGCGCCTACGATGCGATTGCCGACAACTATCCAAAATACATTCTGTCTCTTGATAATTATGACTTCAGTCGGAACGGCATCATCCATAAGAATATTATAGACTGGCTGCTGGAAAAACAAGTTTAGGCTTCCTGATTCTGTGTGGAGTATACTTGATTGAGTAGCTCATGTATGACACCTCCTTACAACAGGGTATGTCATCTATCTTGACTCATAGGGCTATTTGTCCCGACGACAGCAAACTCTCAAATTCCAAATATTAATACTATTTCATGCTACATATCTTTATCTTAAATATTTTGAATAGATATCTAGACCCACTCTTTGCTAGTATAATATACAAATAGTCTAAAAGTGTTAAAAACTGAATAAAGGTAATAATGTATCTAAAAAACCCTATCTCATAAATCCTATGAAATCCGTCCCCGAAAAATAGGATAAACATCATAAAATTAATTAAAATAATGATTGTCTCATTAAAGAGAAAATCCTTCTCAAATGAATAATTTATCTTTAAAAGACGTGATCCTATACCCGCCCAAAAAGTGTTTCGCCAAAGAACATATTGGCAGCTAATAACAATAAAGGTACTACCAATAAGTGTTGCGCCAACAACTTTCTTGAAATAAGCTCCATAAGGAAAAGAATAAACCCAAACACATAATCCAAAAAAGAAGCCAATATTCTTACATGAATATTCTGCTTTGTTAATTCATTTGGATACGTTTTTTTCCTTTGAGGAATAACAAGCAAAATATTACTGCAAATTACAGCTATAAAAAAATCTGAATTTCTCCCCAAGAAAAAAAAACAATGGTAATGATAAAACATTCAACACTAATAAGGCGAGGATAGTTCGTACTGCTTTATACCTATTTGTCATTGATTTCCCCCGGTATCTTTTTCATTCACTGCTGTTTTTTCACTTTCTTAATCCTCATTTAACCATGCTAGAAAATCAAAAAATTCATCAATATCAATTACCAGCTTAAGCCCTAAAAGAACTTGTCCGGCAATAGCCCACTCACGTTTAAGTTTTCCATCAGTACCAACACCATAAGTAACACCTCCGAGGAATACACCAGCAAAGCCAGACGCATCCCATTTGCCATTATATGGATTCCATATATTACCTATAACGCCTTTACCTGTCCTAAATTTTGGAGCCTCCTTAGTGGTTCCTCCAGAAATCTTTAATCCTGCCACTCCTAGTTTTCCGACAGACACACCACCACTTACTTCAATCTGATCAAATAAGCCTCGTTGATTACTATCTACTTCAGAACCTAGATCAATCACGACTTCTCCAGATGCTAATGCCCCCAGAGATGCACTAAGACCAACGCCAAAGCCACATTTCCCTTCAACAATGAATATATCAAAAAGTTCCTTCCAAAAACCTCTTTCCTTTAACCCATCAGGATCCACATATTTCAGCGGATTATTGCTAGAAACTTCGTTGCAAGCTCCCACAATACACATACCAATTGATACCATCTTTGGCCGGGTCCTCGTGGCAAAAAATACGTCCTGTATTTTTTGTTAACAGAGTACCATCCATAGCGCTTCTATAAATGGGCACCTATAAATACTCGGTTAGTCTTTAGATGAAATTCGTTCATCCGAGGCGCCTTGGCAAATCCAGTGTCAATTTGCAATTGACTTTCGGATTTGCATTTATTATTGGTAGACCTCTAGAAACTGAGGTTTTTAGAGGTCCCCTATATCATCAGCGATTGCGGCGCCTAGCGTCCGTCAATCGTGTCCGCGTTTTACCTGCGAGCGGCGGCTTTGCCGCAGCGAGTCAGGTATAAACGCGGACGCCCTTTGCGGCGCACCGCGTCCGCAAAGGGCAAGATTTTGATTCCCAACATAGATGTACGCTGTTTTGCGGGTCTGCGTGGTTCCGGTGTACTC
>JAFGXT010000392.1 GCA_016936495.1 Victivallales bacterium
AGCGGATTTATTGGAACAGGGTGCCGCTGGATTTTTGCCTAAACCTCACCGTTTGCCGTTGATGGCTCAGGAATTCCGTCGTATCCTGGATGGAAAAAAGAAATGATCCAAGCCTGGCCTGGGAATTTGTTCCCGGCGGCAGGCTTGAATTGATTTTACTTATGCACAATAATCTCACTTTGAGCATAGAAAGAAATTTATTTTATGTTGATATACAGAGAAATTATAGTCGTTTATTGCATATCATCAATTATTCAAATTATTGACAGACTGATTGTTTGAATGATAGTAATGCAAGCCCATGACGAGATAACTTGATATGTCCATCGTCATCTATTTCTGCATTGCCCAGGAAATCGCAATAGGTCAGAAAATAGCCGGGTACCGTGATTTTTACTGATGTAGAATCAAGATGCGACTGCGTGACAATTACAACTATTGATCCATCTTTTGCAACATGACCTACGGCATCAACTTCCGGATTATTATTTTGGAGTATATTGTCAGAGCGAAAATGGGCTCCCCACAATAGTCTCGCATGTTTTGAACGGAATTTATTAGCTTGGGCAAGATAGTTTTTATAATGTGGAGTTGCTGTTATAGTTTTTTGACAGCGATATATTTCTACATCAGATTTCAGGTTTTGCATGACCATGCGGTTAACGCGTCGTTCTATGTCGGAATCATCACGAATTTCACGGTTGCTGAGTATTACTTCTGGAAGTATATAGCGAAACCAAGCCATGTCATATATTACTTCGGGCTTTTGACCATGTTTTTCCCAATCAGGATTGACCGCATTTGCTCCACCGACTAACGAATGAATATAATCCGCATGCTGAGATGTAATATCTGAAATAAGTTCAATCCCAAAACTCATTGCAGGTTTTTTTCTCTTAGCATATTCTCGAATTTCTTTGATTAATTCACGTCGAGCATTCATAATTCCAAAGTATGGCACCGGATGACCGTGAGAAGGGTCACAACACAAAGATGCGGCTGCGCCTAACTGATCGAAAAAAACGCCATCGCAGTCCATTTCAACAGCAAGATCTATAACTTTTTTTAATTCTGCAATCCAACTTTTACATGAAGGGCAGGCAGTAACAAATGTACGATTACCATATATCCGATGAAAAATACCACGTCCGCTGAATCCATAAAACTGTAAGGGCTCATTTCCACGATGATCCTTGATCGAAACGTCTCGACCTGAGTTGTGCGTATAGAATTCGCTGTTTTTATCAATAAGCTGTCCGTTGGCATACAGAATAACTTTTCCACCGCGATGCTGGAATTTCTTAACATTTTCGCGTAGATCTTCTATTCCTCCCAGCTCTTCAGAGGGGGTATAATTAGGATAGTCGCAATCATGTCCTCCTTGATGCCATCCGAACATAAACAGGGTATCAATGCCAGCTTGTATCCCATCTTCGTATATTTGTGGCATGTCAGGAAATTTATAGAAATTTTCTCCATATTGAGACCGCATAATTATCCGTTGCCAACCTTGCATGTTTTGGATGTCATCAGGTACCGGTTTAAATTCATACCATTGCTCTAGCCATTCCCGATATTTATCTGCGGCTTTGTGCCAAGTACCAATACATGGAGCGATAATAAATCCGTGAAAAGAAATACTTTCTCCTGTTCTGAGACTGCAGGTTTTAGCCATAGCTAGATTCATGTTAATATTGTTTTCCAATTCCAAAATATGTTCTGTCATTGTGAATTCCGAATCATGACATCCGAAATAAAATGCAGCCTGTTTATCTGCCAACGCCATACAGTTAGTTGAGGCGGAATTACCTGGATATGAGGATATTTTGCGTTTATATAAATAGTCCATTCCTTTATACGGAGCACCGTTATTTATTTTATCTCTGTTTGAGTATAAATTTTTCCAAGTGCACCCTCCATGCTCGGAGTGGTGATAATCCATTTTTACCGCATCTTCCGACATGGCTATGATGGGAAAATGACATTCTCTTACTGTGTTGTCTTCAGTATGGTTATGTACTTTGATATCCATGAACAGATTTTCTTCAACCAAGCATC
The DNA here is from genome assembly GCA_016936495.1 of Victivallales bacterium. Taxonomy (GTDB): domain Bacteria; phylum Verrucomicrobiota; class Lentisphaeria; order Victivallales; family SZUA-371; genus JAFGXT01. The sequence goes on from JAFGXT010000392.1 coordinate 2,059, forward strand.
CGCTGACTAGAACTTCTACTTCTATATGATTGCCGGTATGGCTTATAAGGTTGTAATAATGGATATTAAAAGTATTTTCCTTGATTTCAACTTTTCCCTGTGCGTTTTCTGATTTTATTTCAACTTCCAGAGATTCTTTTTCATTAATGATTATCCGCCACAGCCCATGAGGTTTTACATATTCCCTGTTATTGCGTTTATCCATAATTGAACTAAGATTGCCATTTATATCAAAAGCTACTCTTAGGAAGGTGTTTTCTAAAATAGTGTCCAATTTTGCTCTCCTTAGTATTTAGTGCTTGGGTAATGTTAGTGCATGCTATTCAGTCGTTTGTTGTTTAGCGAGTTAAGTGATAAGCCATTACACCTCCTGGAAAACATCCGGAATCTATCTTGAAACTAAATAACCCGTTATTGAATTTTCCTTTTATCTCTGCGAGTTCTGAACCATCCAGTGACAATGCCATTACGCGCCAAGGGGATTTCCCTCGTAGCCTTAGTTCCGCAGTGCCATGTTCAATCAATAGAGGCAGGTTCCCCCAGGAGCGAATGGTGGTGTTATTGTCATAAGAGGCGTTGCTGTTAGAAATGTTGGTCATGTGAATGATCAGAATGTCTTTGCTTTCTGTCAGGGGCATTCTATCACGAGAGATTGCCGCAACTGTCATAAAAGTGCTGGCGTTCTTTATCTGCAGGGTATTTGCAGACAGAGAACCACTGGGGAGCGTTATAGTTTCAGTCCGATCTGTGGATACTATAAATGTTCCTTTATTGTTGTCTATTTGAATCTGAGGGTTTTTTGCGACTCTTATCCCCGGGTGGAACAGTCGAGCCCCAATTGGGAGAGTATCTCCGGTGAAATTCCATCCGATCTGAGCATTCAGCCCGATATCAAGTAATTCATTGGGGAAGCTGATGGCTCTACCCTGATTCTCACGAGGAGTCTGAAAAACTATTTTTTCCTTTGCCGGTTTCATGTCCTCACGTAAGAACAATGAGATTATAATCCGGTCGCTCAATTGTTGTATTGGATCGTTGACCGCATCAAAAGACATAACCGGATCAATGTTTTTAATTCTCCACTCGGAGTGACTCCAAGTGAATCGCCACAGTCCGCCCCAGTTCTGTAGTGCTGCATAAGCTCCTATGAGCGGACCGCTTTCTGCGCGAAACGGGTTAGGAGGGCAGAAATTGAATTCAGTAACGGTAAGAGGTTTCCCGAAGAATCTTCTTGGCATCATCAGTCGTGGCAGGGGGACTTTGTTTCTAATCGATGAACTTGCATCAAAGCTGATAGGGACACGCCATGCTTTCTCGATGAAAGTCGGATGAGAAAAATAACCGTGTTCATCTGTGAAATTAACTTTTTCGGCCATCGTGTATCTGCCGGTAGTTCCTGTCAGCA
>JAFGXT010000393.1 GCA_016936495.1 Victivallales bacterium
CTTACAACTTTAGCGAGAGACCTCTCTGTTATTCATACCCCATTGCGAACAACAAGCCACTCATGAAAAACCATACTAAGATACCATATGCTTATGTAATAGTCAAACCATAAGTTAACATCATTTAGAAATAATTATGTTAAATAATTTTTAATAAGAACTTGCTCTGGTCAATTCCGCCCGGTTTTGACCCATTTCCCGCTTCTGCCGGATTCGTAACATGCCAGGACTATTTCCACGGTGCTGCGTGCTGATTCGGCGGAGACAAAGGGCGCGCGCCGTTCACGTATCGCGTCGATGAAGTCCTTGATCTGAGCGGGATGCCCTTCACCGTAGTAGGTCTTTCCCGCGTTGATGCGTTTTTCCTCGCTGCAACTGGATAGACGTTCGGCAAATTCCTGACGGAGATCCTTGTTGGAAAAATTGTAGTATGTGACTTCATCGTTATTCAGTTCGACAAAGCCTTCAGTACCGCTGATGACAATTGTATGTCGCCAAGTCTCCACGCTTGAAGCGGTGGCGGTGATTGAACCAATAAAGCCTTTTTTGAATTTCATTATCGCTACCGCGGTGTCTTCTGTTTCGATAACATCCTGGTGGGTAAGATTTTCAAAACGTGCTGAGACCTCTTCCACGCCGCCGCAGAGCCAGTTTATCAGGTCAATATAGTGTATGGCTTGATTGATGAGAAGTGAGCCGCCTTCCTCCGCCCAGGTGCCGCGCCATTTGTCCTGACGGTAATATTCATGAGTACGCAATAGAGCGGAATTAAGGTTTACGGTAGTGAGTGTGCCAAACCCGTCCCGGTCAATGAATTCCTTTATCAAGCGGGTAATGTTTTCAAAACGGTGCTGGAATATTCCGGTGAAGATCAAATGGCTGTTACGCGCGTGCGCTACTTCCATGGTGGTGAGGCAGTCGGAAGAAGCTCCCAGAGCTTTTTCGCAGATGACGTGTTTGCCGGCGTCAAGAGCATCGGTTACCACCCGTGCGTGGCTGCCGTGATCGGTGCATACTGATACGCAATCGATTTCCGGGTCGTTCAAAATATCTTTGTAATCGACACAGACCACGGGTACTGAATATTTTTCCGCGAGTTTTTCCGCTTTGCTTTTTACCAGATCACAGAGGGTCTTGATCTCCACCCCGGAAAGGTTACGGTAGCTTTCTATATGCGAAGGAGCTATTACTCCACAACCGATGATTCCGCATTTCACAGTCTTCATATTTATATTCCGGCTTCAGCCTCGTTTTTTTCGGTGATTATCCGTCATATTGACGGGATTATTCAAATTTGAAATATATCTTGTAAATTTACCGTCATGGTGGAACAAATTCAAATCACATTAGCTTGACAATTTGCACAAATGCTCATTTTTTCAATAAAAAAGCGACCGGAAGAAAAATCCTTCCGGTCGCCGTCTGTTTATCGCGTCAGAATCAACCTATGGCGTCATTGCCCTTTTCTCCGGTTCTGATGCGGATACATTCTTCCAGCGGGATGATGAATATCTTGCCGTCGCCGATATTGCCGGTTCTGGCTCCGCTGATTATCGCGTCAATAGTCTGATCGACGAATTCTGAGTTGACCGCTATTTCTATGCGGATCTTCTTTAGCAGGTTTACCTCGAAATCAACCCCGCGGTAGGCTTCGTGGTAACCTTTCTGCTGTCCGCATCCGAGCGCGTTGGTTACGGACATCTTGAATATTTCCTTCTCATACAGAGCCTGTTTTACCGCTGTTAGTCTTTCCGGTTTGATATATGCTACAATCAATTTCATTTTTATGTCTCCTGATTTATGCTTGAATTTGTCTGACGGTGCTACTGGCTGATAAAGATCTGGAAACCGCTGTAGGCTTCGTTGCCGTGTTCACCCAGGTCAAGACCGCGCACCTCATCTTCTTCACTGGCTCTGAGGCCGACAGGGTATTTGATGACGTTGAACAGTATCAGACCTGCTCCGAATGCCCATACGAACATACTGCCCACGCCTAGCAACTGTACCGCGAAACTGGCTTCGGAACCGTCTTTCAGGAAGAAACACAGTGCCAGAGTTCCCCATACGCCGCATACGCCGTGTACGCTGACCGCGCCGACCGGATCGTCGATCTTCAGTACTTTATCGATGAATTCAACGGACAATACCACCAGTATGCCAGCCACCAGACCTATGATTATAGCACCTGTAGGAGTAACGTCATTACATCCGGCGGTGATCGCCACCAGACCGGCGAGCACGCCGTTCAAGCTCATTGATACATCGGGTTTGCCGAAGCGGATCCAGGATACGATCATTGCTGCGATGGCTCCGCCTGCGGCGGCGAGGTTGGTAGTCATGGCGATATAGCCAATGCTGGAGTCACCGGTAGTAGTCGAACCGGGGTTGAAGCCGAACCATCCGAACCAGAGGATGAATACACCCAGAGCGGCAATCGGGATATTATGTCCCAGGATTGGTTTGGACTTGCCTTCTCTGGAATATTTGCCAATACGCGGACCGAGGGTTATCGCTCCGGCAAGCGCTAACCATGCGCCGCAACTGTGTACCACAGTGGAACCGGCAAAATCCATAAAGCCTTTTTCTTCAAGCCAGCCTGAACCGGGACCGAAAAGACTGCCCCACATCCAATGTCCGCTGATCGGATAGATGATCGCGCAAATGAAAGCACTGTAAATAAGGTAGCTGGAAAACTTGGTGCGTTCCGCCATTGCTCCGGACACAATGGTCGCGGCGGTACCAGCGAACACACACTGGAATATCCAGAATGTCCAATTCAGGTCATTCGCGGAAAAATCGGTCGCGGCGAAATGGCTCATGCCGATAAAGCCGTTACCCGCTCCAAACATAAAACCGAATCCCAGCAGAAACCACATGATTGTGCCGATGGAGAAGTCCATCAGATTTTTCATCATTATGTTGCATGAGTTTTTAGCGCGGGTAAAGCCGGATTCGACCATGGCGAATCCCGCCTGCATGAAAAACACCAGAAACGCCGCTATACAAGTCCATACGATATTAAGATTGATCTGCAAAGCCTCCACGCCTTTATTGACGTCCAGCAGGGTCAGTGGTTTTTCCGGAGCGTCGGCTCCGAAAACTTCCACGCTCATCAATGCCGCCAGAACGGCGCCTGATAACATTAGTCCTTTTTTCCATTTCATGAGATTTGTTCCTTCTGTAACTTTTTGTCTGATTGTTTTGTTAAGCTTTAATGAAATTTTTAGATATTGCATGTCTTTTTACTTCATATGGAGCCTCCTGCCATTTTTATATTTGTTTTGTGTTCTCAATCGCGTTATGCTACGCTAAAATTGCAAAAGCCGTGCCAAGATGATTTTTTAGATGTTAAGTTGTTTATTAACAATATCTTAAATTGCAATATGGGGGATTTTATAAAGATAGATTTATTGACAAAATTGTAAAAAATAAAATAGCAGTTACAATTTTGTAGTATTGTTTTATGTGGTTATTCATGGGAAGCGCAGAGAGTAAGTTGCGAAGGCTTTTGGGAATTAAGTGTCTAATTATAATATGTTTAGCTGGATTTTGCGCTATATTTTGGTTTGGGAGTGCGGGGCTTGGACTATGATGTTTGACAAAAATGTAACATAGAGGGGTGCATAATCATTCCTTGCGGGGATGCTTTTCGTAATAATATTCATCGCTCTTGAATATGTCTGGATAAAGTTTTTTTGCGCAATCGGGGCATAATCCATGACTGAATTCGGTAGCGGAGTGCGAGCTGATATATGACTCAAGCTGTTCCCAGTAGCCTTTGTTGTCGCGTACTTTTTTGCAGTTTGCGCATATGGGGAGCAGACCGCTTAGTTGTTTGACGTCGCGGAGAGCTTTTTCGAGGCTGCTGTTCTTTTCCAGTAGTTTCCGATGTTGGGCTCTGATTTCCTGTTGCTGGGATTGATTGATATTTTTCAGTTCGCTGTCGATTATGCTCAGGTTTTTTATCTTTTTTACATACATGTTTAAAGTCATATTGGTGATGAATACGGCGATGGCGGTTATAAGCATACTGAAAATAAGGTTGCCGATGAGGGCTTTGATGATGTTTGCCATGGCACGGCAGTTTGACTGTTGAGCCAGTACATATATGTTCAACGCGGGATTGAAGCGTGCGGCGGCAAAAGTTGTGCTGAAGCCTTCTAGGAAACGCAGGTCAAAGTCGTTTCCTGCCGCTAATTCTTCGGCGGCGGCGGCAAGTCCGGTTACACCTTTGATGGTTTTGGGGTTGTTTCCGGCGGGTAGATTATGCATAAGTATATGACCATTCCGATCCAGCAACATCAGATAGCGGTCGCAACGATGATAATAATTGTCCATGATCTCTTTGAGTCGCTTTGAATCCCATTTCGCGTGAAGCGGAGTTGTGTCCTCTTGTTCACCGGCATATTTGAGGCTTTCGCAATAAAGTTCTGCGTTTATGCGTTCAATAGTGATGGGCA
>JAFGXT010000394.1 GCA_016936495.1 Victivallales bacterium
GAAAAAACTTTCGTGAGTGTTTTCCAAATGTTTCTCTGAAGGGGCGTTGTGGTCATAGTCAAGAATAACGACCGCGGGGTTCAAAGTGGCAATTGCCTTGGCAACGGCTGGTTCACCAAAAGCATTCCCGGAAAAACCGAGGTTGATCTGAGGTGCGTCAACAGCCCGGCAGAGCATAGTTGTATATGCGTTTCCCGGGCGGGAAGCGCAAGCTCCCTGCGTGATGGATGATCCATAAAATACAATGGGTTTGAGTACCGCATGTGGAGTCGGAGGTAATATTTGGGCTCCCGGAGCAATACCTATCTCGATTTTTGCCGCGCTGCCATATAACGGAAGGTAAAGAGTCCAGTCGCGCATTGTTTTATTACCATCCCTTATCAATACCGTCTCAAGTACTTTCTGATCCCGGGCCGGTTGAGCGGTTTTTGCATAACATATTTTTCTGCCGCAACCGGAATACAGATCAAAACCACCACTGGCGGCACGAGGCATATGGTTCATGTCAGCCATGTGAGCCAGTTCAGCTCGTATGGTGATGTATGGAGAATCCGACCGGAAGCGAATAGCTCCTCCCGAGGACGCTCGTGCCAGCCATAGAGTTCCACCTGTTACATCGTCCTGGGTTAGTTCCGGGGGGAGTCTGAAAAATGCTATTCCCGGTTTTTTCCAGGGAAATCCTTCAACAACAAAAGGAGCGTTCAATGCATTACGGTAGTTGACTTTCAAGTTATTGACTTCCGCCGCCCGGAAATTCTTATCAATATCCGCTATTTGATTCGCATTTGTTTTTGAAATTATCAGAGAAAGCATTATTCCAATATATAGAATAGTATAGAAGCGAGTTCGCGGAATTAAATTGTTCCAATAGCGATTATTTTGTTTCAGTTCTGTAATCATGTGTAAATCTCCTGTACTTATTATATTCGAACGGAAGGTCTTTGGCAAGCATAAATCCGCCTCCGCCGCGAAGACGACCGCCCTGCTTGATAAATGAACTTACTTTCCTTTGCAATTCAGTTTCAGGCGTTGCATTATTTATTCCTTTAATACCAAAAATCCGGCGAATAGTTTCATGGGCGTCTGAACTTATTGGATAAAGATATAAAGAGTGCTGAAATTTAACAATATTAGAATTGTCATTCAGCAACCTGTCAAGCTGCGGATCCAGAAACCAGGAATGACAACAGTAAGCACGGAAATTTTTTTCGGGGAAAAATGCCCTGAAAAAATCTGTTGCCATATCAAAAGATTCAACACAATCTTCATACCGCATTTTGCCATCCCCGGGAATGTGGACGTCAATAACACTATCTCCAGGCGCGAGCACCTCTTCCCACTCCGACATTTTAATGGACGTTTTGTTTCTGAGAGCATAACCTGATGGAGTGATCGGATTTCCTGTAATTATATCCATTCCCCGGGAAAAGGACGATTCCCATGAATCTGGATCATAGATTCCATCAACTCCGTCGCATTGACCGAGGGGGTTGAAGGAGACACCATCTGCCGCAAATACAATAACTTGTCCACTTCGTCTTTCTTTGAATGCATGAACTTTTCCGCAAAACTGCCCCATCGCGAATTGCAATCTGCCCAGACGGAACAAACGGCCGTGCAATAGCTGATGTATCCAACCAAGAATACGTCTGTCAATTCCTGTTACATCAAGTTCATTTTTGAAGTATCGGCACCACAACGTAATATCCTGCAAGGTATGTAGAGTTACATCTTCAGGAATGCCTTGTTTTTTGTTTCCCTCAATGGCTTTGTTCATCCCGGACACCGCCATGAGCAAGTTAAACACATATGAATTAATATTTCCCCATAAGTTGCCAAAATCCGGTAATTCACTTGCGTTTGTCTCTGTATTCCCATAGGATGAAAACAGGAGGCAATGCATATGCCAAACCACATATAAAGAATCTCGGTCTGAGCATACTCTATCGGCAATTTCAATAAGTTTGTCTTTGGTTTCGTTATCAAGTCCTATTCTTTCAGATACTCCGCTCAAGTATTCGGGCATAAGAAAAAAAGGAAGCCCTGATGCAGGAAACGTACTCATGGAATACGCCCAATTTGTTTCCATTATTCTTTTATAATTATCCAGTCCGTTAAAATTCATATTTTTAATTCCACTACAAATCAAAATATATTCTTCAATGCGTCAAACAGCCCTAGGTAAATTTACTGTAAAACCTAGGGCTGCAAATAGTTTATTTAATTTGATCCTTCTGTTCCTTTCAGGGGTTTTCTTAATCTGAAGTTACGAAGCTGGACACCGAAATGCTCCTGAGGTAGACGCATGAACTGAATAAAGAAACCTTTCATCTTGCGAGCTTCCTGAGTCAACATGAGTTTTAATGGCAGTTCTACGATCTGCCAACTGTCCGGATTATTATCTACGGTTTCCGTAGACGCTATCTGGGCGTCGCCTGTTTTAATATCCTTGCCGGACGCATCCTGACATAAGAATTTCATTTGCAGTGTTTGTCCGCCGCGATGATTACCCCATATGTCATTGCCTCCATTGATCTCAAACACCAGACTTCCATTTTCAAATCCTTCTGGAATGTTCAAAGGCTTAAGGAAAGTAAACGAGCAACTACACCAGTGAATTGACTTTTCATCAAGATGAAAATTTATTTCATCGCCGTTTATTTCAGCCTTGAGACCTCCCCAGGTATGATATCTGAAGTTTGGCGGGAAAAACTGAAGCGGATAAAATTCCTGTTCAGGAGAAGACGGCAGTTCTATGGATAATGAAGCTATCAAAGCTCCAGTTCCATTGGGCTCAGACACTACGTCTACGGTAGAAACCTGACGTGCGGGGAAAGGATTTGGGAAACGATAGATCCAGAAGCCATTACCCTGACTGTTGCTCCAACCGGGAACTGCTTGATGTGTTTTTTTTCTGTTTGCGTCAATATTTCTCCAGTCATCGATCTGCACTCCGTTGCGTATTGTAATTTCAGTTTTACTGCCATCCTGATAGTTTATGATATATTTAAA
>JAFGXT010000036.1 GCA_016936495.1 Victivallales bacterium
ATATAATTTTATAAATCTATCTTTTCTTTATTCTGACCTTACCCCTTTATGAGTTGAATATACAAATAATATACCGTACTTCTTCCCACACGCAATTCATGAAGTCCACAAAAAACACAAAATGACACACAAAATGGGGGGCAGAACTCAACTGCTTTCAACAAAGATAAAAAAGCCGTGAGATATACTCTCACGGCTTGATAGCTTACGTGCTATGTTACAAGGTCAGGTTACTTATGCCTGTCCTCTCCCTTGCTCATAAAGATATGCTATTTCGTTGTCTGTCAAGCAACGGTCATAGACACGAATGTCATCCATGCAGCCATTGAAACGTTTCCAGCTCCAAATGGCAGAGTTATTAAAGAAAGATTGAGAAATTCTCACTACTGAGTCGTCGGTAGACATCGTTATTGAATCAGATCCTTCCATAACTCCGTTTATATAAACATAGCCTGTAGTTCCATCATAAGAAGCAGTTACAAAACACCAGTTCTCCTCTTCAAGGCTAGTAGTGCTGTATATTCTCCCTCCATAATTAGTTAATCTGATTATTGATGCAGGAATGGAATCAGCATTGTTTGTTCCAATAATACCAACATGGAATAATTTGGTTGATGCCCACTGACCCATTGATATAAGCGACATGCCGTAGTAGCTGTCATTTTCCAAATTTGCCGGATTTATCCAGAAGGAAACAGTTCTTGCGGATGAACCGGAAATGCCCATTGTTGCGGAAGTGACCGCCTGGTCATTGGCGCCATCAAGATTGAGTCCGTTAGAGTCCACAAAGGCATTATCTTCCAATGTAAGATCTCTATTGTTGCCGGAAGAATCTGTCCAGGTTCCTGTTGCAGCTACATCTTCAGTATAGACCCAATGGGCAATTAAATCACTGTCTACGTCAATGATAGCCTCATCCAGCACATCAAACTTGATACAACTTACCTGCCAGTCGGTCTGTTTGGGGCTGACGGCGCTGGTGGTATTGGGATAAACCGCAAATGCGATACGATCTCCAGCCTGAGCGGTCAAGGTCCCATCGGTCAGCTTTGCAAGCGACAGTTTGCAGAAACTGGTAGTCTGTCCAGTTGGGTTAAATGCAGTATTACCGAGGGACACTGTAGAGATGACGCCTTCGGTAGCTCCATCGCGATAGATACAGAAGTCTGCGAGCCACTCCATATTATTGCCACTTGCAAGAGCGTTTGCGGGTTGAGCGGTAATGCTGATGGTCATGGCTTCCGCCTTGTCGGGTATCTCCAGTAGAAACAGTCCAAGGCCTTCGGTCGAAGCATGGTCAACATTATAAACCGGATAGTTATAAGAGTTGTTATCTGCTTCAGGTAATGCCGTTATATTGCTCCATTTTGTTGCGGCAATGTCCTGCGGGAACATATTTGCCGGCCATACGAGAGGCCATTCCGGATCAGAACCCGGCAGCTTTATCGCGTTCGAATACGAGGTAATGTTGAACACAAACCTCATATAACTATCTGTTTTACGTTGTGTGTCGCTCCAATCTGATTCTCCATTTGGAGAGAACTGGAACTGTGCTCCTGATGTGTTTTCTTCTGTTGTCATTGCAGACTCCTTTGGTTGGTTTTGTTATAAATCTATTCAACATCGCGCTGAATAAATTTCTTATAGCAATAGCTTTGAGCTTAATAATAATTTTGTGATTTTCAGGCACTGATAAGGCGGTTACCTGAACCGGAGGAGGCGGAGAGTTCGGTCAGAGCCCATACCAGCGCATCCATTCTGTCTGGTGATTTAGCGGAATTTCCGGGGCGGTAGTTGCACATTTCATCTTCCAATTCGGGGAATTCCCCCACGTGATGAACTTTCATCTGTTCGTACAAAGCCGCGATTGGTTCGGCACGGGTGAATTTGCCGCGGGCAGCTCTGACGCTTTTGAAACTTAGCTTGCGGTTGACATTACGCAGGTTGGCTTCGATCAGGTCTCCGCCGTTATTGACTTCGCCAATGACCCGGTCGGCATGCCACTTTTCATATTCACGGCATACGGTTTCCGCCCATTCGTAGGGGGTGGCGCGCTCTGCCGTGGCGTCGCTCAGGACATAGTAATGGTCGTCAGAGCTCAGTCCGGCGCAGATGATTCCAGTACTGTCGCTGGCATTGCCGGAAGTTACCGCCGGGTCAACGCCTATGACGACGCGTCGCAATCCAGGAGCCTCCGAAACTCGTGCGGCGTTGATGTGCTGGCGTTTCCACAACGCGCCTTCGGCGTCATCGAGCCAGGCGCCGTCCATAAAGCGTCGTCGCTGACGCTCCGGCAGCCCGGCCAGGGTTTCCTCCAGATAGCCCTGTGGCAGATTGTCGCGGTTCCCATCAGGATTCATTATCATAGACGCATAGAGTTCCGGGAATTTCAAAGGAACCCGGGTTTCGGGGTCGATCTTTTCCACGAAAAGCTTGTATGACCAATGGGATTTTCCTGAAGGATTACAGTCAAAATACGCCTTATTTGGGATTTCCGGACAGTTTTGTGCCAAACGAGAAAGCGCCGTAGTTACTGCCAAATAGGATATCTCACTACTTTCGTTAAAATAAATAGTGCAGTATTCCTTGCCGAGAATTTTGTCAACCCGCTCCTTGTCGTCGAGTCCGGCAATCCATATTTCCGCGCCATTAGGCAAACGTATAAACCAGTCCGAACGGTTCTCTTTGTATTTGAGTTCAGGGAAACAAAGTTTTGCCGCTTTCGGCAGCGTATCCATGAATACCGATTGTTTAACGGAATTAAAACGGTATCGCAGAATTACATGCCTGCTGCCGGGGGCTTTCGCGGCACGGCAGAGAATAGTGTAGACCAGGATGAAGGTCTTGCCTGAGCGCGAGCCCCCAAACAGCAATATGTATTTCGCCCGCGAGGAGAGCAGGGCGACGGCTTTGCGTTGGTCGGGAGTTTTTTTAAAGTTGTTCATCTTCTTTATCAAAATGCAGATTTATGGTTCCGGGTGAATTGTCCAGCGGCTTTTCGCGCCATTTGTCGGGGCGGCGGTTACGCAGCCAGAAAATGGCTGCGGCGGTATCCGGTGGAACGTCTCTGATGACGACGCGGCGTTTTTCGCGTTCAACAGTGTTGCCGTTGCGGTTTTCGGTGGTGTTTTCCAGGTATTCTTCACGTCTGCTGTAGCCCCGGGCTTTTTTGAGCAGGGAATTTTCCACATCGGTATCCACCGGGAATTTACCGCGTCGCAAAGCTTCGGCAAATTCCGGATATTTTTTGCGATAAGAGTAAAAGGCTGAATTTGACACTTCAAGTTCCGCCGCTATCTGCGCGTCGGTCATGCCTTCACGGGCAAGGCCTTCGGCGATAAGCGGAAAAGCTTCATCATATTTACTTGAGCCCATGCGGTTCCTCCATTGTTATCAGGCTTATGAGCTCCGGCGTGGACGCCGGAGCTCCCGGCGATTTACAGTGCGCAACTTTCGGGTATAAGTTTTTCAGCGTTGTTCAGTCGATGACACAACTCCTGGCGCCTCTGTAGATACTCATTCTTGATAAGTCTAAATTCCGCGTCAAGGACTTCAATATCCCTGAGCAATTCGAGTTGGTGTTCCGCTTTTCTAATTTCTTCCCGGATGTTTGTCTGATCTGACATACTGCCTCCATAAAGTTAGTGGTTCCGCCCTGTTTGAGCTTGTTTTGTCTGTTTCTTAACAATGGTTCGAGTTCTGGTATTTCCTCGCACCGCTTCTTAATGAATTTGTGTACTGCCTGACGGGATATTTTCATATTCCGCGCCATGTCTGAAAAATTAACCGACGGGTTATTGAGTTTTTGATCGAGCATATGCAAAGTCTGCGAATCCATGCATACCATGAACGAAATCATCTCAAGCATATCCAGCCTGGAATAACACATCAGTTCGGTTTTGTTCCTGGCTTCATCCGACGGAGGAGCCTGTTCACAAGCATATTCTTCCGCGTATTCAATGTTTTCAAAAGTCGTCATCCTGCTGTCCAAGAGTTCCGGATCGAGCGATTCCTCACAGAACTTTTTCAGCTCACAGACAGAACAACGCTTTGACTTGCTCTTGTAATTTCCATAACATTTCATTTGTCATTTAATCCTTTGCCGATTATTGTCTGATTATTGCAACTATTGTCAACCTGGAAGGAATGGAATAGTTTTTAATGTAACTTATTGTTAGTTTTTTGCCTAATTTATTTCTAATAGCAGCATCGGGTCGCAGCACAAGCCCCTGGCATACTTCACCGCCGTTTTTATATTATACACTCCTTTCTTTTCCAATTCGCATACTGAGGCTGGTTTTACTCCGATAATCATTGCCAATTCCTTTTGTTTGAGTTTTCTTTTGCACCGTAATTGTTTTAGTTTCGTCATAGCCGCACCTTGATAATACTTTGCTGAATACCTAATAAATTTGTATGCTGGTGATTAATTTTCAAGCGAGATTTAGGTTTTTTTCTGAAAAAAATATTTTTTCCGCTTGAAAATTAGGTTTTCACCTTATATATGTTGATAGGAGGCGGTAGAAAATAATAAAACAGTTTTAGGAATTGAGGCATAGGACGATGGATGACAAATATAAAACAGGGCGCCTGATAAAAGATTTATTGAAAAGTAAAAACCTTAAGCAAAAGGATGTGGCGGAATTCCTGGGGATAAAACCCCCATCGCTGTCCCAGATGCTCAATGGCAAAATACCGTTTCCACAGGATAAATTTTTAAAAATAGTGAATCTGGCGGCGCCGGGCAGTAAAAAGCTCGAAGAGCTTAAGAAACTGTACTTTGGGAGCATGGCTTTTGTATTGTCCGGCTCACCCGTCGAAAAAGATAAAGATGAAGCGCGCCCGGTCAGAAAACTGACGGAGGTTCCGGTCATATCTTTCGCTCAGGCGGCCGGTTACGAGCCGGCGCTGGAGCCAGTGGATGATTATGCTAGAGATTGTTCAGACGAGACCGCGATGTTTTCGCACGAGATACGTCCGGGTTATTTTGCGCTCAACGTGGAAGGTGATTCCATGTCGCCGGATTTTCCGCACGGCACAGTGATACTGGTCGCGGGCGGAGAATTTCCGCAACGTGGGGACATAGTAGTAGCGAAGTTGCGAGACGGACAGGTGGTGGTAAAACATTATTTTCGTCGCAACAACACCATCTGTCTGGACTCAATCAACCCTTCAGGCAAAAATTTTGAGTGGCACTGCAAAGACGATCCGGGCTTTATCCAGTGGATGTACCCGGTGCTGGAGGCGACCATCGATTTACGCAAGCGTCGCTGGGAGAAGTCGCGAGTACCGATAAACTATGACCCGAACGAATCGGAACTGCAATACGCCGTAGCCGAAGACGACAAACAGTACACCAAAGAGTGATTTTATCTGGAATGCCGTTTCAGCTTCGCCGACCAGCTGATGCGCCGGAGCCAAGTCATTTCAAAAATTTTATCAGTCAACAAATTGATTGATAAAGTTTTTTTAAATGGTTGCTACAGATATTGTTATGATTCAAGATCAATTACCAGTAATGGATCCGATACTAAGTCTGTATGCATATCCATGAACGCCTTAGTGTGCCGAGAAGATCAGTAGCGCGGTACACAATAACGGCCACGCCATAATGAATTTAGGAGACAGCCATCAAACTAATGTCATGATACGTTTTCGTTTATTATTCATTCATAATTTATATTATTCGATTTTTTCCGCTTTAATGTACTTGCCGCCATCGACAGGGAAAA
>JAFGXT010000395.1 GCA_016936495.1 Victivallales bacterium
CCCAAGGACGGTCCTTCCGCCGGGATAACCATGACTACCGCGTTGATCTCTCTGTTGACTTCAAGAGTGGTTAAACCTGCTCTGTCTATGACCGGTGAGATCACCCTGCGCGGTAAAGTTACCCCTGTCGGCGGAATCAAGGAAAAAGTCATCGCCGCCATTCGCGCGGGTGTGAAAATCATTATCCTGCCGGAGGAAAATCGTAAAGATCTTGAAGATATTCCGGAAAATATCAGAAAACAAATCGAGTTCAAGTTTGTTGAACGTATTGACTCCGTACTTGATTTTGTGCTGGAAAAGAAGAGAAAGACAGGAAGAAAATGATGCTTAAAGCAATACTTTGCGGATTAATCGCTTTTGCTCTTATGTCAGGCGCGCCGCTTTACGGCGCGGATAAAAAGCTTGATTCCAAAGCTTTCCTGGATATTGCCAGAACTCCCTCAGGAGGTAATCACTGGGTCAGGCTCAGCGGCAGCGTGATGAACCGGCGGCGTGGCGCTGACGCCATAAAAGCGCCGCTTGAATTCTCCACTTTGTTTACCGGCAAGCGTACTCTGGCACAGGTCATTATCGATAAAAGTCAGGGCTATATGATCGGACAAGTCTATGGCGCTGGCAAAGAAAATACCTCCATAACGCCGATGAAAGCGGATGGATATGAAAAACCGTTGCTTGGTGAATACGGATTGCGTCCCGATGATTTGACCATGTCATTTATTTATTGGGATTTTGTGCGCGAACTTAAACCCGATACGGTAAAAATGCAGGATTGCCGGGTGTTTGAACTTCAGTCGGAAGACAAAAATGAACTGGTGCGGGTGTTCTTCAGCGCGGAATACTTTTTCCCGCTCAAAGTACAGTGGCTCTATACTGGTAAAGATGAGCCGCACCGTAATTTGGAGGTGTCCGCGTACCGCAAAGTCAATAACATTCATGTCCCCAGTGTGCTCACTTTGTATGGTCCCGGATGGCGTACCAAAGTGGATTTTGAAAATATTGACGCCGGAGAGGCTGACAATGTTCCGAAGAATCTGTTCCGTTGATTTGTTCTGTCTAAGTGCTTGTCTGTTATGTTCTTGCCTGCTGTGTTATTTCTTTTGTTTCGAATTCATTTAAAGAAAAATTGATTTTCATATGCTTTGCGGTTCGAAAAAGATTTTTTATGAGATATATTTAAAACGTGAATATGAAAATTAATTTAAATACTAAAAATAAATGATTGATGAAAAGATTAAGATATATTTCTTAGGCTCCGGGGACATCGCGGTTCCGGTATTGGCGGAACTGGCGGAGCGCAAAGATATACATATAACCGGGGCGGGAACTCAGATTGACCGTCCGGCCGGAAGAAAAAGGCAGCTGACCCCCACTCCGGTCGGGATGTGGGCGCAACAGCATGGATTCCCATTGGACAAGATTGGAAACGTTAATACGCCGGAGTTCAAAAGCAGACTTGAGGAGCTTGCCCCGGACATTGTTCTGGTAATCTCATTTGGACAGATCATAAAGCCCGAACTGCTGAACATGAATGGCGTTGTCTGGGTTAATGTCCATGCCTCATTACTACCCGCTTACCGCGGCGCATCTCCCATTGCCAGCGCGATTCTTAACCGGGATCACGCCACCGGAGTGTCTTTTATGCGAATGGACACCGGACTTGATACCGGTCCGGTATATCGCGTATTAGAGTTCCCGCTCATGGGCAATGAGAAAGCAGATGAACTGGAGTTGACTCTAGGAAAATTATCCGCCAGACACGCGGTGGAAGTTATGCGCGGTATTCTTAGTGGCGAACTCAAAGCGGAGCCGCAGGATAATAACAGAGCTTCACTTACCCGGAAAATAAAAAAGGAACACGGGGTAGTCGATTGGAGCAATGACGCGTCTGCCATTGAAGCTATGATCCGGGCTTATCATCCATGGCCCGGAGTAACATTCAGTCTGGCCGGAGCCGGCGTCGGAGCAAATATTAAAATTGTGGAGGCACGTGTCATTGAGGATATGACCGGCACTCCCGGACAGATTTTGCGCGCTGATAAAAAACATTGGATTATTGCGTGCGGTAAAGGTGCATTGGAACTGGCAAGGATAGTTCCTCAGGGGAAGAAGGAAATGAACGGAGCTGACTTTTTGAGGGGAGTAAGACTTGAAGAAGGCTCTGTTCTTTAAACATTTTATTAGAAAGATTTATTTGTGAGTATAAAACAATGGAAAACAACTTAAGAGACCCACAGGCGCAAATACAGGCGGCGGCGTCAAAGCCCAACCATAAACGTATTTTCATCAACTGTGAAAAACTGGAAACCCGGGTTGCGTTGATAAATGACGGCAAACTCGAAGAATATCAGATCGAGCGTAATCATGACGAACCTCAGGTCGGCGCCATATATCTGGCGAAAATAGTCAATCTTGAAGAATCCCTTCAGGCGGCGTTCGTGGACATCGGCGCCGGAAAAAACGCGTTCCTGCATTATTGGGATATGCTTCCGGCGAGTTATGACATCGTCGAAAGGATTACCAGTGAAACCGTCAAAAATTCAAAACGCACGCTGCCTAGTAATTTCTCCGATAAGGTGAAGAGCCTCTTCGGTAAAGGTAGCAAATCTAAACAATTACAGGAGTCGGAGCAGAAGCGCCGACGCCTTAAAATTACCGTTAAAGATATTCCTGAACTTTTTCCGCCGGGCTCTGAATTGCTGGTGCAGGTTGTTAAATCTCCTATCGGTAGCAAGGGCGCACGGTTGACGACCAATATTTCCATACCCGGACGCTATCTGGTGCTGTTGCCGTATTCCGAGCATATTGGACTTTCCAGCAAGATCGAAAACCGCAAAGAGCGCGAACGTCTCAGGAAAATAATGACCGAGCTGGATGTGCCGGAAAACATGGGCTTGATATGTCGTACCGTCGGCGAAGGCAGAAAACAAATATTTTTCCAGCGTGATATGGATATGCTGTTGGATTTCTGGCACAAGGTGGAAACCCGTTTGCAGAATCCGAAAGTCCCCAGTGTCGTCTACCGCGAACCGAATCTGCTGGAGCGCGCGGTCAGAGACTTTATGACTGAGGATATTGATGATATAACCGTTGACAGTGAAGAACAATATGACAAACTTCAGGGCGCGGTAGCCAAGTTCATGGGGCGCAGGCTTGCTTCCAAAGTGAAACTTTATAATAAACCCAAGCCGATTTTTGAATTTTTTCATGTCAAAGAACAGGTTCAGGATATCTTTAAGCGTGAAGTACAGCTTCCCAGTGGCGGATATATATGTATTGACGAGACCGAAGCTCTAATCGCTATCGACGTAAATACCGGAAAGGGCAGGAAAAACAAAGATCAGCCCGATACCATTTTGTCCACCAATCTGGAGGCAGCCGAGGAAGTCGCGCGCCAGTTGCGACTGCGTAATATCGGCGGACTTGTGGTTATTGACTTTATCGATATGCGCAGTCAGAATGATCGCGAACTGCTTTTTAAGCATATGCGCAGACTGGTGAGAAATGACCGGGCTAAGACCAAGATGCTTCCGCTCAGTCGTTTGGGATTGATGGAAATGACGCGTCAGCGCGAGCATGAAAGCCTTAAAAATACCGTTTTCGACGTCTGCCCCTATTGCCAGGGCAGCGGCAGGATCAAGTCTGTTCTCAGTATGAGCGTGGAAATACAGCGCCGTTTGCAGGAAATTCTCAGAAGACATAAAGACCGGCATGATTTTTCGGTCAGAGTGATAATGCACCCTGAAGTGCTTTCGCGCTTGAAAAATGAGGATGCTGGACTTTTTGCCGAGCTTGAGGATAAATATGGCAAGAGTCTCACTTTCCGTGCTGATCCGAATATACATCATGAAAGTTTTCAGCTCGTTGATCCTACCAACAACACGGAGTATTGATTTCTTATGCAGGTAATTGTAAACGGGAGTGAGCGCGTATTAACTCCCGGCACATCTTTAAATGATATAATCAAAGAAGCCGCCCGGTCGCCAGAACATGTGGTCGCAGCGGTCAATGGCGATATTTTTGAGCCGATGGATTACGCTGGTGTAATCTTGAAAGAGGGCGATGAGATCGATCTTATGACTTTTGTCGGTGGAGGTTGAGAGTTTGTGAATACGGAATCAGTGTTGGAAAATATGTTTGCCGCCAACCCCGATGGGGTTACGGAAACATTGAATCGCGCTTCCGTATTTATTGCCGGTTGTGGCGGACTTGGCTCTAATGTCGCTAATATTCTGGTACGGGCAGGGGTGCGGAATATCAGCATGGCTGATTTTGATGTAGTCTGCGCTTCCAATCTTAACCGTCAGTTTTTTTTTAAAGCCCAGATCGGTGTGCCCAAAGTTAAGGCATTGAAAGATAATCTGCTGGCAATCGACCCGGATTTGCAGTTGTATGAGTTGCAAAAACGGCTTTGTCCTGAAAATTTTTCTGATTACATCGGTAGGGATTTCGATCTTGTTTTTGAATGTTTTGACAATGCCGCCTCCAAGGCGGAGTTGACCCGTTTTATGCTGCGCGAGCGCCGGGACACCATATATGTGGCGGTGTCAGGTCTTGCCGGAATTGCTCCCGTGGAAAATATACGGGTGATACGCAGAAGCAAAAATTTTATTTTAGTTGGAGACGGTGGCAGCGATGCTGATGAATCCGGTACATTGGCTTCGCGGGTGATTGCCGCCTCCGCTATTCAGGCGCATTGCGGAATCATGGCTTTGCTGGAAAGAGCATAGTATATAACGCCACTGCGTCGGGATTGCTTTCCGCTCCGCTTTCCTGCTCCGGCGTCCATTTCTTCTTATCCTGCGGTTCCGGTTGTTCCTGTTTGCGGCGTTGTTCCCGGATTGTTTTGAAATCTTCTGGAGAGCAATAGAGTCGGCAAACCAGTTCTCCCGGCGGGAATATATCTCCGATCTGAGTGCGTCCGTAATCTCTTTGTACATCTATATAATAAAACACTCTGGTGGTGGCGGATTCCAGTTGAATGACAAATTTGCCGTTTGCAGGGAAGGGCAGCAGGAATCTTTCGCGGGTGAATCCACGCTGGGTATTGACTATGCTTTGGCGGTA
>JAFGXT010000396.1 GCA_016936495.1 Victivallales bacterium
AAAAAAAGTGGTAGTGGATCAGGGATTTGAACCCCGGACACTCGGATTATGATTCCGATGCTCTAACCAACTGAGCTAATCCACCACCTGAATTATGTGGGATAGTAAGATACATTATTTGCGGGGAGTTGCAAGTATTTATTCAGGAAAAATCCACAAAAATCCACAAAAAACGTGATTTTAGGTAAAGCAGCCCGGAAGCTTCACAGAAGGCTTCCGGGCTTAAATTACTGATTAATAATGCATTGCCAGCATCTGGTGGCAGGTGAACGAATCAAGGGTGATGTTCACTCTGTCGCCATCATATTCAAAGGGCAATTCCACGCCCTGAGGCTCAAGAGTTATTCTCTTGATCTTGCGCGGAAGCTTGACCGACGCCGCCACATTGCAGCAGGGATTCAGCTCTTCTATCACTTCAAGCACATAACTGGCTCTGGCGTTGCCGCCGGACAAATCCAGTGCTCCACCGCGACTGATGGTGTTGGCATAAAGCAAGTGCATGACGTAACGCGACTGCGCTTCCTGTTCAAAGAGCGTTATGCGTCCCTGTGAAGGCAGATTGGTAAGAACCTGCATATCATTGCCGATAAACGCCTTTATCGCTTTTGCAACATATTCTTTCAGCGCCACAATGCCGTAACCGCGATAGATTGAGAATACCGGATGAGCGAAATACAGAATACTGCCGTTGATCACACCGCAGTCAAAACCGGAATCGTCCAGTTTGTACGGAGTATGCTGATGCGAGCAGAAATGCTTGTATGAACGGTTGAAATATGGATCGTACACTTTACCAAGAGACATACCGTCGGTTACTTTGATACGTTGTGATTTGAGATACATCACAAAGGGAGTATGGACAAAATCCGGGAGGAAATCCTCTTCCGGCAGGATAAAGTCCGGATCGAATTCACTTATGCCATGATATTCCGCACCGAGATCAAATACAAAACCAGTACCATCCTGATTCAAACCGCTGGCGCCGGACATAATCAATTTTCCGCCATTGCGCATGAACAGCTCAAGACGATTTTGCATACGTTCATCAAGCTTTATATCGTCGGCAAGTACTATAACCTTGTAGCCGTCAAAGCTCATTTCTGTATCAAGCATGTCAAAATGGATATGGGATTCCAAAAGCATACGGCATGCGCCGACTTCTCCGGCGGATTCACCAGAGCCTCTGCCTTCGAGCTTATTGACCGCGGTATTAGACAGGATAGCGACTTCCGCCCGGCTTTCAACGTCATCGCACCAGGGCTCTTTAGCTTCGACTTCGCTGTATGCAGCACCAATGATCTCATAGGTGCTTTCATCGAGCTTGCCGCAGGGGTGAAGCTGATCGCCGATGCTGCATTTTGAACCCTGGGCAAGCATTGCCGCGCATTCGTAGCGCAGAGCGTTCGGATGCTTAAAGCCGCCGAATTCACCCCAGGTGGTATGAAACTTGCCGGTCATGCCGAGGAAGTCCAGATCCAGCTTACGGGTGTAGGCGGCAGACATGGGATAATGATCGTATCCCCAGCCACCGGTGGGCAGGGATTCAAGTTCCAGATGGCTGAAGTATTTCAGGATTTCAGTGTCGCCACACTGAATGTGCCCGCTATTATGGAATATGCGCATAGAGGAATCATGCGCCTTTGCCGCTTCAGTGGTTTTCTTATAGTAATTCAGAAGCACTTTTCTGGCATGAGCTTCACGATCTTCAGGCTTTTCGGCGTCAAATCCACCTTTATCCATGCTTTTCATACACCAGGGGCAACAGCATTGTCCCTGATTAATAATGTCAAGAAAGATACCATCGGCTTCCGGGAACATCTGCGCGGTCTCGCGAATCATATCGCACAGATAGTCCAGATATGGCGTATTAAAACACATTTTGTGAAAGCCGGGGGTAAGCGGATTAGGAGTCCAGCCCAAGTATCTGCCTTCCGGGTTTATTGACCGCCATTCCGGGTGCATGTCGGAAGCTACGTTGTTCACTCCTGCAGTGAGATATACCGGGACATTGACGTCGATTTCCTTGCAAGCGTCCATTTGCTCGCGCAAAAGATTAAAGCTTAATTCCGGATGCATCTTTCCAACTTTGGTCGGGTGATAGCTCCATCCATGATGACATGAGGAAAAGCAGGTGATCGAATCAACGTGCGCCTTTTTCAGGTTTTCCTGCCAATGCTTTTTGTCGAATTTCGCTCCGATTCCGGGAATATCCGGGGACGTGTGGAAATCGAGGTGAATCTGTCTGAATCTGAGTTTTTCCATGATAATGGTGTTGCTCCTGTGTGATGTTTTATTATTGGGAAATTATATGTCAAGCGCGTCCGTACCCGAAGGCGGAGCACAGCTTTTGCGTATGATAAGATGTGATTTAACCCGGCGCGTAAGCGGCACGCGCGACAAAGTATCCACTGCTTTGCGAAGCTGGTTAACAGCACTGCGCCCGAGCTGCGCGGTATCCACCTTCACCGTAGTATGCGTAGACAACTCATAACCGCGGGTGGCATAGTCATCATATCCGGCAATGGAGACGTCCCCCGGCACATCAATACCGCGCTCTCTAAGATCCGTCGCCAACTTTATCGCGGGATCATCGCGCGAAAAAAATATCGCGGTAGGACGGTCATCCTGACGCAGAATCTTAAATATATCCTCAAAATTGCCGGAAGTCACAAAACGACCACGTATATTAAAATGAGCACTCAAATTAATAAATGCCTCAAGACGTTCATTTTCATTGACGAAATTCTGCCCATCCGCAAACCGCGCTGCAAAAAGTATATGTTCATGACCCAGTGATTGCAAATATTCAAGCATCTGCCTGACGCCGTCATAGTTGTCGGTCAAAACGTTAGGCACACCGGCGACGGAGGTGTCCACCAATACTCTGCGGCAGTTGGGATCGGTAAACAAATATAGCATGGGTATGACCGTGTCCCGGGCGAGAGCGATCACACCCTCTTCGGGTTTAGGAGTAAATGGGATCCGGGTGGAACCGTAAAGTTCAGATTCACTGATATGTTCAACCCGTACGTCCACGTTCAGCTCATAAGCGGTGGAAACGATGCTATTATAAATCTGCTTGGCAAAATTGCTATCCGCGCTGTGTTCTATAAAACCTTTAGAGAATAGAATAATACTTTTAAGTTCCGGATAGCCGGTAAGCTCCTGTTCTTCATAACGCATACCGGTAACAAAGGTGCCACGCCCTGCGACTTTACGCAACAGTCCCAGTGTTTGAAGTTCATCTATAGCGCGGATCGCGGTGATTTTACTGACCCCGTAACGCTGACACAACTGATTCAGAGAATCGACTTTTTCGCCGGTACGGTATACGCCCCGTTCTATCTTGGTCTTGATGTCACAGATAAGTTTTTCGTATAATGGTAACTTCTCATTCATTAATGCGTGTGCTCTATTTTTTTATTTACTGTATATAGTGTATATATACATGATAAACAATGAAAATCAAGAGCGCAATTGGTAAAAAAACGGGAAAAAACCGGGGTCAAACCTACACATTATTACATTTTTATTTTTCGTTGACTGAAGTTTCTACAGCTGAAAAGTGTTCGATATTGTCGGAGGAGTAAGGTTGGAGTGTGGTCTGTTTTGTAGATTTTTGTCAGTTTTAAGTCAGATATATTCTGTTTTTGGAAGCGATGAGAGTTGCATGAATTTCGCGGTGGCGTGAGCCATTACTTTGCCATTCATCAACAATTCCGCTTTCATGCGGAACAGAGGGGGGATTTCACTTGCCACCCGCGCGCGCAGTTCCAGTGCAGCATTACAAGGGATCGAGTGACGGTAACGCACATTCAATTCGCCGGTAACGGCATTGATGCCTTGTTGAAATAAGCAATTGGTCATTGCCGAATCCAACAGCGACGCAATCACACCTCCATGCAATATACCATTATAACCTTGCAGGAGATAACTTCCTTTGAATATAGCGGTAACTTCGCCGTCATCACTTGCTTTGAACTGCAACTGCAAGCTCCATGGATTGTGATTGCCACAGAGCAGGCAGTGCGGATGCGGATGGATATTTTTTCCGGAAGGATTCACGTTTTAATGGTCGCAGGCGTTTGCTCCGGACACCAAAGTCCCGGACAGATAACTGTTTACCAGTGTCTCCGGTTCTTCTACCGGAGCGCCGACGACCACGGCGATCCCGTTGCCGACAAAAAGCTGCTGAGCACGTTGTCCCATACCACCGGCGATAATGCAGTTAACGCCTTTTTCCGCCAGCCATTTCGGCAATACGCCGGGTTCGTGGGGAGGAGGAGTTTCGAGCGTTTTACCGGTAATTGTGCGGGTCGCATCATCAACGTCGACTAGCGCAAATTGCTGGCAATGACCGAAATGCATGCAGAGTTTACCTTCAGCTAAAGGAAGTGCGATTTTCATAATGTTCTGTTCCTGATTTAGTTGTTTTTTAGTTATTAATTAATTTTTTCTGGGGTGTTATACTTTAAACGCTTGAAATATTAAATTTCTTGCCATTCAAAGTATACCGCAATAGTGTTATATCATCTGAGATATTTCATTCCATAGTTTTGAAATATCCTGCGCCGCGATAGATGCAGGAAAATCAACTACCAGTTGTCCACGAATCTGTGACTGGGTAAAAGTCTCGTCATACGGAATCCGACCAACGGCTTTTGCTCCGCAAGCTACAGCCTTCTGTTCAATGCGTTCCGCCGCTTCAGGGTTGATATCCCATTTATTGACGCAGACCATTGCTGGAACATCAAAATGTTTTGCCAACTTCAAAACCCGTTCCAAATCATGTTCTCCAGAAACGGTCGGCTCCGAAATAACCAGAATTGCTATTGCTCCGGTTATTGAAGCGATTACTGGACACCCGATGCCCGGAGGGCCGTCAACCAGAATCAGCTTGCCACTTTGTTTTTCCGCGCTTTCGCGTGCCGCCTGACGTACCTGCGCCACCAGTTTGCCTGAGTTTTCAGCCGCCGGCGCCAGCTTTGCGTGAATCATCTTTCCATAACGTGTATTCGACTCATACCATTCACCGCACAGACGTTCGGGAAACTCGATTGCCTGTGCCGGACAGAAATGCACGCATACTCCACAGCCTTCACATGAATATGGATCTATTATGACTTTTCCGTCAGAAACTTTGATGGCGTCAAAACGGCAAAGACTGTTACACAAGCCGCAATTGGTACACTGTTCCTGATTGATTATCGCTTCTCTTCCGCAAATAAATTCATGTTGATTTTTTATTTCCGGTTTCAGTAACAGATGCAGATCAGCGGCGTCAACATCACAATCTGCAAGAACCGCATTACCGGCGAGAGCGGCAAACGATGCGGTAATACTGGTTTTACCTGTCCCGCCCTTACCGCTGATTATGACTAATTCTTTCATTTTTTCACCTCTGATACACGATTTTCGACGTCTTTAAGTAATTTCCGGAACATCAAACTCAACTCCGGTGCCGCCTGCAACATGATCTCACCCCGAGAATAAGCCGTGGCGATATCCCGCCGGTGAGGTATTTCCAGCATCACCGGAATACCTTCCGCCTTACAATACGCCTTGACCTTATCATCGCCACTGTCAGCCCGGTTGATAATCACCCCCATTGGCAGCTTGAGTTCCCGTAAGGTATCTACAGCCAGAGTTAAATCATGTAGTCCGAACGGCGTCGGTTCCGTGACCAGCAATACAAAATCCGCGTCTCTGACGGCGGTTACCATCGGGCATGAAGTTCCCGGAGGACAATCAACAATAATATATTTTTCCTTGCCACCGTGATTTTTCACCGCTCTGATCAGTGGCGGGGACATCGCCTGACCGATCGACAAATGCCCGTCGATTAATGACAAATCATCTTTACGGCAACCCCCGATCTCTCCGATTTCTTTATCGACCTCTTTCAACGCACCGGTCGGACACACTCTGACGCAACCGCCGCAGCCATGACATAATTCAGGAAACAATAAAACATTATCCCCTAAAACCGCAATCGCGTTGAACTGGCATATTTTCCCGCATTTGCCGCAACTGGTGCACAGTGCTTTATCTATAACCGGCATAAGCCCATATACTTTTTCGCGCTGTTGTTCGGTGGATATAAATAAATGGCAGTTAGGTTCCTCCACATCGCAATCCATTAACAGCGCATCAGTGCCGGCAACGCTCGCCAAAGCCAGTGAAACCGTAGTTTTTCCTGTTCCTCCTTTGCCGGAGGCTACTGCTATTTTCATGATATCTCCTTGTGAAAATTCATCAATTGGTATATGATTTGAATCATAACCAATGACCTTCAACATCCGCGTTGTCGGCGGCGTTCAATTTTCCATCGGAATAGAGTGTTATCGCTTCTCTAACCGTTTTCGCTTCAGTATTATAGATTTTTATTCCCGCTTCAGACAACACGCGGAAGGCTTTGGGACCGCAATGTCCGGTTATTACGGCTTGCGCTCCGGTTCCGGCTATGGTCATTGCCGATTGGATTCCCGCGCCCTGAGCCGCGTTAAGATTTTGAACATTATCGACCACGTCAACATTTCCGCTATCTGTATCAACAATCAAAAAACGCGGCGCCCTGCCAAAACGTTGATCCAATTCAGCATCCAAAGAATTCCCTGTCGTACTCACTGCTATTTTCATATTCATCTCCATACAGGCGGAATACCGCCCCATTTGTTAATTGTTTTGTAATTTAAATTTGATTCCGTCGCCGACAGCATTTTCGCCGTTTGCCGCAACCTGGCATGGCAAACTCACCTTTTTCCAGTTGTTTATTCAGCCAGGCTGTGATTATTTCCCGGCGATCACCGGCAATGAACGCATAAGTTTTAATGCCATATTGCTCCAATTCCGCCTGTGCCTGACAGGAAATAGCACCACAAATGAGTTGCTTGATCCCGGATTGCCGCAACAACATGATTTTTTCATCCGGAGATTTGTCAGGTAAGGTCATTGTCGTTTCTTTAATGACCCGTCCGTCTTCGATTTCCAAAACCATTAATCTGCAAGCCACATCGAAAACCGGGGCGACTCGTTCATTAAAAATCGTCAGCGCTATTTTCATGCATCATCCTTATATTCATCTTTTCAAGATACAATATAGCACTATTAATGCCAACCTCGTTGTTGTGTTGCATAAGTCATTGAAGACTAGTTGCTTGAGGTTTATATTTTGTTGAGTTGTTATTTGGGTGTATGTTGCAATATTGCGACATTATTGCGGGTTTGTTGTTTTTTAGGTGTCGCAATGTTGAGACATCTGTAGAGTAAGTCATGGGCAATAATGTAGTGCCGAGCCGTGATAAATAGCTTTATTCCAAAAGACAGGCATTTATACCCTGTTGTCTTTGTCATGAGTAATGGCATTAAGCAAAAAGATGTCGCATTATTGCGACAATTGTGCTCTTGGGAAATGGAGCACAATAACCTCTCGAAGAGTTTGTGAATATTACGAGTTGATTGATGGGGGCGGCAGTGAGGTGCATCTCCATAGGTATGTAATGAGCTTTCGGCGGGTCAGGCGGTCTGAGGAACACGAAATTTGATAGTTTATTCTGTGACAATTCCATAATTTCTTAAACTAAACAAGTCGGGCGTACAGGCGTGAAAACCGCCGCGTCCGGGGTTGACGGAGCGCGGCGGCGTTGTCGTAAGTATTACGGAACTGCCTGTTACTTGGCGTATTCGACAGAACGGGTTTCGCGGATAACCGCGACCTTGATCTGTCCAGGATAGTTCATTTCTTTTTCAATGCGGTTACAGATGTCTCTGGCAAGAACCATCGCCGTACCTTCATCGATCTTATCGGGCGTAACAATTACGCGTACTTCACGTCCGGCCTGAAGGGCAAAACAGCTTTCCACACCATCAAAGCTGCTGGATATTTCTTCCAGCTGCTCCAGGCGTTTGAGGTACAACTCGGTAGTCTCGCTTCTGGCGCCGGGGCGGGAAGCACTGAGGGCGTCGCAGGCGTTGATGAGGCTGCCGTAAATACTGGTGGGCTCGACTTCGCCATGATGCGCGGCGACCGCGTTGATGACGTCTTTGGCTTCGTTATGACGGCGTAGGATGTCCGCGCCGATAGCCGCGTGTGAGCCTTCGACTTCATGATCGACCGCTTTACCGATGTCATGGAACAATCCGATACGCTTGGCCTTCTGTTCATCAAGCCCGAGTTCTGCGGCGATGATGCCCATAAAATAAGCGGTTTCCAATGAATGCTTGAGTACATTCTGAGAGAAACTGTAGCGATATTTGAGTCTGCCAAGCAGTTTGATGACTTGCGGGGCCACGCCCTGGATGCCGGTTTCGAGTACCGCCGCTTCTCCGGTGGAATAGAGCTCCTCTTCGAGTTCTTTTTCAATCTTTTTGACCATATCTTCGATACGGGTCGGGTGGATGCGTCCGTCAGAAATAAGACGTTCGAGCAACTGACGGGCGACTTCCTTGCGGATTGGGTCAAAGCATGAGATGACCACCGCTTCCGGGGTGTCATCGATGAGTATGCTTACGCCGGTGGCGGCTTCAAGTGCGCGGATATTGCGTCCTTCACGCCCGATGATACGGCCTTTCATCTCGTCACTGGGTAACGGAATGGTGGCGGTGGTGCGTTCATAGGTGCAATCCGAGGCGTAACGTTGAATTGCATAAGTGAGAATGCGTTGAGCTTCACGTTCGGATTTCTGTTTGGCTTCTTCTAGAATATCGCGGATAAGGAGACCGGATTCGGTCTTTACTTCACCCTTGAGTTTTTCCAGAAGAATATTTTTGGCGGATTCACGGTCAAGCATAGCGATGCGTTCAAGTTCATCGATCTGCCGTGATATCTGCGCCTGAAGTTCCTCATGTTTTTCTTTGAGACGTTCCCGCAGGGAATCGAGCTCTGATTCTTTGGTATCGAGCTGACGCATGCGGTTTTCGAGAATATCGGCGCGTTTATCAAGGTTTTCCTCGCGCTGAGCCAGGCGTTTCTCATTGGCGAGCTGTTCCTTGCGGCGCGGTTTGAGTTCCTCTTCGGCTTCTTCTTTTATTTTCAACACTTCGCTTTTGGCGGCTACTTTCGCCTCGCGCATAATGTGTTCTGCTTCTTTCTGGGCTTCCTCGCGAATCCTGTCCGCCGCGTGAGCCGCCGACGAACGGCGTGCTTTCATCAGCATCGCGCAACCGACAAATCCGACCAGAGCCGATACTACTCCTGTTACTATATACCACAGCATATAAAAATATCTCCGTTGTTATTGTTTAGTACGGTACGTCCGCTCTTCCGTGATTATCACGTCAAGCAACTGGTCATGTGTTTCCACCGGTACCGTGTCTGTTTTCTGGCATTCATAAAAAATGCCTATTTTAATCCCGCTGCCGCTATTGAGGAGACGATCGTAAAAGCCTTTGCCACGACCTAAACGTCGTCCCTGGTCATCAAACGCGACTCCGGGTACCAGCCACAACATCTTATTCAACTCATCGTCGTTAGCCTCGCGACAGTGTTTCCCGGGTTCGGGAATGCCGTAAGCTCCATCGACGAGCCCGTTGTCCAAAGTGTCTATCTGAGCCATTCCGTATTCAAGTCCCCCTGAATGTAAACTGGAACGGGGCAGAAAAAGTTTTCCCTGCGACAACATGAATTTCTCAAAGAACACCGTCAAATCCGGTTCCGTCCCGTCCGAAACATATGCCCCGACGCACTGAGACGATCTCAGCTCCGGCAGTTCGAGAAGTCTTGCGCAGATAAGCCTGTCCGCCTGTTCATGAAAAACACTGTCTAATGCCTTTCTGACCTTAAGTACATGCTTTCTAAGCGCTTGTTTCTCATTTTCTGCCATTGCCGTCCTCGTTTCCGTCGCCTCGACACTGTTTCCAGTATTCGAGCCGTTCTCCGATTTTGACTTCATATCCGGATTGAACCGGATTATAGTACCTTTTTTCAACTCCCATATAATCTTGACGGACGATTGCCCCGTCATAATTGTGTGGATACTTATATCCATCTCCATGTCCAAGCTGCTTCGAGCCGCCGGAATGACTGTCCCGCAAGTGCAGTGGTACAGGCTGTACCCGCTGTTTGCGTATGTCTTCCAGCGCGGCGTCGACCGCGGCATAGGACGCGTTGCTCTTGGGCGCCGTGGCACAATAAGTTACCGCCTGAGCCAGGATTATTCTGGCTTCAGGCATGCCTATCATCTGCACGGCCTGCATCGCGTTCACCGCCACGCTCAAAGCGCGCGGATCGGCGTTGCCTACATCTTCCGATGCGAAAATAACAATTCTACGGGCAATAAAATTTATGTCCTCACCGGCATGAAGCATTTTTGCCAGCCAGTAGACCGCCGCGTCCGGATCGCTGCCGCGCATACTTTTTATGAATGCGCTGGCCGTATCGTAGTGGCCGTCGTCGCCATAACTCAATGCCCGTTTTTGAATCGACGCCTCGGCAATTTCAACACTTATCCGGGTAACGCCAGCGTCATCCGGGTCAGTGGTTAAAACTGCCAGTTCCAAGGCGTTAAGGGATTTTCTCGCGTCTCCTTCACAGATGTCCGCCAGAAATTCCGCCGCCTTCACGTCCAGCTCGATCTTCCGGTTGGGAAAACCGCGCTTATCAGAACATGCTCTGAACAGCAGCGCTTGTATATCACTGTTGCTCAACGCCTCAAGTTGAAACAGGAGCGATCTGGACACCAATGGTCCGATCACGTAAAAAAATGGATTTTCCGTAGTAGCTCCCACCAGTCTCACATTGCCACTTTCCACATCCGGCAACAGCACATCCTGCTGGGATTTGCTGAAACGGTGGATCTCGTCAATAAACAGTATGGTGTTTCTGCCCGAGATCCGCTTGCGTTGAATGGCATAGCCTATTTCCCTGCGGACGTCGGCGACGGTGGAGCTCACTCCTGACAACCTGACAAATTCAGAATCAGTACGTTTTGCAATCAACTCCGAAAGACTGGTTTTGCCGATACCCGGAGGTCCGGAAAGAATGATAGAGGTAAATTGATCCGCGTCGATGGCGCGGCGCAACAGCTTGCCTTCGGCCAGAATATGCTTCTGTCCGGCGTATTCGTCCAGAGTTTCCGGGCGCATACGGGCGGCGAGCGGCTCTCCCGCAACCAGCCGACCGTCGCTATGACCGCCGTGCCCCGCTGCTTCGCCGGGTTCCCCCGCCATATCAAGATCCAATTGCTGCATGTATACCAATACCCCGTGCGGAAAAGGTACTTCAAGCGGATAAAACTATGATACTTCCCGGAATATTTCAGTCCGAAGATATGAACTATCTTTTGATGATATTATTGCGACTCTACTCTCTGCCGGTTAAGTTTGATCTTATTTTATGAATATAAAATCACTCCGACTTATATGTAAACCTCACAACCGGAAATACATAAATCCACTCGAGATAACCCGTTGCCCGCAACCAGTCATTTCATTAAAAACATATATTAAAACGTCTCTCCTAATAAAAAGAGCGGCGTTGACACTCTAATATATTATAATTCTGTTCGTTTATCAATACAGCTTATGGCAATATATCAAATTTTATTTAATTATTTTTAATTTACACATTGCAAGTTTGTACGTTTTTCCAAGTTTACCAAAAATATTTTTTGTCATGCTATTGACATTTTAAAAAAGTAAAGTTATATTTGTTGAATAGTAGTTGAAACGATTCAACAAAGATAAAAAAATTATGCGTACAACACTGAAAACAATAGCAAAGCAAGCCGGGGTTTCTACATCTCTGGTCTCTATGCATTTAAACAATCATCCTTTGTCAGCCAGAATTGCAAGTGCCACCAAGGAGAAGATAGACGCGGTGGTAAAAGAATTAAACTATCGTCCTTCTTCAACGGCGCGGGCATTGAAAAGCGGCAGGAGTCAGACTCTTGGACTTGTCATCGGCATGATTGCCGAAACGTATTCAAGTTTTTACGCGCAAAAGCTTCTTGAAGAAGCATTGAAACATGATTATCAATTGATAATTTCCACTAGTTTATATGATCAGAAGGCAGAACAGAAATGTCTTGAAAATCTCATAAACCGTCAGACTGACGGAATTATTTACAATCTGTGTTTAAACCCAGGCACACACTTAAAAAATATACTGGCGTCGTATCCGATTCTACAAAGTTTCCGTGGCACATCGGAATATAATATTTATAACATCGGTTATGCATCCGCCTTTAGGGAAGCTTTTGAATTACTGCAACAAAAAGGCTTTAAAAAAGTAGCAATGTTTTCTTCAGGTTGGTATAGAGGTGAGTTCGCCATGGAAATGGAAATGGTGGCGAACGAATATGGCATTTTGCTGGACAGTATAGAGAGCCCGTCTTCTTTCTCTGACTTTGAGGCAATGCTGAAGCGTGAAAAATACGATTGCATTTTTTCCGCTTCCAGTACAGTACCAATTCAATACATTAATCTTTATAAATCCGGACGGCTGAATACGATTCCTAATTTTATATACAGCTATACATTGCCTTGTAATTACATCAGACACGAATCCGTTCTTGGGGTAATCGTCAATCCTTTTAAGACGCTGGTTGAGAAACGTATCACACGTTTGATTGAAATGATCGAGGACGCTGGTTCTCCGATCAAACATCTGACGGAAAACGCCGTTTTTATGAATCCTGACGCGATTGCTGATTATTATCAAGAGCAAACGGAAGATTCGTATTATGATATTATCGTCAACCAAAACGTCAGACCTTGGTAAACAAGCTGTCGCAAAAATATTAAAAGTCAAATCAAGGAGATTTTTAGAAGATGATAAGAGACATACAACCCGCCAGACATCGCTCAAAACAATTCCAAATTTAAACATTAAAACAGGAGAAAACAATGCGTAACAAATTTACACTTATCGAGCTCCTTGTCGTGATAGCCATCATTGCTATCCTCGCAAGCATGTTGCTGCCGGCATTGAACACCGCAAGAGATAAAGCAAAGGAGATCAGATGCCTGTCCAGTCTAAAACAGATTGGAGGAGCTACTGCATTATATGTAAACGATTATAACAATTGGATGCCGACTGCGTCAGAATCAAGTCTGCCAACGAGATGGAAATTGGAAATAGCCCCTTATATTGTTCCGAATAAAACAATTACAGATTGCTATGATACAGATTTACGCGGAGGAGCTTATGTTTGCGCTTCATACAAAAAGAAATTTACTGTATTCAAATACTGGGAAGGCGGATACGGATGGAATAGAACATATTTTGGCACTGACAATTTATCAAGAAAAAAATTAAACAGCGTTAACAAGCCTTCGGTCTCTGCCTTTTGCGGAGATACCACGGACAAATATACCAATGAATATTATCTTTATTACTTAAACAGACCAGATACTTCCGATTATACAAAAGTTGGCGACAGACATTCCCAAGGCATAAACCTGGTCTGGGCAGATTTTCATGCATCAAAAATGTTGCATAGCGAACTAAT
>JAFGXT010000037.1 GCA_016936495.1 Victivallales bacterium
ATAACCGCTTCATCCACCACCGGAGCGGGTGAGTACGCGCCCATACCGCCGGTATTTGGCCCCGCGTCGCCGTCGCCGACACGCTTATGATCCTGAGACGACGCCAGCGGCATAATGGTTTTGCCATCGCACAGCGCCAGAATCGACGCTTCTTCGCCGAACAGACATTCTTCTACCAATATCTCTTTACCGGCATCCCCGAACGCGCCACCGAAACACTGTTTGATACCGTCAATGGCTTCCTCGCGCCGGAGCGCGACGATTACGCCTTTGCCCGCCGCCAGCCCATCGGCCTTGATAACGATACCCGCCGCGCCTTTGTCAAATTGCTCATTGACAAAAGCCACTGCGGGAGTTTCCTCGGTAAAAGTCTCAGAAGCGGCGGTGGGAATATTATATTTGTTCATAAAATCTTTGGCGAATATCTTACTGCCTTCAAGTCGCGCTGATGCCTTGTCCGGCCCGAAAATCTTCAAGCCACGCGCTTTGAATACATCGACAATACCATCGCACAAAGGAGCTTCCGGACCCGCAATGGTCAGGGCTACGCCGTTTTGTTCAGCAAAATCGGCAAGTCCTTCAAGGTCGGATACCGGAATATCAACGCATTGGGCATGCCTGGCGATACCGGCGTTACCGGGGGCGCAGAACACCTGATCCACTTTATTCGATTGTGCCATCTTCCAGCATAATACGTGCTCACGTCCGCCATTGCCGACAACTAAAACTTTCATCTATTTTTCTCCGATTGAATATTTAAACTTTTAATTTCAAATTTTAAGATTATATTATAAACAGGGCTCCGTCTGTAATATAGCGGGGAATATGGAAATGTAAAACGCGGCGGGGCGTATCTGTCAATCAAAAAAATGGAAAGGGATGCAAAATGCTTTCACATCTTCGTCAATTTAAGATCATACCGCTTCTAAAAATGAAGAATCTGGACGTCAATGACGCCTTGAATGTGGCGGAAGCACTATGCGATGCGGGGCTGCCCGCGCTGGAAATCGTTTTCCGTCGCTTTTCCGATTCCAAGGCGATACGTGAAATAGCCTGTCGTTTCCCTGATTTTCATATTGGCGCGGGCAACATCCTGAACCGCGATCAATTTTTGCGAGCTTTTGACGCGCAGGCAAGATTCGCTATTTCCCCTGGCACCTGTGTTGAAACCATGAAGGAAGCCTGTAAGCGCAATATCACTTATCTTCCCGGCGTCAGTACCTGCACGGATGTGTTGACGATCCTCAACAACGGAATCGTTGATTTTCATTATTTTCCAGCGGAAACTTCCGGCGGAGTGGAACATCTGTTATCGATTATCGAACCCTTCGATCACCTGCCGATAGAGATTTTCGCCCGTGGCGGCATCGATGAATTGAAGATCAAAAAATATCTACGTGTGCCCTTTGTAGCGGCGGTCAGCGTGGAATGGATAGCCAGTTGCGAGCTTATAGAAAGCAAAAACTGGGGAAAGATCAAAGACGAAGCACGCCGCGCCATAGACCTGGCGCAAAGCCTGTAACCCGCGCCTCTCCGGCGCGGAGCCACAAAAAATGTAATAAATAAAATAATCCGGTTGATACCTATTCCGGCTCAGGAAGTTCGAATATGTCCGGGTGGTAAAATAGGACTGACTGAAGTATCAGCCGTTACACTTTCTCTTCAATACGGAACAGGGGAGAGACTTCCCCCCAGAGCTCCAAGGTCCAATCCCCGTGCGGAGAAATATCCACGCAATTCAATGCCGCATTAGGCACCATGAAGCGACGGGGAGTTTCCAGGGAAAGCTGGAGAGTACGATAAAAAAGACTTGACAAAGTTCCGCCATGAGCCACAATCAGAATATTTTGTCCATGATGCCGCACAGCCAGTTCCTGAATGCAGGACACACAACGTTCATAACGTTGCCGGGCGCTTTCGCCACCGGGAATGATATAATCTGGATCGCCGCTGTTATACATACGGCTTTCTTCGGGATGGCTCTGCGCGAACTGAGTTTTACTTATCTCCTGAAGTACACCAAGATGCCGTTCGCGCAACCGGGCGTCGGTCTGAACATCCAGCTCCAACCGTGCTGCGATGATCTCCGCGGTCTGTACCGCACGTCCGAGATCACTGGAGTAGATGGCGCTGATATTTCTTCCGCTCAAGCTCTGTGCGAGAGCTTCCGCCTGAGCTATGCCGCGTTCTGACAGCGGGCTATCAGCGTGGCCCTGTTGCTTACCACACAGATTCCAAAGCGTCTCGCCATGGCGTACGGCATAGATTTTCGTATGTAAAACTGACTGCTTCATTTGATTCATTTTCTCAGATTATATTAAAAATTCAACCATTTCATAGCTTCCTGATCGCCGTTGGCTGCGGCACGCCCCAACCACTCAAGCCCTTTGCCTTCATCCTTGGCGGTTCCCACGCCTTTGAAATAACAGAATGCCAACTGTTTCTGGGCTCTGGGATCGTTCGCGGCGGCGGCCTGACCGAACCAGAACACTGCGGCGGAGGGATCAGCGGGCATCCCCCTGCCCTCCATAAAATACAATGCTATATTGTACTGCGCATGGACATTGCCCAGCTTTGCCGCCTGAAAAAAAAGTTTTGCCGCCCGCTGGACATCTTTCTCAAACCCTATTCCGTCGGCATAAAACACCCCGAGTTTAAACAAGGCATAGGAATTATTCTTTTCCGCCGCGAGCTCATACCATTCGATTCCACGCCGGAGGCTCTGCTCTACAAACTCTCCAGCGCAATAATAATCTCCCATGCGCGCCATAGCCATAGGCATCCCGGCACGAGCCGCCTGCTCGTAAAACTGGTACGCCTGTTTACCATCCGGACGACAGCCATTACCGTATTCATAGCAATAAGCAAGTTTTGCCACCGCCTCTATATCGCCACGCTCGGCGGCTCTATTCAACCATTCAAACATCTTTGTCTCGTCCGGTTCACACCCCACTCCGCCATGATAACAATCCGCCAATATGCGCATCGCCTCGGTATCCCCCTGCTCAGCAGCGTAAGTGGCAAGCTCGAACGCGGTTTTCAGATCGGAATCCATCCGGGCGTCGGCATTAATGGACAAATACCAGTTGGCAAGCACTCTACTGGCGGGCACAAAGCCGTCGCGCCGGAGCGTTTCGAGAAGCTGAAAAGCCTTTTCGCGGTCAGGATAAACCGGAGGCGTGGGCTCATCCCCCTCTTCCGCTGGCAAACCGTTCATATACACTATCGCCATGTTCAAAAGCGCGGGTTTTACTCCTGCCGCTCCGGCTTTTGTATACCATTGAAAAGCATGAAAACGACTCTTATCCACCCCCAATCCCAACTCATGGCATACCCCCATATTAAACTGCGCCACAGGATTGCCCTGCAACGCGGCACGCCGATACCACCGTGCCGCCAGAGTATAATTAACCTGTCCCGCGTCGCCGTAAAAATAACGGTTCCCGAGTTCAAGTTCCGCCCGGACGTTTCCGGCACGAGCTCTTACGCGCAGACGTTCCAATGATTCCTTCTTTACCGCTAGACAGGTCAAAGAAAGCATCAATATGAAAACTGATAATATAAATCGCAACATAAGTATTTCCGCTGATTCATTTAATTTGCTTAAGATACAGCCGGGTTCAAAGCTTTTCAAGAAATCAACGCAACAATACCGCCCCCCTCCCGAAGCGGAAATTAAATCAACGCGAAATTCACATTTAATTTACAGCAGGGGCTTGACAAGTGTATTAAAGTGTTGTAAAATGGGAAGTGTATTAAAGTGTTTGATATTCAAAAAAGGAAATCTCATCTGTGAATCTGAAAACTAAGTCAATACGCTCTCACGACTTACTGGAACATATCCGCGAGAAAATAACTTCCGGAGAGCTGAATCCGGGACAGCGTTTACCCAGTTTGCGCGAATTGTCGCGCCGCTTCAAGACCAGTATAGGGCTGGTTCAGAGCTGTTTCCGTCAGCTTGAGGATGACGGGTTTGTGGTACAGAAGCATGGTAGCGGGACTTTCGTCAATCCTGATTTGAAATTTTCCGGCTCAAAACTCATCGGACTCATCACCAGTTACGGCAGAAACGATATCGAGGATTATTTTGAACCGCTGTTTCAGATCGCCGCCGACAGGCGCGTGGTTCCCATGGTCGGATGTGTGAATTTCCGCACTGACTGGAAGCAAACCGTAAAGGATATTATGATGGTGAATCCGCACGGCATACTCATAGATGTCGCCGTCAGAGGATTTGACCTTGATGAGCTTATGTCTCTTGTGAGAAAAACTCCGTTCTGTTTTTGCAACCGCTGGGAATGGTTTCCAAGGTTACCGGAGGGGCGCGCGGTACTTATCGATTATATCGCCACTTATGCCAAAGCTTTGAATTTTCTGATAGAGGCGGGGCACAAGACCATAGCCGTTGCCCATAATAATAATCCGCCTTTTCCGCACACTATGGAACATATGCAAAGAGCACTCGCCATGGTTGGCTCTATCCCAGGTCTGCGGCTGGCTCATATATCGGTTGAAGAATTGGGGAAAAATGCCGCAGACGTGGACGCCAGACTGAGAAAGTCGGGAGCCTCCGCCATGTTCGCCCATAGCGATTACATTGCCGAATATTTCCGGCTGAACTGTCCATCGGTAGCGGATATGGAGCTGGTCGGAGTTTTTAATCAGCATCATTCACGCCAGCAGGGGCATGAATTTTCATCCTTTGACCCATGTTTCGAGCAAATTTGGGAAAAGGCTTTCGATATTCTTGAACAGCCTGATGAGAAAATAATCTATATTAAGCCGGAATTCATAATGCGTTCACATAAAGTTTTACAAAACATATAACAAATACGGAGAAAGGAAAATGAAGTTAGTACACAAATTCACTCTTATAGAACTCCTCGTAGTGATAGCCATCATCGCCATCCTCGCGTCAATGCTCCTGCCCACCCTCGGACGTGCTCGGGAACTGGGTAAACGCATCACTTGCGTAAACCAGATGAAGCAGATTGGTACGGCGGCGATGAGTTACGTCAATGACTTTGATGGGAATTGGGCGGCATGGCATTATAATAACAGCGCCGGAGCGCGGACGCAGCGCGGTCATTGGATGACTGTATTGGCGGAATACGTCGGCGGCAATGGCTTGCTATGGATATGCCCGACCGATAGACTAAGTGCTCGCTATGAAATTTTGCGGACTAACCGCGATCCCTATAGTTCAGCGTGGGACAGCGCAATGCGCTACTTTCAGACCATAGGCATTAATGGTACGAAGTTCAATAGAACTGACCATCCTAAAAAACTGCAAGGAGTGAAATCGGTGTCGAGACTCATCTATTCCGTGGACAATGTCGGCAACAATAGTGCATACGATCCAGCAAATAGCAATGGTGGCAGATTTTGCCAATCCCATAATGGCAATCTATGGCCACAAAACAGGGATGCCATTAACCCTTGTCATTTGAATACGGCGAATATTCTTTTTGCCGATGGACATGTTGAATCCATCGGCAAGCCAGAGTTACGCGTCATGGGTAGCACACAATCAAATACCTATTGGTCAGGAAATTAAAGAAAAAAACTCTTAACAAAAGCAGGAGAAAAATATGTTGTCTAAGTTAATCGGAGTCATGACCGGGGTCATGCTGGGGGTGGCGGTTTTTGCAGCACCTGTAAAAAATCATGAATTTATTGTGCCACTGATGGAAAAATCGCCGACAATCGACGGCAAGTTCACACCTGAAGAGTGGAAAGACGCCGCCGGATTCGACGGAGTGAGCAATTTGCAGGGAATTTTGGAAGAGCGTTCCGTGCGTTCATATATCGGCGCCACCGAAGACGCCTTCTACTTTGCCATAATCAGTGAACTGCCGAAAGTCGGCGGACTCACGGCAAATATCAAAGACAATAATGAGCGGATAGTACACGACGACGCCACTGAGATATTCATCGATCCAACTCCCGGAGAGGCTCGCGGCATACGCTATCAGTGTTTGTTTAATTCCATCGGCTCAGTGGCTTATCTGACCGCGGTGCGTGGTGGATATCCGCAGCCCCCCAACTGGAACGGCAAATATGAGATAGCTCATTCCATGCAGGATGGCAAATGGATCACCGAGATAAAAGCACCGGTAAAAAACATTGCCCAGGGGCGCAAGACTACCGACGGAGTATGGAGTCTGAGCATATGCCGTGACTGGAATCAACCCTGGGTGTTTTCCAGCGCGCCCGGAGACTTTACCGGAGGCAATACCCGTTTCAGATTTGTAAAAGGCGCTCCGGCAATTCAGTTTGAAGCGCATGGTGATTTCAGCGCGAAACAGATTCACGGCGATTTGGTCATCCACAATACCGGAAAGGAAGCTACCGAGCTGGATGTATACATCCTCACCGAGCTTGACCTGATGCCGGAAGTAAGACTGAATAAGAAAGTAAGCGTCAAACCGGGTGAGACCGTAAAACTGCCTTATGACGCCAGAGTGA
>JAFGXT010000397.1 GCA_016936495.1 Victivallales bacterium
CCGGTTCGCGTGGCCGGTTATTCGCAGTTGTTCAAATTGATCGAACCTGAGTTGCAGGAACACATTATCGCCCGCCATAAACATCGTCAGGGATAGCAATAGAGATTACTCAAAAGCGGCTATGGCGCAACGCTGAGGGGCTGCAACCGACGGCAGCCTGAAAACTCTTGGAGAAATGCGCAGAGTCGCAATAACCCAGTTCCATTGCGATCTCGCCGATATTCAAGGAACTTTCCAAAAGCAGGCGCTTGGCTTCCTTTATCATCTCATGGCGAACAAATTCCATCGCGGTCATACCTGTAACTTTACGGAAGACCCGACAGAAATGACTGCGTTCCAGTCCTGCAACCCGTGCCAGATCGTTCAGCGTAACACCCACTGCCTTTTTCTTTGAGATCAGATTGATGGCGGCAAGCACGGCTTTAATATGCGGATGTTCGCCCGGTGAAAAAGTATTCTTTCCGAAAGAAGCGACATGCGCGCGACAGAGCGTAATAATCAATAACGACATATTACATTCCTGAGCCCATCCGGAACTGGATTGCTGCTCACGCCCCTCATGCTCTATTTTCTGAAAAAGCGTCAGCGCCTCGCTTAACGCGGATTCTTCCAACTTAAGTCCATGACGAAATTCGCCCTGCTGACGGAAATACGGTTCCAGCGTAAAAAATGTCAGATAGCCATCGATCCAGCGCAAGCGCTCCAGATTTTCAGCTATGTAATCAGGATGTACCAGGATATGACAGACGTCCAGACCGCCATCGTCAATATACCCATGTTCGACCATGGGAGGGATCACAAAGGCGTTGCCCGGCTCAACCGTCATAACTTTATCTTCTATAAAGTGCCGGCCTTGTCCGCAAGAAACCAAATTGATCTCGATGAATTCATGTGTATGCAAGCCAATTTTATAGTTTTTATGAGTAAAGGCACGTATGCGACTGTTGCCGGGCTTGAAGATGTCTTTCACCGCCCAGTGAGTTTTGTTGCGATTGCGTTCCAGTTTGAATTCCATTGCTAGTCCTTTAAGAAAGTCAATCAGATACAATTTTATAACAATATAATCCATGCATAAGTTATAGTCAACCATTATAATATAGTACAACCAAATACATATTAATTTTTTATGGATAATATCAGCGATGAATAATCAATCACTGGAAGCTACTATCTTAAACCGTTTTGAAGAGTATTTTGCCGCCGGACTGTTCAAAGATAAGAACGCCCCGATCGTCAATCGTTACGCCCATGCGTTTTCCTGCTATTTCGAACATGCTGAAGCACCGGCATATGACGGCGGATTGCTCTACCCGTCTGGAAATGTATCATTATGGAATCTGAATCCGCAAGCAAAAATCCATTTTCATTATTCGTCGTCACTGGGTGGCAATCCCAATGGTCTTTTGACTTTTGCCGACCGCTGCGCCAATGACCGTGAGCGACTGATTCTGTCCCGGGTTGTAGAAGAGCTCAGTCAACTGCAATGCAATCCGATTCCCAATAAATATCGTATCGGCGGTAATGGTTTTACTCATTCGATTATCAACTATGAACGTGTTTTACGGGAAGGTCTGCAACAATATGCAGTCAGGATCGCCGCTTGTCGAAAAAATGAAAAAGATCAGAATAAAATTTATTTTTACGACGCGATCAAGGAGACTTTGGATGCAATCATCATGTTTCATGGCAAATGCGTCGCGCATCTGAATTCGCTCCAGAAAACCCCGGAACTGCAACGGTTGATTGCCGTGCTGAAAAATGTTCCGCTCCAGCCCGCCACTTCATTTTATGAAGCCATGGTCTCTTATAATTTCATGTGGTATCTGGATGGTTGTGATTCGCCAGGACGCTTTGACCAGTTCATGTATCCATATTTTGAACGCGACATTGCCGCGGGAACCCTTGACGTTAAAGAGGCAAAAATACTGCTGGAAGCCCATTGGGCTAACGCCGACGCCTGTTCCGGCTGGCATATGATTCTTGGCGGGATTGCGAAAAATGGCGAGAGCGGTTATACTGAATTGACCAGGCTTTGCCTTGAGACACTGAAGAATTATCGCCGTCCTAATGCCGGTATCCGTATCAATGCCGATATGCCCGATCATTTCTGGGATATTATCTTCGACAACTGGCAAAGCGGCGGCGTGAATCCGGCTCTGTACAATGAAAAAACGTACTTGTCCAATATCCCCAAACACACCGGAGTCAAGGGATGTGACGCACGTGATTTCGCCTTCGGCGGTTGTACTGAATTGATGTTTCAGGGCATGTCAAATATCGGGTCTATTGATGGCGGCATCAACCTGCTGGAAATTTTAGAGGACGCTTTACAGCGGCTTCTGCCCCAGTGTAAATCATATACCGTTTTTGTCTCTATGTTGAAAAAAGAGATTGCCATTCAGCTGAAAATAGCTATCGACAAGGTTAATTTGAATCAGCAACAAATGGCGCTGTCCCGCCCGCAGCTTATTCGTTCGCTGTTCGTCGACGACTGTATTGAACGCGGCATTGAATACAATGCAGGTGGAGCGCGTTACAATGGCGGAGTAATCAATGTCGGCGGACTGACCAACACCATCAATGCTTTGCTTACGGTCAAAAAGCTATTCGACGGAGAATTGAAAATGTCTCCTGAAACCTTACTGGAAATGCTTGAGCGCGATTATCACGGTTATGAAAAAGAGCTGCTGCAAATCGAAAAATTACCAAAATTCGGCAATGCCATCGCGGAGGTGGATGATATTGCCGCCAGCCTGAGCAAATTTATATTCAAAGAGATCACGCAATATCGCTGTTGGCGCGGGAATGGTTATTTTATTCCCGGGGTGATCATGTTTGTAACCTATGCCGCTTTTGGCGAGCATGTAGGAGCGACACCGGACGGACGGCGTTCCGGTGCGCCGCTGGTCGATTCCATCGGTCCGATGCAAGGTACCGACATCAAGGGACCTACCGCCACGCTGCTATCCTGCACCAGAATTCCGCAGAAAATGGGCATTGGCACCCTGGTTTTGAATCTGCGTTTCGGACGGAGTATTTTTGCCGACAAAGCACATAGAGAAAAACTCAAAGCCTTGTTGAAGTCATATTTCGTCATGGACGGCTTACAGATACAAGTCAGCGTAGCTGATCAGGAAACCTTGAAAAAAGCCGCAATTTGTCCAAATGATTATCCGCATCTAATGGTTAAAATTGGCGGCTACAGCGAATATTTCCGTAATCTTTCCGCACCATTACGTGAAGAAGTCATCCGCCGCACCGAACAGTTGCTATAATAGGTATATAATAAAAACATCACATAAATCATAAGATAATATACTCGATAAATAAAGGTAAAATGAACCATGAAGCTAATTGAAAACTACGCAGATGTGGCACGAATAGCATGGCAACGTCATATATATTTGTATCCATTAGACGAATACAGCAGTATATTGAGTTTGCACGGCATGGCGCGCTTGGCGGTGATAACAGATGATGCCGCTATATTGTCTGAAATCAAGGCGCATCTTCAGCCTTTTATCGAAGGAAAAGTGGAGAAAGTCGGCGGCTTCTATGGTGAGCACGTTTACAGGTATGGCGGTAATGCCTCCGCATACATGGCGGCAATGGGGCTGATGCCGGAAGCGGTATCGATACTGGAACGCCAGGCGGAAAACCTCTGCCGTCTCCAATCACGGGATAGTCGCGGCATATTTGATATGCCTTGCGGCAACTGGCAGGATAAAAGCCATGGTTTTCTCTGGATTGACACTGTATTCGGGGTCTGCCCTTTTCTTCTTTGGACAGGACAGGCGTCAGGACGGCAAGAATTTATCGAGGAAAGTTGTTTTCAAATGCTCAAGCACTATGACATACTTTTTGATAAAACATGCAATCTGTATCATCAGGCGATAAACTTCGGCATGCCTCCGGACACGGTAACTCCAGCTCATTGGAGCAGGGGCAACGGCTGGGCAGCCATCGCGCTCACAGAAATGGTGTATGACCTGCCGAGGGAGCACCAGAGTTACGGCAGAATACTCACCGCTTATCATGAACTTATAGAAGGCTGTGCCGTGTGTTTCGATGACTCTGGAATGCTGCATCAGGCGATGGAAGATCATTCCACCTACCCCGAGACCTCTGGAACCGCATTGGTGCTTTACGCCATCGGACGTGGATTAAAAAAC
Organism: Victivallales bacterium; assembly: GCA_016936495.1. Lineage (GTDB taxonomy): Bacteria > Verrucomicrobiota > Lentisphaeria > Victivallales > SZUA-371 > JAFGXT01. The sequence goes on from JAFGXT010000397.1 coordinate 4,173, forward strand.
GGACTTCTGGACAAAGATAAATATATTGACATGTTTCTTAAAGGTCTGAAAGGTCTGCTCGGCTATATTTCCGTCGATGGTTCGGTTTTCAATTGCTGCTCAGGGTGCTGTGCACCAGGCAATGGTACGGTGGATGATTATGCCGCGCATTCCTGGAAACTTAACGATCATCACGCTTTCGGACCAGTGATCCTCGCCTTCGGGCAGGCTCAACAGTTGTATAACGCAGACAAAATACCGGCATTGAATAAATTGTGATTATTAATAAAAATAAATTATCCCCCCAAAAAAAGGGATTAGAAGATAAAGATGGAAACTCTATGACATAAGGGAAAGATAATGATAAGTAACATTACTGAAAAAACATATATGCATGGATTTAACAATGAAGAATCACCCACGAATACAGTCGAAATCAAGCTGTTGACATTCAATATTTTCACTTTAGTAGAACTGCTCATTGTAATATCTATCATCGCGATTCTCACTTCAATATTGCTTCCTTCTCTGAACAAAGCCAGAGAAAAAGCAAAAGCCATTACATGCCTGTCAAACTTCAGGCAGATTGGAATGGGGATGCATGAATACACAGATGACAACCGGGATTACCTGCCGCTCAGTGGCGCAGTAAGCGCCGAAGGTCATACGATATGGGGGATTTTGCTCTTACGCAATTATTATTGGTCAGGAGAAGATGGAAAATACTGGTGGGACGCATCCCAAAAATTACCCAGTTTAAGCCGGAGTGGAGTTCTTGAACTGGAGCAATGCCCTTCAGGCGGTAATACTTTCGCATATAACCGAGATCACTTAGGACACAGCTATGTATCACGAACAGCAGACCTTCCGCGTATAAGAGCCAGTTTTTATAGGAGTCCTTCCCGGTCTCCTATGTTTTTCGATTCCGATTTCATGAAAGACAGTGTATATGGAAAACCAGCATGGTGGATGGCTCCATTCCTGTGGAAACGCCATGCAGGAAAAATAAACATGTGGTTTCTGGATGGACACAGTCAATCTGTCAGTCAAAATGACAATGAAGGCAATGACACCTGGTTATGGAAAGTTCATACAAACGGAATCCCCTAATGGACAGACTTAGTAGGATGACGATATTTAACAGAAAAGAACAGGAAAAAGGTATAAATGATGAACAAGCATAAACAACAAATCCGTAGCTTAAAAAATGAATCAATTTATTTGCGGGGAAAAGATTTTCTAAAAGTAATTATTATGATAGTGATAAGCTTTACAGAAAGCGTAGGATATGGGAAAAATGCAAGCAAAAACGTTTATCTTGAAGGTCTATGCCCCCGCCCGTCAGTTACTGTGTATATTTCCAATAATGAAGAAAATTCCACAGCGCGGCTATACATTAAAACAACAGCAAACATAGAAGAAGAGCGCCTGATGATAAGAAGTTTTGATCCAGACGAAAGACTGTCATCGTGGTGTTATCTGGTTAGCGGGGCGGATATCGCAGGTAAAAAAATAACGGATATCAATATTCCTTTAAAAGAGATTGGTATTCATCAGATAAGAATTACATCTGGCGAAAAGAAATCCTCTGTTTCATTGGAATTGCCTGTTAGCGCTGGTTATGGTGTCTCGTTTCAGAATGGAGCATTTACTCCATGGGACAATATGTTGCATGAATTCTCTGTATATATTCCAGAGAGAGCGGAAGAGCTTCAAATAAAGGGAGGACCGTTAAAACTTTTTGATGACACGGATAGAATAATCTTTGATATTGATAAGAATAACAATACTGTAAAAAAACACAAAATCAACGAAACTAAAACTGTATATAAGCTTATGCTTCCAGATAAGTTCAATTTTCACGCGTCCGGTTTCCCGTTTATATTATGCGATAACAAACAGACTGCTCTTGCCATCAAAGCGTCAGTTGAAATATTAGAAGACGGAACTGTCGTCAACTGGAAATTTCAGAAACAAATTCATGCTTTATTACCTTGGCTGCTATCCGAAAATAATATTGGAAAAACTGAAAGCTTACTATATGATTTGATAAAAAAAGAAGAAGAATTAAAAAGGACACCAATACGCAACCAGCTTCTTGTCAATAGATTTGACGGCTTGCTTACAAGTATTGATCCACTTCTCCGAAGTCAAAATCTTGATATAAAAAGCAACTGGAGCGGAACATTTGACTCGTGGCAAGACCGTGAAACTAGAAACTTTCCAGAAAACAAAAGTGATAGGCTGAACAGCGTAAATGGTCTGTTTGCCGGTACATCATCCCGCAAAATCAGCGCGGCAGCAGAGAAAATGGCAAGCGCTGCTTTGTTTGACCACCCGGCAAATCCATATTACGGGAAAAGAGAATTATTGTTTCGTGCTGCCGCCGCATGCTTGCGGGATCTCATGACATTAGGAGAAGATGAAACCTGGAGAGGCGTCAATGCCGATCTTGATCCATACAATGGCTATATGGCGTTTCCTCTGGCACAGAAAACTCTTCCGGCATTTGCTTTAACTGCACCTGAAATGCCTGTCAAAGTAAGAGAAGTATGGACGCAAGGACTTAGACATATAATAGATAGATTGTATCCTGAAGGGATGGTTTCATGTCGCAATCAATCTTCACACTACCTTCTTATATATGAATACTTTGCTATTGGCTCTGGATTGACTCGTTACAAAGAACTCTCCAGAGAATATGCAAAACGTTTTGCCACAGGAGCACATAAGGCAGGATTTTTTGTAGAATCATCAGGACCGGATGCAAGCTATACCGGTATAACACACTGGCATTTGGGAATGTATTATTCTCTAACAAAAGATCCTGTAATTAAAGATGCCCTGAAAAAATCTTATAATTTTTTTAATCACACTGTCGCTCCAGAGCCGGATGGCAAAATCATTGGAGGTACCAACTTTAATCATAGAGTTGTAGATGGATTTGACAAGGAGCAGTGGCATGGAGCAAGAGGATTAGTTGATAGTCATATTGCAGAAGTCGGATTGTGGCAAACTCCCAGAAATCGGCATGCAAGAATACAAGCATGCAAGGAAATAAGCGAATCATTGCAGGCTTTACCTGTTCATCTGGACGAATGTAAATGGCTGGCTCAATACAATTTTTCCTTTCCGCGTTTTATAAATTTTTCAAACCTCAAGAAAACAGATTCACTACCGGCTCTGTCTTCATCTGCTTTTATAAGAAACCTTGATGATGAAATGATTGCGATTAGAGAGAAAAACTATTATACCGTCATATATGTAGGACATCCAGCTCAAAACTCCTATAGCGTAAGAAACTATAAATTAAGAAAAAAACTCACTGACAATGCTGAGAGTTCAGGCGGCGAGGTTCATCGAAGAAATGTAGTTCCATTTTTAGGTGGAGGAATGACCTTGCTATGGACACCTGATTATGGTTCCGCTATTTTATCGACCTGCTGGTCTCCATTGACTCACCATGGATTAATAGCCGTAAATTCTCAGGAAGAACGATTTTGGGAAGATTATTTTAAAAACTCTTTTCATTTGGATGAAAAGAATCGGACATTAACTATTTCAGGGACTGTGGAAAACTTCCCTTTAAATTATAAACGTATTTA
>JAFGXT010000398.1 GCA_016936495.1 Victivallales bacterium
AGTTCAAACTCTATCGGATTGTTGGCGCGATGAGGAGTGAGCAACACATTGTCGCGATGCCGCAAAGGACTGTCTTTAGACAGGGGTTCTTCCTCAAAAACATCCAGTGCCAGATAAATATTTTTCTCTGCCGCCGCTTTCGCCATGGCTTTCTCATCCACCATTTTACCGCGGGCGATATTGACGAATAGAGCACGTTCGCGCATCAGTTCAAACTGTTCGGCTCCGATAAGATGAGTTGTTGCGTCGGTATGTCCTCCGGAAAGAATGATGATCTCGCAATTTTCAAATATCTCGTCCAAACTGGCTTTTTTGACTTTAAGCTCGGCGGCTTCGGCATCTGACATGTGGCTTGACCTTACCCAAATATCATCGGTGAACGCGCTGAACAAATCTTTAATACCTTTGCCGATAAGCCCGAAACCAATGATACCCACCCGACGCTGGTGTACTATCCGTGAGCGTCCGTACTTAAAGCGCGGCCAGGGGTCATCACTGTTCATATGATGGTGATAGTTGTGTATTTCCAGCAGCGAGCTCAATACCAAACCAAGGGTATACTCCGCCATGGGGCGCGGGCGGGTGGGACCGGTATGAATAACGTAAAGTCCTTTTTCAATGGCATATACGTCATCGATACTCTGGCGGGTGCCGCCGTAAGTGGTGCCGACCAGTTTCAGCTCGGTGCCCGCATCAAGAACGGCTTTAGTAACGACCACATCACTGGTATATGGCACGATCAGCGCGGTGCAACCGGGAACATTTTCCAGCAAAGACTGCACCGTGCATTTTTCCAGTTCAACGATGTCGGCATAAGCCTCCATACGTTTTTTCGCTTCAACATCTTCGATTCTACAACCGAAAAGTATTTTTGCTTTCATATTGCAACTCCCTGTTTTTTAATGATTCAGCGTCCCATCCAGCCGCCGTCTACGAGTACAATGGTTCCATTCATATATGAAGAGGCATCGGAAGCCAGGAAAACAACGGGACCCATGAAGTCTTCGGGGGTACCCCAGCGTCCGGCAGGGATGCGACCGAGTATCTGTTCACTTCTGACGGGATCTTCGCGCAGAGCCTGAGTATTGTCAGTGGCTATATATCCAGGCGCGATGGCGTTGACATTGACGCCTTTGGACGCCCATTCATTGGCGAAAGCCATGGTAAGTTCTCCGACCGCGGCTTTGCTGGCGGCGTATCCGGGAACATTTATGCCACCCTGGAAAGTTAGCAGCGAAGCGGTAAAGATGATCTTGCCGTATCCACGGGCAATCATATCACGTCCGAATTCGCGGGTCATGATAAACTGGGCGGTTTGATTTATTTCTATTACTTTATCCCAATATTCGTCGGGATGCTCGGCGGCGGGTTTACGCAGGATAGTTCCGGCGTTATTGACGAGTATGTCAACAACCGGAAAATCATTTTTCACGGCAGAGATAAACGCGTAAAGCTGTTCGCGTTGCGAAAAATCGCACTGATAAGCTTTAAAGTTTCTACCAAGGGCTTTGACCTCTTTTTCCAGATCACTGCCATGGAGTTCCAAGCTGGCGCTGACTCCTATTATATCCGCTCCGGCTTCGGCGAGCGCGAGAGCCATGCCTTTGCCGATGCCGCGTTTGCAGCCAGTTACCAGCGCGGTCTTACCCTTTAAACTGAATTTGTCCAAAATACTCATGTTATCACCTCTGTTATTTTTATGTACGTTGTTTTATTACTTTAGCGGGAGCGCCGACGGCGATAGACATCGGCGGAATATCCTTGGTAACCACCGATCCGGCGCCGATTACCGAACCGGTTCCTATAGTTACTCCGGCAATGATGTTAACCGAACCGCCTATCCAGACGTCATCCTCAATAATTATATTTGCCGGTTCCATACCTTGTTCGTGAATAGGTTTACCGGCGGCAAAGCGATGATTTCCGCCAATAATCATGCAATTGGCGGCGATACGTACGCCATTGCCTATACGAACCTGCCCCTTATCCGCGCCAGGTTCGCCATAACCAACTATTATGGTATTGGATTGTACCGAAGAATTATCGCCGATACAGACGTTGCCCTGTATCTGCGCACCAGGAGAGACTATACTATTGGCGCCGATATTTATAGCTCCATTACGCGGATTCAGCAATGCAGAGGGGCTGATCCGGGTACTTTCATGAAGTGTTACCCGTTTATTCCGCAGGGCAAGTCTTCTACCGAGCCAATTGGAAAAACCTGTTTTCGGCTGATTAAAGCCTTTGCATAAAATATTGACTATTACGCTCATTGATATTCCTCCGGCACTTCCGCCTCGTAAAGCGAGGCGTATTCGCCATCGAGAACGTTAAACAGAAATCTGCCGCCGTCACGGTCAAAGACCGGGTGGTGGCATACTCTGAACTCGTTTCTTTCGCATCCGACTATGGGAGCGTCTTTTCGATTAAGATTGCGGTTTGGAAAACGTTCCAGGTCAATGCACTTGTCCTCAACGGTATCCCAGAGTATGACCTCTTCACCGTTGTCGGTGAGCGCCAGACGGTGATTTGCGGGAGACACGGTCGGATGCCCGCCGCCGAATTGGGAACATAATTTGCGGTAACCGGAGCCGTCGCGATGAATGACAGATATACAAGCACCCTTGGACGGATCGGGATTATCCGGCGGCATACCGTAGCCGATTAGATGTTCGCCGTCAGGATGCCATGACCAGTGAACCCCTCTGGTACTGCTCATGTCCAAAGTAAGACGCAGATCACTGAAATCCCGTTTACAGGTGAACAGATTGGCGATACGGGGTTCGCCGCGTTCCTTGACCACGCAATGATTACCGAAGTAAAACACAAAACGTTCCGCCTGCCGATTCCAGCGTACACAATACGCCATCAGGGTAAGCCCCGCCGGGGTGCCATTGCGCACGCTCAGTTCCTTATCCAGCTCCAATAACTTGTCCTTGTCGGGATGAAGCTGTAGAATATCATTGACGCTGAGGCGCAGTTTACGCGATTGCGGTTCAAAAGTATATTCAAAAACGCCATGTTCATCACGGTTTTCAAAAGGAACCGGGGATATGGACGGATTATAGACGCCATACCCGTAACCAGCGGCATACAGCATACCCATAAGACAGGAGACTATCGGTTCGCCATCCGGGGGCGCGCCTTCAGCATCGCCGGGGATATGAAGCTCATTGCCGGTAGCGAGTTCCCGTCTGGTAATGAGCGGTTCAGCCATGGAACCATTCTGAAAATAGACATAACGGCAGTCAGGGCTCCAAGTCTGCCAGAAACCGGTATGAAAAAAGCCCGAATCAACCGGATGCTCACCGAATTCATCCAGAACTTCACCATTGGTACCGATGATGAATATTTTGCCCATACGCGACTTTAAATCGGCTCCGGCGATCAGCAATCTGCCTGAATTATCCGGCGCATAGGGGCACAGGGTGTAATAGCTGTGAATGAGCCATTTGCCCGGCAAAGTGATCTTTCTGAGTATTTTCATTATTTATCCCCGAATGTTGAACGACGTCAGTTCTGTTCGCATTGAACCAGCACCTTCATTGCGGTGCTGTTACCCTCGAAAGATTCGAACGCCTGCTGTATCTCAGTGAGATTATATACGCCGCTGATAATATCTTCAAGCGGCAGTTTACCTTCCGCAGTCAGTTTTACCGCCTGATCGAAATCCTCGGGTTCATACACTCGCGCGCCGATCATCTCCAGTTCCTTCCAGAAGAAGTTAAACAAATTAATGGTCTGGGGTTGACTGTAAATACCCACCAGTACGATTCTGCCGCGCGGTCTGAGCAATTCGGTCATGATCGCCGCGCCGGGAGCGGAAGCGGTAACTTCAAAAACCACATCGGCGCCAGTATTGGCAGTGGCAGCCATAACGTGGGCTTTAATATCTCCCTGCAAAGGATTGAAAGTCTCAAAACCCATATCCACAGCCAGTTTCAGGCGATATTCATTTATTTCAGAGATGATGACTTTGGCGCCGGCTTCGCGTGCCGCCATGGCGATCAGCAGTCCGATAGGACCGCCGCCAAGGATTACCGCATATTCACCGGCTTTAAGTCTGCCGCGACGAAGGTCGTGACATGCCACCGCCAGCGGTTCGATAAGAGCCGCGGTTTTGAGTGATATATTATCGGGGCACTTATGAAGTATACGCGCCTTGACCGTCCAGTATTCCTGGAAAGCGCCGATGGAATCGATGCCCATGAACTTCAAACTGGTACATATATGCGAGTTTCCGGCTTCGCAGGTAGGACATTCACCGCACCAGTTCAGCGGGCGTACCACCACCTTGTCACCGACTTTGACGTTATCCACGCCGGAACCGATTTCCACGACTACGCCTGAAGCTTCATGACCGATGACCTGAGGAATACTTACGCGTTTATCCATCACGCCGTGAAAAATATGCTGATCCGTACCGCATATTCCACAATAAGCGACCTTGATCTTGACCTCGCCCTGACCGGGAGCCACTTCTGTACCTGCTGTGAGTTTAAATTCTTTGTTGCCGTTATAGTATGCTGCTTTCATTTTTCTATATTTCCTGTTGTTACGAACGCCAGACCACTTGGAGCATATTGCCTTCCGGGTCGTTAAAATTTCTAACTTTGCCACCACCGATAGCGTTAGCCTCCGGAGCGGAAAACACAATACCGCGTGATTCGATGTATCTGCATGCCGCGTCAAAATCATCGACCCGCAACGCCAGATGCGACCAGCCGGGCGTCCATGTGGTACGCTCCGGACGCGTAGTATCATCCTTCGGCATTATCTCAATAAAAGAGCCGTCGGGAGCTTCGATGATACATACATTCTTTTCATTTTTAAAGTTCAGTTTGTAGCCGAGGTTTTCACAATACCAGTCCGCCAGCGCGACCGGGTCGGATGCCGCCACCGCCGGATGATCGATACCGGTAAAAGTCATTGCGTTACTCATTTTTCCAGACTCCATGCGTTATTTGAGGGTGCGTTGATAATATATTTCCTGCCGGAAACGGTCTCGCTTAACATAAAACTATTCTGTTCAATATTCAATTCCCATGAGCAACACGCTCCGGGACCTTCGAGAATATATGAATCTTCCTCGCCGCGTTTAAAATGCCAACCGGAAAGTATGCCGTATTCGTCGACGGCGACGGCATGTACAGCCACACGTGATTTCAACGCTTTTTTCTCTTTCCAGTTGAACAGCATGCCACTGCCCGGCGCGCCTTCTCCCGGTTGCTGCGGCAGTGGATGATAAGCATCATGCACATAGCCGTAAGCAGGACCGCAAAGGGTGGAATCACCGCTGACGCTGAACAGTTTCATACCGGAGTTACCGCGTCTTGCCACGAGACGATCCGGATATATCACCTTAAAATCGAGTTCACCGTCACGGTTATTGAGCAGCCAGTTCCAGGAAGTGATGACGTCTTGTCCGGCATCTATCCGGTCAATTACAAATACCGCGTTTTCTCCCGCTAAAATCACACAACGTTCAAATTTCTCTATAGGCTTTCCGTAAAGTTCCGCCGCGTCATTGGCAAATACGCTCACATCGTCAATACGCGCTGACAGCAGCATCTTTCCGCCACGCGGAACCGGAGGAGCCACCTGATGTTTGCCGGTTATGGTTCTAGTGGGACAGGTATGCTGCTGGATACTTACCGTCTTCATGGCGTTTTCCTGAAGTCCGTTATCAGGAGCGGAGAACTGGAAAGTACAGGTATTATGAGCTTTAGTGGCGCAATCGAATTCATGTATCAAACTACGGTAACAGGTATGACCCGGATCGACCAGCAGACGTTCATTATTGTGTACCAGAATAATGCTGTTTATATCGCCGTGCAAATGTCCGGGGGCATACATGCCGTCTGATGATGAGGCGCTGAAGCCGAGCACGGTTTTTGAATCACTCCAGGAGCTTCTCGCTACGCAATCGCCATTGCTGAACGCGACGGCGGGCGGAAGACATTCCGGAGATACGGCGTCCGCCGCGCTGGCGTAGTGGATGACGCTGAGGAAACCATAACGATTGACAAAGCCGAAAGTATTGCGGTCAAAAGGTCCTTGCGCGGGGAATTCGGTATAAAGTTCATCAAACATCCATTTTGCCAAACCCGCCTCAAGCGGCATTTCGTCTTTCAGCGTGGCGGATATGTGCATAAGCAAATCCGGATCGGCTCCGAAAATAGCGGCACTGTCATTAAAGTTAAGCGAACGCGGCATGGGATACGCCCCCCAGCCGGTCATGGGTTTGTTATAGAGATAGCTCTGGACAAACCATTGCACCGCTTTCGCGTAAGAACGGTTGGACAGTTTGAGCGACGGGGCACGACGCATCAATGCCTCATGCGTCATCATCAAACCGTAATAACAGTAATTGCTGTACTGGAGCGATTCCGCATAAGTTCCATCAGGCTGAACCACATTCAAACAGAAATCATATTCAGCGGCGGCTTCGGCGATGACTTCGCGATCATTGAGCACGGCGGCAGGGACTGCCATACCCGCCAGCAGAATGCAGCGCCAGTTAGCCAGGTGACGATTGTTTTTTATCCATTCACGGCAGAGCGGTATCGCCTTGTCGCGGAGCGCGGCTTCCAAGTCTGCTTTTTCGTCGTCTGTAAAAATACCGGGAACCAGATCCAGCGCAACAGCCACGGCTATAGACAAATGGGTAGTCTCCAAATGTCCCGAAGGAGGATTTGCCGTATGATCACGAAAAAATGGTCCGATCCAGTCAGCTTCCGGACGGCGCGCTATTTCGAGTACCGCATGACGCAACCAGATGTCCAGACTTTTATCCGCCGGATTAAGGGCGCAAACCAGCGCCGCATCCGTAACGTATTCGGCGGCGTGATGCCACCATTCGGAATTAGTTCCCGCGGCACTGGACAAACCCGGGTTATAGCTGTATTTCTTGACCCGGTTGAGCAATCCCCAATAGAGGTTGGATAATTTTCGATTGCTGTTAGGCTTGCGGAGAAGCTCCTTTTCTTTGTCGCTGAGAAATATACTCATTCTGACACCTTGTTTGATAAATTTATAAGTTGTTGTTTGAGTTCATGCCAATTTGCCTTGGTCGCGCCCCTGTACCAGTTTTCCCATTTGCCGTATTCGGCTTCAGGCATAAGCGCTATAAAGCGGTCAACGGCTCTGATTACAAGTTCATCATCCGCGCAATTATCAATCGCAAGCAAAATGGCAACGCATACCCGGTATAGATTGGCGAGCTGACGCGCCTGATACTGAAGGTTGAAGCGATGAAATTGCGGAGCCGTGGGCGAAACCCCATCCGCAATGAAATCAAACTCTTCCGCTTTCAATTCCAGCAGACGCTGAAAACGGCGACGGGTGTCGGGGGTGTCTATGCCGTAGCGAATAAGTGCCCGGCACAGCCAGTCGTCATCATTGATCCTGCCTGAGATTTCGGACTCACGGATAAAGTGTAAAGTCTGCATAAGCAACACGGCGTCACCATCCTGGAACGTACCTTCTCCAGTACTGGCAAACGCAGAGAAAAACTGATTATAAGCGGCTCCCAATGCTCCGGCGTATAACTTCATAAAGTCTTGTAAATTCCATGACCGGGCGTCACACATAAGCCCCATCGCCGCTTCTATACCAATGGTATGTTCACGAATGTCCGACACGTTGATGATCGCATATTCTACATCGCCCCGGTCTATGGCGGAACGCATGACACGTTCAACTTTGGCGGGATCTATGCCCTGAAACAGATGCGCACCGCGAATCCAGAACGCAATATGATAATATATGCCAGTCTTAAGCTCAGGCGTGCGAATGGTGGTATAAAAATCTTCCGCCATATCCTGACGGCTGCCTTTATCACAAAAAATCGTTATCATTTCGGGAGGAAGTTCTATTTCTCCGTCCGCCATGAGGTCGGACATCTCCGCCCACAAGGTGGTAGTTACAGGGGGTGCAGGACGCGGATCGACGCTTCTGATTATATCCATCTGTTCCCGGAACGCCTGAGATATGAATCTGCCTGCCGCCTCACGGTTTACACTCTTATCACTATGCCATATGGAACGGTCGCCCTTGCCGCGCAATCCGGTCTGCCAGACAACGCGGTCTCCGGCAATCTCATACCATTTTCCGGCAAAAGCCCGCCATACTTCAATTACCCGTTGCGGTTCCGCACCATAGGAAAATTCCACATTTTCGCCGCGCGCCTTCCAGTAATTTTCAAAACCGAAATGACTTACGCCCAAAGGCTCTATATGATGCTGGGTAACATACAATCCGCGCGCTACAGCACGGACAATGAGTTCAGCCTCATAAGGATTCATTATATCCAGAAACGACGCCGGAATAATCAAATTTACGCCGCAACGCAACGCGGATTCATACACCGCCTCGGCAATATCCA
>JAFGXT010000399.1 GCA_016936495.1 Victivallales bacterium
ATCTCCGGCGATCTCTCCTGCCGCGAGCTTCCTTATTTCCTGCGGAGTAAGCTTTTCAGAACGCGGCAGCCGGGTCTGGACTACGGCGTTGGAGACCGCGAAATTAAGATTCGGGTCAACATGCATCGTCTCACCGCTCATGGTGGTCTTGGTTTCAGAACCGATGGCGTAATCGGTTAGCTCCTTCTGCAATAGATAATTGGTATTGTGCCCAACATAGCAAATACGGCAACGGTCAACTATAGGAGCTTCCTCTTTCTCACTGATAAAACGGTTGAATTCCTCATTGTTACTGGTGGCGATGATCAGCGTATCAATAGGCCATTTGAATCCGTCTATTTCTATGGTACGGTTCTGAATGACCCCGAGATACACCTGTACCAGGTCTTTCTTGTTCTTAAACATCTCATCGGAAAAGTGGATGCCACCGCCGCCGACACGTGCCAGCGCGCCAATGCGCAAATCAATGCGATAGGGGTTGCTGGTGTCGGTTATATGCAACAAACGCTGTACTGATTCCTCTCCCAAAAGGTCTTTGGCGGATGAGGTTATTTTATCACGTGCGGAGTATTTACCGGTGACAGTACCGAGCGTTTCGCTCATAGGCACGGGCACAACCCGGATGAACTTAAGCATTTCTTCCGGCTTACCACCGGTCAACTCCCTGATACTGTTCCAGATATAATCTGAGCACGCGCCGAGCGAACGGTAATTCTTATTGATCCGGGCAAGGTCTTTATCGGCAAACCCGAGCTTGCCCAGATATTCCATGCTTTCGTCCCGGGATGGCATGATATTCATAGCCAGAATCATGGGATCTTCATATGTCTGTGATTCAATCTCGCTGATCCTGCCATATGATCCTAACTGTTCAAGTCCCTGAAATTTAAAGGTATATCTGAAATTCTCTTCTTTTGCCAGAAAACGTCGGTAAAGCCCGCAAAGATATTCTACAAAGAAAGTCTTACCGTTGCCCGGCTCACCTACCAGCACAAAAGCCATTTCCGAGGACGAACCGTTTTCCGCCGCATCTTTGACGAAACTGACAAAGCTGTTGATCTCATTGTAAATCCCGATAAGATGTTTGGGTTCTTTTCGGAAAACATTGAAATCATAAACTGTCTTGCCGTTAACCTTGATCTTTCGAAAAGCGTCTTTGCCCCCCAGAATCATTCTGGTAACAGACTCATATACGTTTTCGAACTTCCTCTTACCGTCAAGAACCTGCTTAATATGGTAGTCCAAAGACTGATCCTGCCTTGCCCTCATGGCCGCCTCCTTGCTTTTTCGATTATGACATTTAAAACTGAATATTTCAGCAAAACCACAACTTCGAGCCAGCAGCAAAAGGTGTTTTACATCCTCCTGAGCTTCACCCTGTAATATAATTATACATGATTCCAGTAGAAAATAAACACTTTTATTAATAATCAATGCAATATTTTTTCAGCCGCAAGCAGGAATAATATTTACATTTATTTGATTTTCAGCATGATATGCCTTAATATTGAGACCTTTACATACCAAAAAGAACTACGGGCCTCATGTATTATTTTATATTTTCTCTGGGGATTTTCTTAATGCCTGCTATTATCAATAGCTACGCATTTCATTGCATACCATTCATCCCGTGGTATTAATGGTTTGGATCCACTCTATTTCCGGCAAAGCGCAAATCTCTTTTCAATTCCTGTAAAAATTCAATAAAACAGGAGACCATTCAATTCAATGAATGATCTCCCGATTTATTTTAATTCTGTGAAATATTATTTTTATGGTTTCAGGATGATGCGTCCGTAATTTTCGAATGAGCGATAATTGTGTTCATCTCCTGCCCAAACCATTTGGCACTTGCGCTTATGCTCATCATCGGTGTCGTCAATGGCTATATCAAAGCCAAAACTATCCTTTACGTTTTCCGGTATGTTGAAATCACCGCTTACGATATAGCCGCCGTTTTTCTTTTTTGCAGAAGCCTGAAAACCTTCAGGCAACTTCCCGCCTGTTCTCACTGATTCGCCGTCGGGACTTATCAGTATCTGATACAGCGTCCCATCTAAATCCAGGAAGAGCTCTACGCAGTCATATTCATACATAGCACGTTCTTTGCCTTGCGGAGCCGCAATGACTATATCGTCATTAACATCGATGTTGAAACTGACCTGTCTGCCACTACGGCGCAGGGAAAATACGGCGCTTAAATCTTGATCGCTTTTACGGAGGGACTCGCGCAATAGGCGTCCTTGAGAGTCAATGAATTTACCACCGACAACCTCCTGATCCGCATGTTTTATTTCGCCGTATACGGTTTTACTTCCCGACAGTTCAAGCCCCATTTTCCAATTCAAGGTCAAATTTGTGCTGAACGCTCTATTTATTCCTCCGCTCAAGACGACGCCATACTGGACGCTGTCCTTTACCGTGGATATACTGACCGGTTGGTTAATCGTGCTGTTGGCGGGGACGTTTATGTTTTTATCCAGCAGAAAATTGACTCCGTCAGTGATGCGCAACAGAACCGAAACCGCTTGAGCAGTTGGGTTTGTGACAGAAAAAATCAGATTCGCCGACTGACCCTTTCTCTGAATCCCGTCCGGTTCCAGAGTGAATACCTGCCTGACGCTGAAGTCAGAGCTGGAACTGATGTATAGAGGGATGATACCCACTTCAAGCAGTTTCAGAGAAGACGGCTCAAGCTTTTCAATTATATTGCCCCAGCAGTCTGAGATGATGACAGGACTGTCCTTGGCGCTGAGCGCGAGCAATTCTTTGCCGTTTAAAGTCCACGCACATGCCATTTTGCCTTTCTTCCCGGAAAACTTATAAATACGTACATTTACTCCTGCGGGTATCATTTCGCTGTATTTCATACCGTTGAGCATGTTTACTAGATTGGCTTGTGCCACAAAGGCGGGCTTGGGAGATAAGTCGCTGTTGACTATTCCCGGTTCTTCACCGCTGAATATATACCAGAAATTACGTTCTATGCCCACTGCCAGAGACTGTATATACCATTGTATTAATCTTGCCGCATGATCTTTGATGGAAATCAGGTGATTAGACGCCCAGCCGCCCCGGGTTCCGGGGGTGCCTGAGAGAAAAGAGGTTTCAGTGTTCCACAGGGGCTTTTCATTTTCTCCGAATTGCTCAAGAAACTTGCGCATTGCTATAACATCGTTTTTCTGCGGTTCCCATGACTGGTCATAGGTATTGACGCTATACAGATGAACGCTGGTTATATCAAAATATTTTTGCGGATTCAGGCGGTAAAAAGCTGGAGCGCCCCAGTTAGAATCCTCCTGAGTGTGGCTGTATTTTTCAAGATTCTTTCCTTGCAACGCTACGCAAAAGCCGCCATTGGTCACCTTGATTTCCTGATTGACGGTTTTTAGGGTAATGTAACTGTTTTTCAGCAGTTCGTAATAAGCTTCCGGCTCGAAGGGATAGAAATTACACTTTGTATCCGGCTCATTCCATATCTGATAATAACTCACTTTTCCCTTATAACGTTCCGCCACAGTTTTAAGAAACCTGCTCCACTCTTCAAGAGGCGGATAGTAGCCATCGTGGACATGCCAGGGGGATTTGACTTTGGTCTGATACGGATGACGACCGCCAAGCAGGCAGATCATAGGCTCTATTCCATTGTTTCTGAGAATGGAAATAATATGATCCAGCCCTTCCCAATGATATTTACGGTTCTCGTCCTGCACCTGAGACCAGTGCAGCCATACGCGGAACCATCTTATGCCGCTTTTCGCTACCAGCGGAATCATCCTTTCAAAATATTTTTTGGTGTATCTGTCCGGCGAAAGCGCAAAAGTCTGCGTCGCGCCGAAAGGAGATTCCGCAATAGTGTCTCTGTTGGTTTCTGAAGGCAAAATCACAAATTTCATATTGTGCCGTGATTTCTGTCCATTGAAACGGAATGTACATTCCATGTTGTACCACCCCTGAGGCAGAGAAGGAATATCCAGATTTATAAGATTCAGATCTTGGGATATTTTGGGCGTTACTTCAAGTTTTTTGCCGTCTACGTCCATGATGGAAGCTGAGATAAGTGTGTTTTCAGGCAGCTTGCCTTCGATTTTGACAATCTGCCGATGCCTGCCGGAACCGCGGAAGTATCCCGGCGCGGGAGAATCTTCCCAGCTCAGCTTAAACCAAGGGCGATATATCTTCAAAGAAAAATCTGTTATTTCGCCTTTAAAAACAGAAGCGTTGACATCCTCGCACCCCAGCCAAAACTCTCGGTTCACTGGCCAGGAAAATGACGTGGAGGCAGTTGTTGGTGTTCCTATTATTTTCCCGTCAAGAAATGACGCCAGCGATTGCGAGCTGAACACGGACGTTACGTTGTGTGTTTCCCCCGCCATCAGAGAAATTTTCAAATCACGCGCTTCAGCTCTGGAGCCCGTATTGGTGGAGGTCAGGCGCGTATAAAGAGCTTTGCCACGCCATATGTTCACAGAAAACGAATCACTTTCAAGCGTTCCGCTCATATTGCGTCCCAGGGTGAACAAGCCCTGAGTATGGTTGTCTTCGCGGGAGCTTAACTGCGGGATAAACGAAACTGACAGCACATAGGTGAAATCCTTGCCTGTAAATTCTTCCGGCAAAATAAACGACGCGGGCATCGTTTTCTGGAGCGAGGTCAGAGTGTGGTTGTTCAGGCTGTCAACAAGAGTGATTCCGCTCGGAGTCTTTTCCAGTTTGTATTTTCCCACCAGTTCCAGATTGCTTATGTAGCTGGAATAAACATTTTCCGCGCTTTCAACTTTTTTTTCGGGAGCGACGCTCAACCTGACGTTTTTCAGGTCAAGGAATCCGATGGTCTGCTGAAGACGTATTTGGATAGTGAGACGATCGGCGTTTTCGACGCTGTCAAGAGATATCTTTCTTTCCAGCCAGCTTACAGCTCTTGCCAGCGGGAAGTCCTGACGGGATATGACCTTGCCCGATTTATCCATCCACGCGACGTAGATCCATGCTCCATAGTCGCTGCGGGAATTAGTAACATCAGTCTGATAGGTCAGACTTAACTCCAGATTTTTGCCGGGAATGACTTTATCCATATATGACGCGCGAGCCACGCCCGCGTTTTCCGCCAGAGCCAGACGTACATATTTTTCGCCCAGTGGCGAACTCAAAATATTTGTATTGGACAGCGTCCAGTCAGATGCTCCAGCAGTAAGATCAAGCTCGGAGATCACAACACCGGATACAAGTGGCGCGATGCTGAGCGACTTTATGTCCAGTTGTCCGATGCGCTGTTGCAGGCGCGCCTGAAATTCGATTGAGCGGGTGGCTTCAGGAATCGTATAAACTTTGGATATGGTTCTCCATTCGGCACTGGGAATGAACGCTATACCATCGGCACGCAGGTTTTCTCCATGAGGCAGAATCGCTAGCCATGCGCCATTGTGGAGACCTGAGTTTTCCACAGTTGTACGGTAAGTGCAGCGTATTATAAGCGTAGAGCCCGGCGACAGTCTTTGTGCCGGAGATTGAAGTCTGGCATTTTTATTCTCTTCAGTAGACGTCGTCAGCCTGACAAATGCATCGTCATGATCTTTAGTGCTTACTCCATTTTGGATGCGCCATGGCGAATCCACCTCTGAAGCGTCGAACTTTAATTCAGCCGCCTTTACTCCTATAATCATACAACAAAAGAGCGTGAAAAATAATCTTGACATGTTTTATATTCCTTATATCTGTTCGAGTTTATGTGTTAATATTGTTTGTCGTGGAATGAATTGAACACTCTGGGATCTATCCTTATCTGCTCGACATGCCCGTCAGCGAAAGCCACATTTTCTGTAGTTCCGGGATGATTCCACAATAGATTCCCTATATTTTCAGTAGACCACCAGTGGGCTCCGGTTTTGAAGCCTCTAGTCGAGCCATGATTCATGTTGGCGTCCCCATGGATTACGGCTTTGGCGGATGAATTTTTTATCACAGTGGTTCGCATAGGAATGAGCTCAATATCACCACCAGGTACAGGAGTGTCCCGATAACATAAGCCGCCGCGGGCTGGAAACATTGTTGTCCTTAATTTTTCACTGTGCGCGGCATATCCAGAACCAGAGTAGTAAAAAGGTTCTGATTCCGGACAAATCAGAAATTTGCCTGACTTATTATTATTGCTCCAGCTCCATTTGGGGTCAACGTATCTTGCCAGTTTTACGAACCAGTAAGTGTTGAGTTGTCCATAATTATCCGTAATAGGTGGAAAATAATCGTTAAAGTCATTCTGATACATGGTCAGGCACAGCGTAACCTGCTTCAGATTGTTGCGGCATGTGATGCTGCGTGCAGACTTGCGGGCGTTGTTGAGCGCTGGCAGCAACATGCTCGCGAGGATAGCTATGATGGCTATCACTACGAGGAGTTCGATTAAAGTGAAGCTCCTGAAACGCAACGAGTTGCGCTTCATCAGCTTCACCTCACCGACCAAACCGTGCATGAAGTTTTCC
>JAFGXT010000400.1 GCA_016936495.1 Victivallales bacterium
CAATTCCCCGGAGCATCGCACCTCGGTTTTTGAGAACTTTGAGCGTGGCTGTGAAAGCGCTATCCGGGAGGCGGACGGAAAACCCGCAATCGAATTCTTCCGGGTCAGCCGGAACGTTCGTTTTATTCAGATGTTAGACGACAATTATATAAATCACCTAGTCGATAACTTCGATGCCGTGTTCGCATTTCAGGATTATCAGCTTGTAAAGTTACACAACATGCTGATTGCGCGCAATATCGACATCCCCGGAAAAATCGCGTTACTGGGCTTTTCAGACTCCCCCTGGGCATCTATACTGCACCCGCGCCTGAGCTCGATATCCACCATGGACGCGCTTTTGATCCGCAAGGCCATACAGATGATGGAACAGGAGCGTATCGCTATAGAACTGATAAAGCCACAACTCGTCGTAAGGGAATCCACACAAACAATTCATCAATAAGGAGAACAGTAATGAAAACAGCATCAAGCCCGTCCGGAGGGCACAGAGTTTCCGGGTTTACACTCATAGAACTCCTCGTGGTTATAGCTATTATAGCCATTCTTGCCGCCATGTTGTTGCCGGCCTTGAACAAGGCTAGGGATCAGGCGCGCAAGATCCAGTGTACCGGCAATCTCAAGCAGCTCGCGTTGGGGTCGCTGATGTATTGCAACGACAGCAACGGCTGGTTCGCCGGACCTGACAACAGCCTTTTCGTCAATAACGTGGCAATTACCGTGCGCACCTTCAACTGGGAGACGTTGGTCATTTCATATGTTGATCCCAGAGTTAAGGACTGGAACTCATATACAAACTATTATAAGTACAACGGCACCGGGTTTAGGGATAGTAATGTGATGCGTTGTCCGTCCATGGTTTTGACCCGCGCACAGGGGGGTATCGACTCCAAACCCAGATATAATTTCCTGTCATATATGATGAATGGTATGAATGCGAACGTCAACAACGGCGCCGGGTATGGTCTTAATGGGACTATTCAGTCGAAAATTAGAAATCCTTCCTCGCTGAGCATGTTTCTCGACGGTCCTGGAGATTCAAATCGTTGTGACCAGAGCACCACTCACTATCGTTTCTCCAAAGGCATTAACAGCGGATTTACCAGCGAACGTATAGTTACCGAATTGGTCGAATACGCCCATCACCGCACCGCCAATGTTGCCATGGTTGATGGTCATGTGAAGTCCTGGCGTTTTACCATACCTACTAGAAGCGAAGACATCAGTTTTTACCAGCCATAAATATAAATGAATATAAGGAATAACCATGAATAAATTATTTAGATTGTTTATGCTTTTTGCATGCCTGCTTTGCTCCATGATCTCCATCGCCGGACAGCCTTTCGGTGTCAACCTGATTCCCAATTCCTCCTTTGAAAAACACTCCGGTGGTGTTCCGGACGGCTGGGAGAAGCTTGGAGAGGATCAGGACAAGGGACTGAGCCTGATTGAGGGTGACGCCTATTCCGGCAAATCCGCCATTGCCATAGATGCCTCCAAGACCGAAGCATCGTTCAAGGACGGTTCCGGTACTTTCTGGCGTTCCGTTCCTGTACCCTGCGAACCCGGAAGTGTATATCAGGCCATGGGTTTTATTAAACCCAACCAGGAAGCAAAATTTTTTATGAATCCTCTGCAACTGGTCTTTATTGATAAGCAGGGAAAACGCATCGACCCCTTTGCTATTCAGCTTCACAACAAAGAAATCCAGCGTTCGTTTTATATCCGCAATGAACAGTGGAATCTGATCATGACCCGTCCGATGGCGGCGCCCCGGAATGCTGCCATGGTTGCCATTGAATTCCGCGGTATGCACCGCTACCATTTTCCTCACCATCAGGCCGGAGTCTATTACTATTACAACCAGAACCGCCTTCTTCTGGACAATGTCGCGCTCTGGAAAACCGCCTCGCAAAAGCCCGCCTATCACGTCAATTCCGACGGCAAACCTGGACGGTTGGTCAACATGGCCGGCAATTTTGACCACTATCTGGATATTGTCCTTCAGGAAGGCTGTCCCCCAGCCCTCGAACCCGGTGGAATCCGTCAGAATTCCACCTTTGTCTCGGTTGTCGACGACAGCCCCGGACGCATTGTTTTCGGCAACCGGAACAAGGTCGATTTCAACGCCAGGATATACAATCTTCTCAGCGTTGACCGTGAATTGAATTTTCATTACCGTATCATCGACTGGCTCGGCATCGAGATAAGCAAGGGTACGCTTCCCAGTATCCGCTTAAGTCCCTATGCCATTAAAAACTCCCGCATCGAATTGCGCATCCCTGAACGCTTCGGCGCCTTTACCGTGGTCTATACCCTCACGGAAGGAAAACTCAATGTCGGCAACGGTCATTTCAGTTTCGGAGTGATCGCCAAGCCAAATCCTCTAGACAGCAAGGAAATATTCAGTGACAAATATCCCTTTATGATCTTTTCCACACTCGCTTCATGGATGGAACCGAAAACTGTAAATGCCAAAATAGAACTCCTGAAATACGCCGGAGTCCCCTTCCGTTTGACCTATGAGCATATCTCATGGTTCGATCCGAAAATGACCCCGGAACAAATGGACGCACAGCTTGAGCAGAGATATGCGGAAAAAATAAAATTTGACCGTAAACTGATTGACCAGGGGCTCCGGCTGTTTTTTTCCGCCAGTATCCTTCCCGGGCACATGGACGGGGCGGTGCTGGAGAAGTACAGTCTCTTCTGGTCGAAACTGGTGGCTAAAATCGATTATATCCACAGCTGGTTCTATGGAGGGGAAACCATCGGCGGCACTCAGATCGATCCGGATAGGATTTACCGCGAAAAAGGCATGTGGAAATTTGAAGGCACGGTCAGGGACTTTTTCAACGGCTACCGCGCCGCATGGTCTGGAGCCAAGAAAATCGACCCCGCCTCCCGCTTCATCATGATGTTCCATAACGATGATAAAGCCGTGGCCATCAGGCACGCATACAGCGTCGGCAAGATCACCAACAACATGTTCGACGGCCTCGCGATCAATTGTTACGGAACCCTTCTTCATGCCTGGGAACAAAACATCGCCGTACTCAAGCAGCATGGAGCCGGAGACAAACCCCTCTATGTGCCGGAAGTCGGAGACCGCGTACAGTATTCCGATAATATTGTCGACCGCAAAAAATCAGAACTCAGTCAGGCCGTCAATATCATCAAATATTATATCCTCGCCCTCAACCGCTATCCGACCATCGCACAGATAAGTTACTTCTCCCTCGTCGGCAGTCCCGGCGCTCACGGCATTTGCGACGGTCTGGACAAAGCATCTCCATTTTCCGGTTATGTCGCCTTCCACACCATGAGTTCCATTCTCGGGGCAAAACATTCACTTCGTTTAGATAAGGTTGACTTCAACGAGGTTGCCATATGGACAAGGGAACGCGACAAGCGGGATGTGCTCGTGGCCTGGGGGCCCGGGCGGATCAAGGTGAAGGCGGACGGCATCATCACAGTGACCGACCTCATGGGTAATCAAAGCCAGATCGGCGGTGGCGGTTCCCGTTCCATCCAGCTCTCGGAACGCCCCGTCTTCATTGAGGGGGATAATGTTGCCTTACATTATGACAACACCATGACCATAGCCGCAAAAGTCTCACCGACACAGAACCCCGGTTCCATAAAAACAGATATATCGCTCGGCAATTCAGGAAATGAGAGCATCACCGGGACACTTGCGATGGAGAGCCGTTCCCCCGCCATCGCTCCCATGGTCATTGAAAATATCGTCATTCCCCCCAAACAGACCTTGTCCGGATTCTCCGTGAGCCTCCCCCCTGATGCTTCCGGATTCCGCGCTATTTTCAAAAGCGACGCTGGACAAATGTTCGACCGCGACATCACCTTCTCCCAGATACTCGCTCCAAGAACCGATGGTGTTCCCCGCATAGACGGGTCATGGGAGGGCTGGAATCGCGGCAATCCTATCGTCATGGGTGAAAAACAACTTCGTCCCTCACCCGTAAGATGGAAGGGAGAAGCAGACCTTTCCGCCGTAGTGTGGTTCAACTGGAACGACGAATATCTATTTTTCGGCGCGGAAGTGCGTGATGACCATTTCATCCCGGTTAAGGATCTCTACAAAGGAAACATGGCGCTTTTCAGGAACGACTCCATTGAGCTGGGGATCAACAGCGGCCGCAAACATATTGAATTCGATATTGGTTTGTTCAACGGCAAATCCGTCGCCGAACAGACCATTCCCGTATTCCGCAAACTCAATCAGGTCAAGGTTTGTTGCCATTATCAGGTTGACAAGGGACTCATCAGCTATCAGACCGCCATTCCCTGGAAGACACTCAATATTCGTAAGGTGTCAGCAGGAAACAATTTCCGCATGGCGATCGCCATACCCGACAAGGATTACGATCATGACGGCAACCCCGAAAAAGGGATCAGGTTCAATGACGGCATCTGGGGAGCCAAGGATCCTGGAATGTATGGCGCGGTAACTCTGGTAGATATGCTTGACGTACCCGTCGCCGCCCCGGTTCCAGGACTTTCCGCCAAAGGATTCAGATTAAAAAGTGAAAATCAGCACCTTATCCTGCGTCCTGAATCGGATACTTCGCCCTCCGATATCGAACTTAATACTTTCAGGCGCAGCAGCGACTCCTTTGATGTCGAACTTGCCTCTGTAGGCATCTCTGGAAACACTTCGGTTTCGCTCAACGCCACCCTTGCCGCCGAGCCGCCGCAGGGGCTCAAACTTGTGGTCAAATGGTTCGACACGGAGGGAGCCGACCTCGGTGCAAAGGCTGCTTTGTTCGGCTTCGAAGACCATACCATTATCCAACCGCTTGATTCAAGTAAAATCAGTGTTCGCGGACGTTCGCAGGCTCAAAGTTCACGCGCCTCTATATGTCTCAGGGTGGAAAAAGACGATTTTCCGTCGCTGGTGAAATTAAGCATAGGGAATCTTAGACTCGTTCCTGATAAGCAGTAAGTAAGAAGTTACACATAAAAACAATTCAAATAGAGATTAACATTATGATTATAAAAAGCGCAATGACCGCAAGCTTTTTTTTCGCCGCTTTCGCCGCTTCCATCGCCGGAGCTGCACGGGAATACTCCCCGGATGCCCACACCATTTTTCTCTGGCACTTGGACACTCCCTCGTCAATGAGGATAGAGAACAGCGTTACCCCCGACGCCTCTAACAACAAAATTGACGGTCAGCGCGGCAGAAGCAATGTGGATATGGGTTTCCCCTCTGTTCCTGGACTTGGTCTCGCCGTTGGCAATTTCCGAGGAGACCGTCTTCTCAGGGTCGGCTCTGATCCCCGGCTGATGAACATCGGGCAAGGCTTCACCATCGAGATGTGGCTCCGCGATCCGCTCAGCGGCAATGGCTGGCAGACTTCCAATCCCCATAACAAATTTGCCGTCATTGCCCAGTACCGCGCCCAAAAAATCCAATGGATGCTGCGTATTAATCATGCCAGCAAGTCTCTTCAGTTTGTTGCCATCGCCGAAGCGCGTAACTTCATCTATGCCGAGATCAACTCTG
Organism: Victivallales bacterium; assembly: GCA_016936495.1. GTDB lineage: Bacteria > Verrucomicrobiota > Lentisphaeria > Victivallales > SZUA-371 > JAFGXT01. The sequence continues at coordinate 5,531 of JAFGXT010000400.1, forward strand.
GTGAACTTGATTGGAAGGAAGGGCAGTGGTATCATATCGCCGCTACCTGCGAGATAATAGCTCCAGACCGTATCGAAGTCAAAATCTTCCGTTCCTTGCCCGGCGCGAAGGAAGTCGTTCCGCTGACGGTGAAAAACATGAAATGTACTCCTGATGACCTTATTATCCATAACGTGCTGCAAAAAGGGGAAATCCGCATTGGCGGGTCCGGTTCAGGCTCGCGCTTTCTCGGTTCAGGATGCCGCATCGACGAAGTGCGTTATTCAAGCGTACCCAGAAGCAAAGATGATTTTCTTGAGCACATTTCCAAGTAAAGATGCTTGTGAGCAGGGGAGGATACGTACCTACTTAATGCTGTAGCGCGCTCGCCTGTTTGGCAGGTCGGAAAAACCTCAGTTGCCATAATCCTAAAAAACGCAGTTGAAATTTCGGCATGAGGCTTCCTCCTCGTGTCGAGGTTTTATTCGTGAATTTATTTATTCGCTTTGATTACAGGTTCAACAGTATCAGAGGACCGTTAGAAACTGTTTTTATCTGATCCAGAGGCCAGAATTTTTTAAATGCTTCTCGTAAAATCGCGGTCCATTTCTGCTCTTTTGTCAACTGCGTTGCAGTTGAACACGAAAGCGGCTGATTCGAGTAAATTTCATCAAAATATCTTCCGCTGCGGCTCCCATAACTGAGATGTAAATGTATCGGCTACCGCCCGTTTTCGTCAATCTGCCGATGATATTTTGAGATTGCGGTCGGGAAGTTATTGCTTCCATATGTTTTTCCGGTTCAGCCAAACGACAGAAAATATTCCACCAGTTATAAACAATTCCAACCAGGCTTGCCATGATCTGAGTTCTGCGGAGTTTCCTGGAATTATATCCACCCCAATCCCAATCGTTTTTCAATTCATCGAAGTTATTTTCACAATCTCCGCGATCCCGGTATAGCAGAGCAAGAGCAGAAATATCATAAGTGGTGTTTGTAATCAGTATCTCTTGTGTCCTGAAAGTATTGACAAAACAGTGGTTCCAAGAACATCTTTTACCGCCAGAGCATTATTGCTTTTATAGAATAACGGACAGGAATTGACGAAGTCTTCAAGCTGACCGCTTTCATGAAGATATTGGACAAAATGCGGCAGGTATCCATGCATGGTTATCGGCGAACCATGGTCCTTGTCGCAGTGAATCACCCCTGACGGCGTATTCAAACGACATTTGAATTTATCATTTTTCGAGTTATTGTCTACAGTTATTAATTCGTCCATATCAGTTCCTTTTTTTGGGTAAAATAAGATACTTGATATGGACGTTTTTTGCATATAAAATACTTCAGTCACCCATTGGGTGATAATGTGTTTCCAAGAAACACCTTGCCAGCCAATTACTTGTGAATATTACAGCAATTCAACTGAGTTCTATAGGATAATGCGCGTTCATGTTATTTGTTCAGAGGCTGTGGCTGCCTTTTACAAGGCTCCAACCCTTTGTGATTCGCGCCATGGGCAGACACGGTAGACGTCAGACACTAATGCCGTAAAATAAAAATGGTGGAATTTCCCAATCAGATGCTGTGATATAAGCCAGCCCTAAGTCTAGTTCTTCTCCATCATTTTTTTTATGTAGACTCTACCGCGATTTTTGTCTCTGATTTTTTGTGGATTTGTGCCCTTCCATCAGCGATGACCGACCCCGGTGTTATTTATTGATGTTTTCGCCGGGGGGGGGGCTTTCAACTTCTGCTACCATAGCCAGATCAGCGGTACTGCCATGACCTTCCACGCGTCCGTCAAAAAACATCCACGTCGGTAGTTCTTGCCTCAAGACGTTTGAACAGACGAATCAGGTCAAGTGTCCCGCATATGCCGAACCAGAAAACCGTTATGGTCGCGTTAAGCCCCATATCACAGGGTCATCCATTAAATTTACAGCTCGATGAATTTTTCCGCATCGGTGCAGATGATGGACGATTCCGGCTTGATCTCTCCGGATAATAGCTTTATGATAGTGTCCGCCGCCGTTTGCGCTATGTGATTGAAATCCTGAATACATACCATTGCCCGAGTGAAAAATTCTTTGTCCTCATATGTCCATGAGTCAAAAAATCCACCATATACTGTGTGTTTGGCAAGTTCATCATAGAAACCCTGATGTGGCACGCGCACGCTTTTAATTCCGGTACTGGATAAGAGCGCGACGCTTTTGTCGGGTCGCCGACGCAAAAATTCCGCGTCCATTTCCGTACAGTACTCAAGTCCGAGCTTGTCCAGGCATTCAATCGCCGTTTTCTGGCGGATGTCCGCGACGGTGTTGGAATTGCCGAACGCCACCACATATACGTCGGCTCCGCAATCAATACAGAATCGGGTGAGTTTTTCGGAGCAGAGAGCGTTACTGCTGGTGATTGCCGGGGTTTTGACTCCCGGCAGCCAGCGGTCGATAAACACCACCGGAATCGGCAATTGTTCTATGAACCGGATGATTTTCCCGGATTTGTATCCGGGTGGAATGATCAATGCGCCATCGGTAATTCCCTGATTGAGTTTTCCCACGATGCGTTCGAACTCGGCAGTGTTATTATTATGCAGTATGAGCAACAGGTCATAGCCGTGCTCTCGCAACAGATCCGACAATATCCGGGCGGGAACCCTTTCAATATCGTTGTCCAGAGAACCCAGCACCAGCCATATTGTATTGGTTTTGCCCGCCGCCAGATTGCGGGCGGTTATATTAGGGGTGTATCTGTGTTGCCGCGCAAGTTCAAGAATCATGTCGCGGGTTTCGGCTTTTACCCTCGGATCATTTCTCAAAGCTCTCGACACGGTGGAGGCGTTGACTTTGCACGCCTTTGCCAGATCACGTATTGTCATTCCCATATATATCCGCCCTTTTTCTGTGGTGTTAACGCAATTTGAAAGTCTTTATCTCAAAAGGCTTCATCTCAATACTGACTTTGCCATTGGAAACATTGAGTTCCGACAGGTCGTGCCATTCCAGCAGGTCGGTTTCGACGAGCTTGGATGCCTTGCGGACATTGACGATTGCAGATGATTGTCTGCCCTTGTTCTCGGTCAGACGTATGACCAGACAATCTTCTTTTTCTGCCTTTTTGAGCACTTCCAAAGTAATCGCGTCAGATTCCACCGTGCAGGGAGCGTCCAACGTGGTGCTGAATCCAGCGAATACAGCCGGAGCGCGGTTCAAGCACGCGGCTGCCTGCATTACGTTGGAATCAGCAAGCGGATGTTCGTGCGGAAGCAGGCTGTAAGTGAACTCATGCTTGCCGCGATCCGCATCCCAATCGGGATAACGTGGCGAGCGCAACAGGCATAGGTCGAGGGTTGAATCAAGCACTTTATGACCATATTTACAGTCATTGAGGAGCGCCACGCCGTAATGTTGTTCGGAAATATCAATATAGCGTTGAGCCGCAACTTCGAATTTCGCCATATCCCAACTGGTGTTGCGATGGCTGTGCCGTTTGACATAGCCGTACTGGATATCAAATGCGGCTTCGGTAGCAAACATCGTAGTCGGGAAGGAAACGCGCAGCATCTTTCTGGTTTCCAGCCAGTCAACCATGGTATGGAAGTCCAGACGTTTGCTGTTCGCCGCGAGACTTATGCGCTGAGTGATGACTGACTGACCTGTTTTCAGTTTGAACACCAGTTGCCGACGTACTTTACCGGACAGCGAGGCGGCTTTATCTACAGCTTGAGCGTTACCGATGAATTCCTGTTCATAGAAGAAATCGATATCCCAGGCTTCCCAATTGTTCGGGTGGTCGATGTAGAGCGACAGCATATTGCCCGGGGTGTCCGGAGCGATGACTTCGCGTCCGGCGGTTTTGTCGAAGGCTCTCACCAGTTCTGCGTTGGGGTTGAATTCGTACCTGATCAGTTCATTTTCAAGGATGAGTGATTCGTCCGCGATTGTTTCAGCAGTGAGGCAAGGAGTGCCTTTTTTGATGGTTTTGAAGCCGCCTGCCGGGATGTCCACCATGACGAATATTCTGCCGTCTTCGCTCTGAACATCAAGTTCGCGATTGTCAGTATCGTTTATGGTGAAACCTTTCCAGGATTCCGGAAGCTCGACCGCGCCGCAGTAGTCATAAGAAAGTGAGTTGAACAATACCGCCGCGTCGTCGTCCTGTTTAAACAGTTTTTCCGCCGCTTGCGCGCAAAGTCTGTCGCAAAGCGCGAGCATATCGGCATATTCCTGCTCGGTAACTTCATAGACCTTGGCGATGGATGAGCCGGGGATGATGTCGTGGAACTGATTTATCAACAGAGTTTTCCAGGCTTTATCCAGCTCCTCTGACGGGTATTGTCCAAAAGGCAGGCACGAGCACAGGAATTCAGTCATAGCCAGAGCCTGTTCGACTTTGCGGTTGCCGCGCTTGGTGCGCGACTGAGTGGTCAGGGTGCCGCGATGCAGTTCCAGATACAGTTCGCCCACCCATTTGGGAAGTTGATCCTGATATTTGCTGATTTTTTCGAAGAATGTGTCGGCGCGACCGAATTTGACTTTCGGGCAACCTTCGAGATTGTTCATGCGCAATCCGCGTTCTACATGTTCCTCTTTGGGGCCGCCGCCGCCATTGCCGATGCCAAACAACGACATAAATTCACCCATAAACGAGTTTTCGCTGAGCTTATCCTGTGCGGGAGTCATTTCTTTGGGGGACAGCAGAGCGTTATAGGTGTCTTCAGGCGGGAAGTGAGTTAGAACTTCCGAGCCATCGACGCCCCGCCACATGAAGGTGTGATACGGGAATTTATTGAACTGACTCCAGGAAATCTTTTGGGTGAGAAAATAGTCGCACAAAGATTTTTTTATGATCTGGGGCATCGCCGCGGAATATCCGAAGACGTCCGGTATCCACAGGTTTTTCACGTCCACGCCGAATTCATCCATATAGAAATTTTTGCCATGAACAAATTGTCTGACCATGGATTCGCCGCTGATGATGTTGCAATCGGCTTCGACCCACATGCCGCCTTGAAGCTCCCAGGAGCCGTCTTTGACCGCCTGCTTGATCTTTTCATAAAGTTCGGGATAATGTTCTTTGGTGAAGGCATAGTGCTGCGGCTGCGAGGCGCCGAAAACATAGCCGGGATATTTTTCAATCAGATGTATCTGACTGGCGAAAGTTCTGGCGCATTTGCGGATGGTCTCTCTAACCGGCCACAACCAGCCGGTGTCGATATGGGCATGACCTACGGCGGTAGCTTCCATCGCGGACGCCATTGCCGGCAATTCAAGTATTTTTTTCAGCGGTTGCCGGGCTTTCTCCGCGTTTTGCGGATCTTCAGCGTAAAGATTGACTGATTCGTTGATCGCCGCCAAAATCCGGGCGGCACGGTAGTTGTTTTGCGGCAGGGCTTCGATGAGACCAAGTAATATATCCATGTCCAGACGCAACTGCCATACTTCATGATTGAACAGACCCACTTTTATATGTTTGACCATACCCTCATAATGTCCGTATGGCTGCGGGCAGTTCAGCGGCGGATCGGATTGAAGTTTCAGACCGAAAAGATTATTGGCGGCGGCTTCAACCCAGAAGTCGAGCTTTTCCCCGCCTTTGGCGGAATCACTCAAACGGAATATTTCCTTGTTGTAGTTTTCATGGAAGATCGAGCCATCGGTCAGACCGTACAGCGGAACGCCATGATCGTCAAATATGAGTGCTTCTCCGGCGAAATTCAGTTTTAGCGCTACGACTTTGCCGTCCCACTCCGCCGGAATTTCCCCGCTGAGGTGAAACCATGCGCTGTCCCAGGAAGAACCCCAGACTTCTCCTTCACTGATACTTTTGTATTCCCCCTTGAGCCGATCACAGTATTTCACCGGCTCTTTTGAATGCCGATACTCGGCTTTCAGTATCCGGAAGTCTTCAAAAAAAGCCCATTCCAGACGTTCAAAAAATTTCTTTGCGCGGTCAACATACATCTTAAATTCTTTTTCCAACATCTTTTCTTTTCCATTTATTTGGCGTTGCGGTTATAATCAATACAACCGGTTGTATTTTGCTATTGTGAGATTATACAACCGGTTGCATTGTTTGTCAACCAGTGATTTGCCACAATTATTGAAAAAGCTTGGGATGTAAATTAAAAATACTCCCCAATCTCAAATCAGGTCAATTGAAAAAGTAAATGCACATTTGTCAGATTAAATGCACATCACCTATAAAAAGCTGTGCGTTTAGTTTGCCAAACAGGTAA
>JAFGXT010000401.1 GCA_016936495.1 Victivallales bacterium
CAAATACAATAGCGATTGCCGCGGGGAAAGCGTATTCATGCCGCGTGTCAACGGACAACTTCTGTCTCAGCCTCAAGTACCTGTAACTATGCCGACGTACGATGAAGCCCTCGGGCGCGACGGCATAAACAACAGCAATTATAATGATCACATGCTGACTCTGCTCAAAGAAGATCAGCTAAATGTACTCACAATCCATGCGGAAGCCGAAGGTAATATCTGTCGTGATATGTTTGATGAATATGTGCGTAAGGCAAAAGACATGGGTTATGAGTTTGTTATGCTCAAAGATGTTATTCCCGCAGACGCCACTGCTATACCCACCGGAAGAATAGACAACCGCGCCTTCCCCGGCAGGGAAGGCTGGATCAGCTGCCAGGCGGAATAAGCAAAAGCATCAGGTACAAAGCGCACTTTAATGCCGGGCATTGTGGTGAATGCGCTTTCGCCTGTTAGTCTGCAAATACATAATTCTCACGAATGTCATGGAACATGGATTTTTAGAGGCATCTCTAGTCAGTCTACTTCAATGTTTCCATAGAGCCGGATATATTCCGGCAGTCGAAGCGGGCAACCTTGTATGAGGCTCATAGAAGGTTTGATTCTTTGGTGAGCCAATAGTTTTTTATGCTGTTTCGATGAGTCTTTCGAGGGTCTCACGATGACTGACTACTTCGGGGTCGGCAATAGCCAGTGGATGAGTGTAGATGAGTATTTTTCTGCCTTCGCGCTTCCAGCGTGCTACGGTGCGTTGACATATTTTCTCGCGCCGTCTGAGCTCCGGGTGCCATGCGGCAACGACCGTCTCCGGTGGCAATTGTGGAGTTATCAGGCAATAATTGATTATTTCCGAGAATAGTTCCGGGAAGGGGTCAAATACCATTGCTTCTCCGCGTGGATACATCTGGTAGAACTTTACTACGCCGCTCCAGTCGGCGGGAACTAGAAATATCACTGCGTAATCGTCGAGATTATAGGTGTTGTCCATTAGAAAAGTTCGTAGTTTGTCTGCGGCAAAATCTTTTTGCATGTCCAGGGTATATGTCCACAAGTGTGTTTTGCCGTGTTCATCCAAGCGGGTAATCCGTGGGTGACGCTGAAAGCTTTGCATAAAAAATGAAAACTGTCCGTTTATATTGCCGAATGTATTCTCTTCGAGCATCTTCGCGTATTCTGAATTGTTTTTGCGGATGAAGTCTACCGCCAGGCGCCGGAACGCGGAGAACTTGTAAGGTTCCAGCGATTCAAGGTAATCACCATCGAAACAGGACTCTTTTATTTGCGCTATGGATTTGTTCACCTTGTTCAGGTGGTCGGAGGTCAAATCCTGCATGATGCTGTAACGCAGAATAATATTCTCCAGATGCTTTACCGGCGGAGAGGCGTTGGGGCATTCTTTGACGCCGGGCATTTCATTGAGTAAATCGCAAGTCTGACTTTGAATTTTTTCCAGTATAGGCAGGGATTTTGTCCGCATGATATGTTCGCGTCCAAGCGCGTCGGCGAGTTGTTTCTGGTATTGCTTCAGCTTGTCCGCACTGGTGCTGGTTCCGTTTAACCCCGAGATCATGGCTCTGGAGGTGTTGATGATGGATTTGCTTATGGAAACATATTCTTCCAGCAGATTGGATAGATTTTCGAGCATTTCCGGAGCCGGACGGGGGAGTTCCCTGAAAAAATCCTCTTTGTCGCGTTGACAAAAACGGTCGCAGAACTCTTCCAGCGGTATAAATACTGTTCCGGCGATACTCGCTCCGCCGGTGGTGCTGTTGTGAATGACCGCGTTGTCAATCCCGCGCAAATATTCTTCTATCTTGTCCTTAAGATCTTTAAAGTGTGGAGTTGTAAGTACTTTTCCGCCTTCATTGGTGAGGAGCTCGATCAGTGGTTCATTTCCGAATGTTTCTTTGCTCATAGTCGTATCGGCATGAGTGGCTCCATCGGCTTTTATCGAAAGGTCATTACCTATAAGAGTGATATTTTCAAAGCGGCATTTCAAGGCGAAATCCAGTGCACTGATGGTAACTGTCTTCAACAGGATAAAGTTGACGCCGTTAGCCAGGCCGAGTTGATCCAGAAAAGCATTGATGGTCGATTCCAGAGCGGAGCAACGCCCCCAGACAATGCGCTTGAAACGGTTCACCACCGTCGGAGAAAGATTTGGCGCCGCCACCAGCGGGACATCTGCGGAATAATCGTGTTGGATCCAGTTCCAGCGCGAAACCGGGTCGATCTCTACCACTGCATCTGGAGTTATGCCGTTGCTCATCAGAGTTTTGAAGCTATGACCGGTGGCGATTATAAAAATTTTCTGATAGTATTTTTTCAGGGTATCCAGTTCATGGTGCAAAGACGGACCGGCACCACATATGACCGCTGGAAAACGTTTGCGCGCAGTAGAAATTCCCAGACTTTTCTTGCGACAGAATGCGGCGGCGTTGGCTAGCACCAACGCCAGACTTAAACTTTTGTCCCGGTGTGCAAACAAATAGTTTTTCTGTGCTTTGTCTATTTCCCCATTTATAACAGATGCCCGTGCCCGGTCAGATGCATCAAGAGAGGTGTTGATGGAAAACTCCACGGAGGAATGCTCCAGCAGGGTAACTGCCATGGACACTCTGTCGCAGAAATATGTACGATCGCTTACTCCGATAAACAGGATTTTTCCAGCTCCGGGAAATGCCTTATATAATTTGTCTTCGCCGCGCCCTGAATTATCCGGAAACAGATAAAGTAGAATATCATCAGGCAATGTATTGTTTCTGACCCTGGTGAATGCCTCCTGGGTTCCCTCTCCGAAATATATCTTCAACTGCGGATATTCGGGAATAACGGCTTTTTCCTGAGTATTAATCAGAAGCTTCAGCCGTTTATAAAAAGCCGTCATTATATGGGTGTAATCGTTATTCATACCGGTAAGTTATCACAGCTTTTCCACTATTCAAGCACAGAAACCGCATACTCCTCCTGCGGAAATTCTACCCTTCTTTTCGATGACAGTATGATTGAAGGAGACGCAAGTGTTTTCACTGCGAAAATGTCTGTATAATCTGAGAAATATGTTCCGAATGAGGAAAATATACTTGAGCCAGGTTAATGTAGTTTTTCCGCTATGTGTCCGAATAATAGTCTGGATGAATGATGATGAAGCTTGACGCGATCGCCGATGTCGAATCAAAAAGCATTCCTTGTTTTGAAGTGACAATATAAGAACATTAGTTTTTTCAGCTCAAAATAAAAAAATTAGATTTTTTTGTGATTTTGCTATAAATTGTTAAAATACCCCGTCGATAAATATTCATGTAACGATCAGGAAGATCGAAACGCGATCCGATGACAAGAAGGATTTTGTTGCGGATCAAATAAAATCTCTGACAAGGACGTCAGAA
>JAFGXT010000038.1 GCA_016936495.1 Victivallales bacterium
AAAAAAGCTGCGCAGCAGCCGAACGTCGGCCTCGTATTAAACTCAACCGGCAGTGCCGGGACGGGCTCCAGCGGCGGAACGCTGGTCACCGCAGGTGAAGTGTATTCACCTGTAACGCATTGTAACTCGCTATAGTTTGACAGGTCCGCAATATTTTTTTCTTAGCGGGCAAAGCGATGCGAAAGAAAAAATATTGCAGCCGAGACTTTTGTCCATCTCCTTCGCTTGAGCTTGTGGCGGTAAAAAGTTCCGGAGATTGGCATAAATCAATTGAATATTCACTCAGATAATAATATACTATTGCAATATTTTTTTAAAAATTGCCGGAAATGCCACAGGTCTTTCCGCACTTTGACGATATGACATGATGATGAGATAACGCGAAGAGAAAGGGTTTAGAAATGGGAAAACTTTTTGGAACTGACGGAATAAGAGGCAAAGCAAATGTATATCCGATAACTCCGGAAGTAGCGCTTCAACTGGGTAAAGCCGTCGCGCACGTGTTCGGTGCCCGGGGTCAGGGACATATGAAAGCCGTAATCGGTAAGGATACCCGGCTGTCTGGATACATGCTCGAAGCAGCGCTCACCAGCGGCATGGTAAGCATGGGCATGGATGTGCTCGGCGTAGGACCGATGCCCACTCCGGCAGTGGCTCATTTGACTAAATCATTCAACGCCTCATGTGGCGTGATGATCACAGCATCCCATAATCCGGCGGAAGACAACGGTATAAAGATATTCGGTGCAGATGGCTTCAAACTTCCCGATGAGATAGAAGCACAGATAGAGCATCTGGTGCTTGAGGGGTTGATTGAACATGAACCCGCCAGCCCTATGCGTATAGGCAAAGCTTACAGAATCGATGACGCCAGAGGGCGTTATATAGAGTTTGCCAAAAGTTCCATCAAAAATCACAGTCTTCAGGGGCTGAAAATCGTCCTCGACTGCGCCAACGGCGCCGCCTATTCAATCGCTCCGATGATTTTCAGAGAGTTGGGAGCGGAAGTCATCACCGATTCCACCACCCCGGACGGATACAATATCAATGCCAATTGCGGCGCCACTTTTATCAATAATATCAGCGCAAAAGTCATTCAACACGGCGCAAATGTGGGCATCGCTCTGGACGGCGATGCCGACCGCGTCATTTTTTGCGATTCCCAGGGACGTGAGATCAACGGTGACCGGATGCTCGGTATGTGCGCCATTGACATGAAAAAGCGCAAGCGTCTGGCGGAAGACACTCTGGTTATAACCAGCATGAGCAACCTTGGGTTGCACAAGGCGATGGAACAACACGGCATAAAAGTCGAAGTTACCGGCGTCGGCGACCGCTATGTCATCGAAAGTATGCGCAAAAATAATTACAATATCGGTGGAGAACAGTCAGGTCACATCATCTTTATGGATTACGTAACCACCGGAGACGGGATCATCACCGCGTTGCATGTGCTAAAACATATGGTCGAAACCGGAAAATCCATTTGCGAACTGACCGCTTTTATGGAAGAATATCCGCAGGAAATAAAAAGTATTACGGTTGCCCGTAAGCCCCCTGTTGACCAGGTTCCGGCGCTGAAAAACGTCATCAGTGAATGTGAACTTGCCTTGGGTTCCTCCGGACGTACCGTAGTACGCTACTCCGGCACCGAAAACAAGATAAGAATATTGGTGGAAGCCGAACGGCAGCAAGATGTAGACCTTTGGGTCGGCAGGATCGAAGAAGTCATAAAACAGGAGCTGTGCTGATGAAGTTGAGGATAATTGATGGCGGCATGCCCCGTGAACTTGAGCCTTTGACTTGCTCGTTTAAAGTCCAGGATATCCCGGTGGCGGGCAAAACTATAGGTAACAGGCTTGAAGAGATGTTCGCTGAATTGGAAAGTGATCTGGTTTTGTCGATTTTCCCATGCCTGTATCCCTCGGCTGAGCTTGTCGGGCGTATTGCGGCTTCCGGACAGTGCGTGGTTGAGGATGTTTCCGGTAACGTGCTGGCGCAAACTTTGACGATCGACGGGAAAACCTCGGATAAGACTGAAAAAATAACGGTGGACGGCGATAGCGTAATCGTCAGGTACCCTTGGGATATTCTGCGCATATGCGAACTTATCGTCGGCGCGCTTGACGCCGATCATATTGAGGGCACAATACGCGAGCATGTGGTGATCGACGGCAAGGTGCGACTTGGCAAAAACAGTGTGCTTCTGCCCGGAGTCTATATTGAGGGCAATGTCATCATCGGCGAAAACTGCAAGATCGGTCCGAATTGTTATATCCGAGGCAATACATTTATTGGCGACGGCTGTCATGTGGGTCAGGCGGTGGAGGTGAAAAATTCCATGTTAATGGACAAAGTCGCCGCAGGGCATTTGTCTTACATAGGCGATTCCATTGTCTGTCCGCGCACAAATTTTGGTGCTGGAACTATTATTTCAAACTTCCGTCATGACGGAAAAAATCATCATTCGATGATCAATGGCGAGCTGGTGGACACCGGTCGACGCAAGTTCGGTTCGATTATCGGCGAAAACGTCCATACCGGCGTCCATACATCTATCTATTGCGGCAGAAAAATATGGAAAGATGCCTGCACGCTTCCCGGTGCGGTGATAAACAAAGACCTGCGCCCCGAGAAATAAACCGGAGTCAAAACAGTTCAAAGACTTTTTCGGTGGTCTTGAAGTGCATTTTTGCATAACGCTTTAGCGTTTCGTCGCCAAATTGTCCGACGATGGTGCGGGCAGTTTGAATCACCGCGGCGCTTGCGCCTTTGGGGATTTCCATGTCCAGTTCCCGACTGAATGCATCCATTTTTGCGACAAAGGCGTTGCGTGCCAGAATCGAAGCGGCGGCGACGGCAACGTCACTTTCCGCCTTTGTCCGTTGAGTAAGTTCGAGTTTACGTCCATTTTCCAGCAGCGCGTTTTCTATAAGGCGTTCATTGGCAAATTTATCGGATAATGCTTTATTGCACTCCGGGGCTTTTTCAAGCAGGTTTTCGATGGTACGGGCATGCCCCCATGCCAGCATTTTGTTGAGATTGGCGAACTGCGAGTACATGCGGTTATAAGCTTCCGGACCGATAGTGACAATTGCGAATTTACCCTGTACGATGCGCATAATCTGAGGAGCCATCGTTGCGATTTTTTTATCACTTTTAATTGCCTTGGAATCTTTTACGCCCAGTTCGACGAGTTGACGCGCGGAATTATAATCGGCATAGACCCCGGCGATTACCAGGGGACCGAAATAATCGCCTTTACCGCTTTCATCAATTCCGGCATGAGGCTCAAAACCTTCCAGCGGGTCGGTTTCCGGCGTATCCATTCCGAGCTCGTAGCCGAAGGAGGCTTCCTGGAGAATTTCCGGTTCCAGAGTAAAGATGATAAAATCTTCCATTCCTTTACCCTGTACTGTGAGTTTGCCACTTTCGTAGGCAGTTACGGAGGTTTTATCCAGGCGTGCCTGCCAGTGGGCATAGGGTATGGCTTTCATTTCCCAACCGCGCGGGACAAGTATGTCATGAAGTTTATTTATCTGCTCAAGAGTGAGCTGTTTTACGTATACTGAGACTTTCTGTGGCACGCTGTCGTCCTTCCTTAATATATTGTGATAAAATGTGTGTCAAATATACTTTTTAAAAACGATATTACAATGCGTCCAATATTGAAATAAGGGCTTTGCGGCAATATGTTACTGGACTTGAAAAATATCAGAGGATATAAAATGGGGTCTTTTCGCCAAAAACTTTTTGAATTGAGTTGTCTGCTCATTCTGGTGCTGATATTTATCGCGCCGTTGAAACTGGCGTCGATAAGCGGTCTGCCGGAAATCCCCCCGGATTTTCCCACGTCATTCATCGAACTGTTCCTCTTGAATTGGCCACTGATGTTCTTTCCGCTGTTTTCCGGAGTGATATTGCTGCTCACGTTATGTTCGGCGCCGCTGGAATTAAAACAGCGGCCGACGATGTTGTATGCGGGAGGCTGGCTGGTTGTGCCGCTGGTGGCGCTTATCGGAGCGGTGAACGCTTCGACTATGGATTTTGTCTATATGCAAATAGTGCATGTTGCGGGGTTGGCTGCATTTGTCATGGCGGCGGCGATACAATTGGAGGCGCGTCCGGAGATGAGGTATACAGCGGCGTCAGTACTGACCTGCTCGACGGTAATCGTTTGTCTCCAGGGCTTGCAACAATATTTCGGTGGGCTTGACGACACCGCTGAATTCATGCGTCTGCAACTGCTGTACTACGGTGATCATGCGGTGGGAAATCAGAGTGTACTCAATGCGTATCTGGCGGACAAGCGGATTTTCGCGACCTTTCCGCTGCCCAACAGTCTTGCCGGATTTTTGTTGCTAATCGCTCCAGTGTGTTTGTACAGCGTTTGGCGCTGGTGCCGCCGGGTGGAGCCGGTAAACGTAAGCCGGATAATCTTTGTATCACTGACGGGGTTGCTGTTGCTGGGAACTTTCGCGCTGACCCGAAGCCGGGCGGCAATTTTGTGCTTAATGCTGACATTGGCTATATTTGCCTTCTTATATCCATTTCCCGTAAAAGCGCGAGTAGCGGCAGCATTATTGTTGTTGTTGTGCGTGATCGGCGGAGCCGTATATATAAGCGTCAGCAGCAGGGGATTTATTTCCGCGTCGGTAAGGATTGATTACTATATTACATCTTTAAAAATTATGATGAATCATCCTTTCGCGGGTTCGGGCTGGGGTGATTTTTTTCATGATTACATGAGATTAAAAAGTATTCACCACCATGAAGCTCCACATTCGCCGCATAATTTCATTTTTAACTTCGCTACTCAAACCGGAATATCCGGGTTGGTATTGTCGCTGTTTCTCCTGTTTTATCCGCTTGCAGAAAGAGTGCGTCCGATGCTCAAAAGAAGCAAGGAACGAAAAGCATTCTGGTCTTTAAAAACTTGTTTGCTGGCAGGGCTTATCGCATGGACTTTTCACTCAATGCTGGATGTGAATTTACAAATACCCGCTTCTGTCGCGATTGCCGGACTATGTGCTTTGTTGTTGCTTTACAGCAAGGACACTGGGAATCCGGTTCCTGCATGGATAAAGCCTCTTTGGTATATTGCCGGAATAGCTTTGACCTGTATGGTACTGGCGGGAAGCGCGTTTATGTTGCGCGGGGATTACGCGTTCTCGCAATTGAAAAAATTATGCACGGCGCCGCCTGGAAGTATCCGTGCCACGCCCGAAGCGGTTAGACGGCAGTTACTCAAGACTTCCGAATTGATGCCATACTCGCCATTTCCCTGGGAAAGCGCAGCGATGTATATGCTAAACGTTGGAGATCTATTCTCCGCACGACAGTTTATGGAGGAAGCGATAAAGCGTTCGCCGGAGCGTGCCGGATTTTATTTTCAGCTTTATCGTATCAACAAAGTCCTGGGAGTCAAAGCCGAAGCCACGAAGAATTTGGACAAAGCACGTGAACTTTTCCCCAACAATCCCAAATACCGTGAATAAGTGATGTGGTCCCTCTTGACCCCGTCATGCTCTTTGTTCATATAGACGGGAAGAAAGATTATTAAGGGATTCAACGTAATAATCATGTTGCATTTTCATTGATGTGCCTATAATATATATATACACCGGAGGGATGTAACCGGGAAAAGACTGTCATAATATAATTGGGAGATTTTACAATGGCTTTGCAACTTAAGCATAAAATCGTTCTTGTCGCAGTTTGCGCCGCGCTGCTGCCGGTTGTGGTAATGTCAATAATGACCTTTATGCAAAAGCGTAATATCAAGTCGATTATTGAAGATGAAATGAATGTCATGAGCGATCAGAGTATAAGCAATATGGCGATTGACGTGTATAAAATCTGTAACGTCGCCAACACTATTATACTGGAACAACTAGATGGGAATCTGGCCGCTTTTGAAGCCGCGTTGAAAGACGCCGGAGGATTACATCTGGATATCGGCAAAACTCTGGACTGGGTCATCGTCAACCAGATGAACGATCAGTCCCGGCAGACGACTCTGCCACGGATGCTTATTGGCAGTACTCTCATTGAAAAAAATTATGATATGGCAGTTGAAAGTCCCGTAATTGATAGACTTCAGAAATTATCCCGCGCCACATACACTATTTTTCAACGCGTTAATGACGATGGTGATATGCTCCGCATCTCCACCAATGTTAAAAATGAAAAGGGCAAACGCGCCGTCGGCACCATGATTCCGGCAGTAAATCCGGACGGTAAACCCAACCCGGTAGTTGCCGCGCTGATGTCAGGAAAAGAGTACAAGGGCACGGCGGAGATACTCGGACAATTATATTTGACCGCTTATAAGCCGGTAAAAGACGCTTCAGGCAGAATAATCGGCTGCATTTATACCGGTGTACAGATCAATACTCTGGAAATGATAAAAAAAGAAATACAGAGCATTTCCATTGGCAAAACCGGTTATGTCGCCATATTGGCAGGACCGGGTCGCGATTGCGGTAGCTATATAGTTTCCAAGGACAATGAGCGCGATGGACAGAATATTATTAACGAAAAGGACAGTACCGGAAGGCTTTTTATTAAAGAGTTAATTGATGCGGCGGTGGCTGATCCAAGCAAGGTTCACCTGTTCAGTTATATGTGGCAGAATCCCGGAGAACGGGAACCACGCGAAAAGAAAGGCGCATCATATTATTTTGCTCCATGGAACTGGGTAATTCTTCCCACCGTATATTTTGACGATTATAGCGAGATGTACAATCAGGTAGATACTCGTATCAACCATTTGCTGTTATATGTTACTTCCGGCGGCGTTGTCGTTCTGCTGATCGCCATGGCGGCGTCATGGGTAGTGAGCGTGAACATCAGTACACCGATAAAACGTGTAGCGACTCTTGCCGGGCTTATCGCCGAAGGCAACATCAATATGGCGGTGGCGAGCTTTAAAACTTTGGGTAAAGGCGTTTCCGAGCGTGGCGACATTAACGACCACATTATTGCAAAAGACGAGACCGGCAGTTTGATAAGATCGGTCGTAACCATGACCAAAAATCTGAACACCCTGGTGGGGGAAGTACAAAAAGCCACCATTAATCTAGTGTCCACATCCACTGAAATAGCGGCCTCGGCACGCGATCAGGAAGTTACGGTCAACGAGCTGAGCTCATCATCCAACGAAATAGTCTGCTCTACCAAGGAAATCTCTTCCACTTCCAATCAACTGGTGGCGACGATGAAAGAAGTCGCCGAGGTTTCCAGCAATACATCGGCGTTGGCGGAAGCCGGACGTTCGGGGCTGGACAAGATGGAGCATTCCATGGAGCAGCTTGCCGGCGCGACCGAATCAATAGCCGCCAAGCTGTCGCTGATAAACGAGAAGACCGCCAATATCAACAGCGTCGTCTCCACCATCACCAAGGTGGCGGATCAGACTAATCTGCTCTCGCTTAACGCCTCGATCGAAGCTGAGAAAGCGGGCGAATACGGCAAAGGCTTCGCGGTAGTGGCGCGAGAAATACGCCGCCTTGCCGACCAGACCGCAGTGGCGACTCTGGACATCATCAAAATGGTCAAGGACATGGAGTCGGCGGTATCCGCCGGGGTAATGGGCATGGAAAAATTCTCCGGGGATGTCAGAGCCAGCGTCAAAGACACAGAGCAGATCAGTACGCAAATCGAAAGTGTAATCATCAAGGTTCAAGGTTTGCCGGAAAAATTTGATCTGGTTATCGACGGCATGAAGCAGCAGACCACCGGGGCGCAGCAGATAAGTGATGCCATGGTTCAGCTCAATGATTGCGCACATTCAACTTCTGATTCGCTTCGGGCTTTCAACGAAGCGGCGGAACAACTGAACAAAGCCACACTTAATCTGCAGAAGGAATTGGCTATATTCAAGGTGAAGTGAGTTGGACAGCTAACAAATCCAAAGGGGCGTCATGAGCATTGGAACAAAATTCAGGAATCTGGGGATCAAATTCAGACTGATCATCATTATGACCGGTTTGATTGTCGTCTCATGCACAATTCTCGCCACGGTGTCGATTTTAGAAAGTCTGGGAGCGGCAAATGATAATATAGATGTAGCACTGTTACAGGCAGCAACTCTGGGTGCGGAAGTGGTCGAGCAAAAGTTAACTGTCTTGAAGGTGTCCGCGGAATCCATCGCAAACCGTAATGTTATCAGAGGCGGAAACTGGCAGGTCCAACAACAAACAATGACGAATGAAACCCGGCGTTATGGTTTTCTGGGTATGGGAATTGTGGATAAAAATTATATAGCCAGGTATCCGGACGGCACTACCGCCGACCTTTCCGGACGCGGATATGTTCAGTTGGCGTTTCAGGGAGAAACCGTTTTTTCAAATGTTATTATCAGCAGAGTCACAAATTCAGCGGTGATCATGCTTGCAACTCCAATAAGGGATTTAAGCGATTCCACTCAAATCAATTCGGTACTGATTATTCGCCTTCCTGTTACTATTTTGAGTGATGTTACAGACACCATTCGCTATGGCAAAGGCGGTTATGCTTATATGATTGACGAAACGGGAGCCCTTATCGCACATGACAACCGCGAATTTGTGATGGACAGCCGCAATTTCATCAAGGAAGCCAAAGACAATCCGGAATACCGTTTACTCGCGGCGATGATGACACGAATGATCAAAGGAGAAACAGGTACGGATCAATATTATTTCATGGGCCATGATCGTTATTTTGCCTATGCTCCTGTAAAAGGGACTCCATGGTCTCTGGCGGTGGGGGCTCAGGCAAGTGATATTTTTGTCCGGATAAATTCAATGCGCAATATCATTATCGGTATTTCATGCGTAGTTGTGCTTATAAGCGTATTTGTTGCGGTGGCTATCGCCATGAGTATAGCTCGTCCGCTGGTCAAAGCTGCGAATATTGCCGGGCTTATTGCCGAAGGCAATATCAACATGGCGGTGGCAGGTTTTAAATCTTTTGGCAAAGGTATTTCAGAACGCGGAGAAATTGATGATAAAATTATTTCCAGAGATGAGATCGGCAATCTGATAAGGTCTATGGTAATCATGGCTCAAAAATTAAATTCGTTGGTGGGAGAAGTGCAGAAAGCCACCATTAATCTGGTGTCCACTTCCACCGAGATAGCGGCTTCGGCGCGTGATCAGGAAGTTACGGTCAACGAGCTAAGCTCATCATCCAACGAGATAGTCTGTTCTACCAAGGAAATATCCTCCACTTCCAATCAACTGGTGGTGACCATGCAAGAGGTTGCCGAGGTTTCCAGCAGTACGGCGTCTCTAGCGGAAGCCGGGCGTTCGGGTCTGGACAAGATGGAGCATTCCATGGAACAGCTCGCCGGCGCGACCGAGTCAATAGCCGCCAAGCTGTCGCTGATAAACGAGAAGA
>JAFGXT010000039.1 GCA_016936495.1 Victivallales bacterium
AAGCAACATAGAGCGGGCAGTGGACATTTTTAAATTGATGAAATACAAAATCGGTGAACTTTGCAAGTAAGTTTGAAATTCCCGGTGGAGCGTGGTCGGAGAAGTACCCAGCAATGTTGCTAACTTTTCCAAACTCAAGCGTTGCGAAAGATGATGCTCCATCAACTCCTGCGCGCGGACGATTAGTTCCGGGCATTGATTCCGTTGTTTTTCCGAGCCGCACTCCAGTAAGATTTCATATGCCAGCAGGGAAGCGCGAAAACGGAAGTTTGGACTTTTTTCTTTCAATTCCGCTAGGCAGTTCCTGAGCAATGTCTCCATTCTGGCGGGTTCTTTGAGCTTGATGATATTCTGCGTGAGCAGACCGCAGCTATGCAGCACCGGATTGAGCGCGTTGCCGGAAATGCTGCAAACCAAGCGTTTGCAAAACTTATCTGGACCGGTCATGAATTCATTATCGCGCTCCCGGTGAACCAGAAATATTTCCCCCGGGCGCACCAGATATTCTTTCTCATCCTGAACAAAGTACATCGATCCGGCGATAACCATCTCCACCGAAAAGACTTCAGAATTTTCACGACGGCGGAAGTATTTTTCAAAACAATGCTCATTAATGGCAAAATCCACACGTAGCGGCAAAGGCTCATCTGCACCACGCTCACGATCATTGAAGCAATCCCGCACGAACTCCTGCTGGTTGGGATTGTGCCACACTCGTGAAATGCCGTCGATCTCCCGCATCGCCGCTTTTACCGGTATTTTGCGCATTCGTCATCCTGTTGAGTTTTTCAGATATTTATGGGAATATATCATATATTATATCTGATGGCATGGGTTGATTCAAGCTTCTTGTGGCAATATAATTAGTAAAAGTAGGATATCTTAATGACGTGAAGCAAACAAGAGGAAAAATCCAATGCATATGACTTTCAACAACTCGAATCCAGATTCAGGAAGAATGCGTAAACGCATAAATCATAGAAATTTTACACTCATCGAACTCCTCGTAGTGATAGCCATTATAGCTATTCTGGCGGCAATGCTGCTGCCCGCCCTGAATCAGGCGCGGGACAAAGCAAAATCGGCAAGTTGCATAAACAACCTCAAACAGGTGGGATTGGCAACCGCAAGCTATGTTGTAGACTATTCAGACTGGTTTATGCCGTTTACCTCCAACAATGATAAAAAACGGGTAGGAGATCTGCTCATCGACAACGGTTATACCACAAAAAATATTTTTGCCTGCCCCTCTCTACTGACATCTCCCAACGATCAAACCTACAGCACCGGCAACTGGGGACTCATATATACCGGTTACGGCTATAATTACAGGTATCTGGGTTCTTCGACTGGAACAGGTCTGAATAATACACTAATTCCAGCTAAAATGAACCGGATCAGGCGTCCTTCAAGCGGTTACATGTTTATGGACGCTAATCGCGGTTTTGGCAGCGATTCCGGTTGCTATCGGGTAATAGAATATACGCCATCAAGTCATAATCAGAATGGCTTCCCTGACGCCAGACACGGCGGTAACCTCAATATTTTGTATATTGACGGTCATGTATCGGCAATGCGTATCAGTTCACGTGTCAATCCTTACATCGAACTCGGAATGCGAGCCGACTCCAATTGGTCTTGCGGAAGAGTAAACTAATATACTTGCAAATAGAAAAACTAAGAAAAGGTTTATCCATGAAAAAAATGTTAAGTGGAGTATTGTTGTTTTGTTCCGTCATGACTGTAAACGCCGGAAAGACATTGAAACTTAAGATGTCTGACAGTGCCAGAGCGGATGCTACGGAAATTTTGCAGAAAGCCATAGATTCAGATGTATCGAAAATCATTCTTAGCAAAGACACGTCCCCCTGGATCACCCGACCGTTGATATTGCGGAGCGATCTGGAACTTGTCATCGAAGCAGGTGCTGAACTTAAAGCTAAACTCGGAGAGTTCAAGCACCTTAACGATTGCCTGATTAATGCCATAGGCTGCAAAAATATTATTATCAGAGGTCCTGGTTCGCTGATTATGCCCAAAAAAGATTATCAGGATGCCGACCGTTATGATAAATCAGAATGGCGGCATTCGATCAACCTCAGATCATGCGAAAATATACTCATTGCGGATCTGAAGATAATCGGTAGCGGCGGTGATGGCATATATATTGGTTCACGCCCCAACCTGAAACCCTGGCGGGGTGCCAGATTCCACGGTGAAAAATATGCAGCTCTTCCTGATCATTGCAAAAATATTACTATTGACAATTGCGTTATAGATAATCATCATCGTCAGGCAATAAGCGTCATCAGTGTGGAAAATCTGCTTGTCCGCAATACCCGGATGAGCAATACCGACGGTACTGCGCCCATGGCGGGTATTGATTTTGAGCCCAACACCAGCACGGAACGTCTGATTAACTGCGTTTTGGAAAACTGTCTTATCGAAAGCAATAAAGCTTACGGATTTCTGATTTATTCCAAGCTGACCCAAGCGGCGCCTCCTGTTTCCATAACCGTAAAAGACAGCATAATAAAGTCAGGCGGAAGGGGTATTGTTCTTTCAATGGATCCCGGCATAAAAGATCCGGCCAGAGGATTTATTAAATTTATCAACTGTAAAATCATTGATACGGCGGACAGTGGAATAGAATTTCGCTGCCACTACGCCAATGGATGGGAGGCAATATTTGAAAACTGCCATATAGAAAATACCGCCATCAGACAACCTGGACGCTCCCCGGTGATGATAAGTATGGCGCCATCTTCCGCCGCCAATACCGGAAATATACTTTTTACAAACTGTATCGTTAAGGATAAGGCGGAAAGAGCTATGATGCAATATAACAACCTCGCGGGTAAGCCGGTTGTGGAAAATGTAAGCGGATCGGTGATGTTCAATGGGCGTAAAGTGGATGTAGCCCAATATGTACGGAAACATAAAATGGATGTATCCAATGTCCTTGCAATTGCAAAACTTGAGCTGGCAGAATTGTTTCCTGCCGAAGGATACGAATTGAAAGCCAGAAGCAAATCTCAACCCCGACTGATTTTCCGTGACAAAGTTCGCTTCCTTATTGCCGCAAACCAGCGAAAAACAGTGGAATGCGCTTAGCCCCTAGCTTGGACCACTTCCGTTAGGAAGATAGGTGTAAAGACCCTGACTTACTATAAACCGCTGACTGCCGATT
>JAFGXT010000040.1 GCA_016936495.1 Victivallales bacterium
AAGCAACATAGAGCGGGCAGTGGACATTTTTAAATTGATGAAATACAAAATCGGTGAACTTTGCAAGTAAGTTTGAAATTCCCGGTGAATCAAATAAACACTGATACATTTTATTAGAATGCATGGCTGTATGAAGCTCTAATCGAGCGCCTGAAAGAAAGCAAGTAATGTTTACTCCTTGATTATGAATGCATTTGTCGAGCGCCACGAGCATTGCCGTAGCCGTACAATTATGAATGTTTCTTTTGGGAGACGTATGCCGCTGTAATTGAAAACTTCCGGCAGAGTAATGAAGTAATCCTTGCCATTGATAAGAAAAACGATAAGGTTCATTTTTTCAAGAAATTCTGCCGTCAATAGAGTTCGTCATTTTATTTTATATAATGTCTCATCTTGAAATAAGAGTGGGCATATATGGTTCAGAGCGGTATTTCCTGTTGGAGCTCGGGAATGATTGCCCGGCAGTCGGCGTCATCGAAAAGCTTCATGGTCAAAGGTTCTTTCAGGTCGTTCAGCGCGAACATGCCGAAATGACAGGGAATCAGCAGTTTCGCATCGGTCTGGTGGTATAGCTTGATGGCTTCGTCAAGTGTCAGATTGCCTTTGAATCCCAGAGCGGCGCGTTCGGCATCGCGTCCGTTGACCGGGAGTATCACGGTGAGTTTGTAATTGTCGGGCAGGCAGGCGTGTATATTTGGCGCTTGTCCTGGATAAGGCATGGTATCGCCACCAAAGAATACGGCGATTTTTTCCGCGTCAAAGAGTAGTAGATAGCTGAAGGCGATGTATTCGCCGTCTGCATCTTTTTCCAGTTCTTCGTGAGCTGCGGGTATAGGAAACAGCCGCAAGCCGGGTGCGAGTTCATGTTCTCTCATGCTGTTCAGCAGGGTAAAGCGTGATGTTTCCTCTGGAAAATATTCTTTTATCACTGACTGGCATACGGGCGGGCAGTAAAAGTGTACGTTTTTTCCGGCACGCATGACCGGACCCACCGTTTCGGGGTCAAAATGATCTATGTGTCCGTGGGTTATAAGATAGTAACTGATGTTGTTCAGAGATTCCGGGCGGATGGGGATTTCCATTTTACGGGTGTGATCCAGACGGCTTTTCTTTTTGCAATAGTCCGATAAATAAAGATCACATGCAATATATTGATTGCCGTGACGTAGCAAAAATCCGCTTTGTCCGAGCCATGTGATTGCCAATTCTTTCATTGTAGATAAACTCCATTTTTTTACATTATTTAGCGCCGATGTCTTACTGGACGCGATTCTGCGCCATAACGCTGTTTGGCGAGGCGAAACGGTATTTGTTTTACTCGCCAAGCAGCCGGGTGCATTGTGCGGCGGTTTCTTGTAAGGCATTTTTTAGACCGGCGAGCTTTTCTGGCTCAAATTCATCGGCAAATCCCAATAAGGTCAATGCGGCACTCACATGTCCTGAAGCGTCTGACAGCGTCGTTGACATGGCATTTACGTTCCAGCGGTTGCGTTTGGAGTTCAGACAGAACCCATCTTGTTGGAGATTTTCTATGCGTTTGAGTATGATCTGAGGGTCAGAGCTTTCAGCAATGTCCTCACGGCAGGCCTCAGCCAAAGACAATATATCCTCGCGCTCCGTACCACATAGCAACGCCGCTCCGACGGAGCCCTCGATCAGTGGAAAATGTGTTCCCACCCGTCCTGACACCGCCATTGGGCGCGGGGATTCCGCGCGCAGAATCGTAACCTGATCCTGTCCTTGCCTGATGGACAACTTACATGACAATCCGGTGCGGGTGGACAATATTTCCAACTGTGGTTGCAAATGCCTGAAACGCCGGGTGGCATCAGTGAGTTTTTCCGTAACCGGCAGCAGCCCCGGAGCTATATCATAACGATTCCCACCACAACGGCAAATCCATTTGTGTTCCAGCAAAGTTTGTATTATACGGTAACAGGTGCTTTGAGTGATGTTCAAACTGCGGCACAGTTCCGCCTGGCTCATACCGGAAATGCTACCGCCAAGGCATTCCAGCATGCCCGCCGCTTTATCCACGGCGGGAATTATATTTAAATTAGTTGTTTTCACTAAAATGCTCCATATGTGAATATGTGAAATTATAATATGAATATATTATAATGTGATATTTGCTTTATGCAACTACGTAAGCGTTGAGTTTTGATAAAAAAGTTTGATAATCCTGCGGAAATATTGACATGCGGCTGGACGTGCTGTCTGGTGAGTTTTTTATTTAGCAAGAGGATGACGTATGGATTGTTTCGCGGATTTAATAGGCAGGAGTATTTCGATTCTTACGGGAAGTTTTTTTGTAGTTTTTGACTGATTTTTAAGCAATAATACTCAAAGGTAAAAATATTCACGGAGCAACGCAGGGAATTATTATCAATTTTGGGGGAAAACAAATTTGAATTATTAATAAATCGGGCTACCTTTAGAAGGTTTGTTGATTTTACATCTAATTTCAAAATATCAGAAAGGAGCATGACTTATGGGTCAGCAGCTTAACAAAATTCAGAAACGCAGACGCCGCAAGGCTTATGAAGCCAGAAAGAAAGAGCTTGTTTTAGTTGCCATCAAAAAGGCAGGTAAAAAGTAAGCTTCTCCCGGCAGACGGGTAGGATCAAAAGGCCGACGGTTTTGCCGTTGGCCTTTTCCATTTATAAGCAAGACAGGAACAGTGCATGGCGAATCTATATAAATATGATCTCACTCAAGGCAAAGTAAGCTCGCATCTCATACGTCTGACCGTGCCTATGCTGTGGGGGTTCCTGTCCATGGCGGCGTTCAATCTGACTGATACGTATTTTGTCTCCCGACTCGGTACTAAAGAATTGGCGGCGATGAGTTTTACTTTTCCGGTTGTAACCGTTATTATTTCTATAGCCCGCGGCTTGGGAGTGGGAGCAAGCTCAGCCATTGCCAGAGCCTTGGGGGCTGGCAATGAACACAAAGTAAAAAGGCTTGCAACAGATGGACTTATACTCACCGTGGTAATAGTGTGTGTGTTTGCGATAACCGGGCTGTTTACTATAAATCCCTTGTTTCGTACCATGGGTGCGACCGAAGAAATGCTGCCGATGATACGCGAATACATGATTATATGGTACTGCGGTGTGGCGTTCATGTTTATCCCGATGCTTTGTAATCACATATTACGCGCGCTGGGCAGTTCCGTGCTTCCGGCACTGATGATGGTCATCGCGGTGGTGATCAATCTCATCCTTGATCCTCTGCTGATCTTCGGGCTCTGCGGTTTTCCCCGGATGGGCATAAGCGGAGCCGCCGTCGCCACTGTACTGGCGCGCCTTATCACGCTGGTGTTTTCGCTGTCTCTGCTTTATTTCAAGTACCGGATAATAACTTTTTCATTTCCGCCCCTGCGGGAACTGCTGGATTCCTGGAAAAACATCCTGCATGTAGCGATACCGACATCTATGACCAATGTCCTCCAGCCGGTATCAAATGGATTCATCACGGCAATAGCCGCGACTTTCAGCACCGCCGCTGTGGCGTCGGTAGGGGCTGGAGCAAGGATACAAATGTTTGCCTTTTCGATTCCTGCGGCGTTGGCTCTGATTATGGTGCCTTTCGCCGGGCAAAACTGGGGGCGCGGAATATATTCGCGGGTAAGGATGGCATGGAAGCAATCGTGTATTTTCTCGGGATTATACGGTTTGATGAGTTTCGGGATATTTGTTTTTGCCGCCCGTCCGCTGGCGGGAATATTCAGTGATGATCCGATGGTGGTGGAGCTAATCTGTATCAATCTTTATATCAATATGTTTTTTTCGGCAATGCTGCACATCAGCATCATTGGCGAAACTATTTTCAACGCGATCGGCAAACCATATTTTTCAGGCTTGCTAGGGGTACTTAAATTTGTAATCCTGGCGATTCCGCTGGCATTTATTTTAAGCAGATTAATTGGAGTTACCGGGGTCTTCTGGGGGGTGGGGTTGGCGGGTTTCATCACCGGCATAACCTCGTTTCTCTGGTTGCGCAAACTGCTTACAGCTAAAGTTGACGCGTAAATGTTGCAGTTATCGCGCCTTTTGACGGATAGCCGTAAAAAAGGCGCGGTATTCAGTGGTTTGGGTTCAGAGTTTATTCCGTCGCCGGGATGTATTCGGCGGGTCTTACATATGCGGTTATGGTGATGGTCTGTTCGCCTTTTACCGCGATTTCCTGAGTGCAACGTTGATTGTGCCATACTTTTACCGCGGCTTTGCTGGCGGAGGGGAAATCAAGTCCATCGGTAATATACTGGTCTTTGGCGCAACGCCAGCCGACCGGAACGCCATCTTTGGCATCAGAAAGATCACCATTTACAAGCTCTGCGCCGTTAAGCGACGCTGAGCTGAAATATATCCACATCTGATCGGGATTTTTTTTATCTCTTTCCTTAAACCATTGTCCCAGCAGATTGAGGGACACGCGTCCGTCCCGTACCGGGATGAAAGAGAAAGTAACTTTTGTCCACTTATCGGCGGGCAAATGACGACGCATGCCAGTTACGATAAATTTCCTTTTCTCATTATTCCCCCAGGTCGCGTTGGTCATGTTGCCATTTTCAGCAGGTTTGAGTTCCAGATTATTGACACCTTGAACATCGACTCTGGCAATGAAATTTTGTGCAAAAGCCGAACTTCCGATTGCTAGGGCGAATACTGCGATTAAAAACTTTTTCATAGTCTTGTCTCCATTTTTTTATTGGTTATTGTAAATTTATACGAAATGAGTTTTTTTATGGGAATGCGGTAGTACGCCCCAGAATCCTTTCGGCGGGACCGCTTTGCAGAAGATACGCCAGATGGGAATATTCACCCTTCTTTAACGCTTCTTCCGCCAGCCTGATCACCGTATTAAGACCGTTCTTGGCTTTTTCCGTTTCCGGCGCATTCTTGAGTTTGTCCAGCTTGGCATTCAGCTCTGAGATCACATATGGCGGAACCTTGGTTCTAAACTCTCCTATTTGGATTTGATTCCCACCACGGAAGCATAACATTGAATATGGCTGTACTTCTATTCTCAGGTTTCCGTCAGTAAGTTCAAGCGTACTGTTTTCGACCAGGTCATTCAAGCTTTTACAATTCTTACCAAGTTGCATATTCAGCGTAACCGGATAACTTTCACGGTTAATCAACAATAAAGTGTTTACGTCGGGCGCAAACTTCACCCGCAAGGGATCTGCGAGCCCGGGAATGTTTTTGAAATCGGCTGTAGGAATAGCGCGGAAGGCGCGGTAGAAAGGCAGCATTTCCGCGATAACACCATTGTCCGGGCAGCCCCACCAGCCGTGAAACAGAAGTGCGGGCGCATAGTCGGCCATGACCCGCAGTAGCGGCGCAAGGCTGTACGATCCCGGCGGCAGTGGTGTAGGATAACATCTGTTTACATTGTTTTCGCTTTTGGGGAACAAAGGTCTGAGCGGTTCTTTGTGTTGCGGATGTGGCGCAAGCTCCATATTGGAATGATAGGAGATTAGCACTTCAGGATAGAGCTGCGGGAGTTGCGGCCAGAACTGGAAATAGCGTTCATTGAACATACTTTTTTCACGGTGTGGCTGCCAGCCGGCGCGTTCGATATAAGGAGCTATGCCAAACTGAATTCTGAAGTTATCTATTTTAGTAATCGCGTCAAGGTCTACGCCACGGCGCAACCATGCTTCACGCAGATCGGACAGAGTAGTAACAGGCCATTTTTCAAACATATACCGATCCATGCCATCGCCGACAAATATAATAAGTTCTCTACCGGGAGCTATTTGGGAAAAAGTTTTCGCCATCTGTCTGTAGAAAGAACTGAGTTTTTCAGCGCGCCATTTAAACCATTGAGTGGAGGCGTTTTTCATCAGCCATTCGTAACGGCGAACACTTCTATCCGGCAAGTTGGCGGGCACAGGTATGCTTATGCCGCTGTCTTTTTCGAAAGCGGAGATATTGTAATCGCTGTAACCTTCGATTTCATTGCGATAAAACAAACTTGATCCGGTCGGGAGTATGATAATCCCACGAAAGCTGTCCCATACTACGAATTTTTCGGCATAGTTATGCAGAAGTTTAAGCATAGCCTGCTGTGTTGAAGGGTGGAGCGGATCAGCTTTTATGACATAAGTACCGTCACCGCATATGCGACCAGTGCAATTTTCTTTTCGGGCAATGGCTTCTTTCTGTGTCATTGCCGGATGTGCAGTACCCATGGCCTTGGCGAGCCCGGAGCTGCCGCGAAAGGTACGCTGATAACAATCTTGAATACTCAGGAAAAATCCGAGTTTTTCACGTTGCAGCAATGCCGCGCCCAAATCAATCTGCCCCAAAATACTGCCTCCATCCGGAGTTCCCTGAGGGAGAGATTCGGACAAACCGGTACGGTCGCCAAAATAGTCATAAGCCTGCATCATCCATGTATTCTGCCCGGTATAGTGCATGTATGAAATTACCCGTTGCCACTTTTCCTGCCAGAAAGTATAGCTATCATATCTATCATCAACAAAAAACTGTTTTTTGAACCATTCGCGACGAAAAAAGGAGGGATCTTCGTTCCATACGCCGATCTCACGTCTGAACGCTTCATCTGCTGGCACATTAACTTCCAGTCGGGGCAAATTTCCTTCGATCTCATAAATACTGATTTTTGCCAAAGCGGGCGGATTCTCCCTGGGATAAGGATAGTGATAACGGCATTCCACTACTAAATCACGGCTGTCCGGCCAGAACAGCAGACGTTTTTTTAGAATTTTCCCGGTGACAGGAAATGCTCCGCCGGTAATAACGCCAATGGTGTCAAGTCCACTATTGTAAAGCTGCCCTTTTTTTGCATTAAACACCGCCACATAGAAAGCGCGTTCAAGATTGTCCGGATATTCGATTTCCAACCAGTGCGGGCGTCCCGGGTTTTTGATGGGTTCAAGCCGGTAGCTGAAGCCGCTATGAAGCTTTCTTACCGTGCCTTCGCGCCATGAGCCGTGGTCGGTATTTACCACCTGGGAGCCATCGGTACTGAACTTCTTTTCAGGATATTCATGGGTGCAATCAATGGTTTCCAGCAGTCGGTCGATGGTCTTTCCGTCATTTGAGAGCGGCATGGACGCGTATATAGGTTTCCGGTCGATGGCAAACAATTCATATTTTTTAAGCAGACGTTTTTCAATATTGGAATCAGTTTTATCGGAAACGTGCAATGTATATATACCTGAATGCATAGCGGTAAAAGGAATATTGATAATGGTGGAATTGCCTGGCAGGAGGGTTATTGTCTGATTATCCTCACTCAGTTGTTTGCCGGAAGCGTCGTTAAAATTGAAGCTGCAGGTTTGTTGAATTTTTCTATCCGTCTTGTTGTGCAATCTCAAGCGCAGTTTTGCCGGCACTCCGGTTAAGGAGACAAAATCAAGCAGTTCCATGGACAAGGCGGCCGGAT
Organism: Victivallales bacterium; assembly: GCA_016936495.1. Classification (GTDB taxonomy): domain Bacteria; phylum Verrucomicrobiota; class Lentisphaeria; order Victivallales; family SZUA-371; genus JAFGXT01. Next base: position 7,423 of record JAFGXT010000040.1, read on the forward strand.
GGCGCTCAGCGTATATTTGGTGCAACTGTTTTTCTGTCAGAGCTTTGGGGTAAATGACCGCTTCAGCGAGAAAACCTTCCATTCCAGTAACTCTGTTGCTGGCGCAGAAACCTGATCCCAGATAAAAACCATTCGCGCCATCAAGCCCAGCCTGAGGCATAATTTCAGGGGATACACTTATATACCTGACGCCGTGAGGTCCAAAGATTCTTTTTGAACGGGCTGGGATGCCGCCACGTGAGCATTCGGTGCCATTAAGGAAAAAACTGATTCCCTCCGTCGAGTTCCACGTAAAAGCAAAGCACTCCCATTTGTCCGGCGTGATTCTGGATACTGCCGAATCCCAGGCACTGATTTCGCGTCCGCTCCAGCTTTTTTCTGAAGAATCATTGTACCATGCATAATGCAACCACGGTCCGCACATGGCGCGTAAGCTTGGACGCCGCCGCATCTCGCCGTTATTTACTGTATCAAAAAGAGTTCTCCATCCGGAACCGTTCAGTTTTCGATTAAATTTGACCCACATCACTAAAGTTCCCTGCTCAGTCGGGAAATTCCCATCCAGCTCATAGAGTAAATGACCGTTTGCCGGGATATAAATGCCGCCGTTTGATGCATCTGTATTTTTTGAGTGGGTAATGTTTGCGCTTTTCAGCGGCTGTGGATTACCGCCGGCGATACTGGCGTCAAGCCCTTTGTTAAAAAAAACTTGAAACATGGGAGGAGGAATAACATCCTCTCCTCCGCCGGACGCACAGTTGAAACTTCCGGCAAGCAGTGCCGACCCTAGACAGAAAATTTGTTTGAATTTCATATTATGCCTGTTTTTGTTATAGTTTTATAAAACTTTTAAAATTGTGGGTTCCAGATTTTACCGTCTGCTCTGTGGCGTCGGGCAGGATGACGGTTGCCTGTGTTTCGAGCGGAACATCAATTTTCAGACGAAATATGCCATTATCAATGTGCCAGTTGACTTTTATAACACCGTAAGGACAACGGTGCTCCGCTGTAACCTGAGTCAGTCCATCCACTGGATGCGGCTGGATAAGGAAATGTTTGAATCCGGGTGTTTCCGGCTGAGGAGAAATGCCAGCCGCATATTGATACATCCATGCGGATACGTCCCCGAACATAATATGATTCAATGAAGATTTACAGTTCCAATGTTCGGGAAGCGTGGTGAAGCCCTGCTTTACCCAATGAGCCCAACCGGGATATTCAGGTTGGAGAAATAGTTGTACTGCATCGTTGGCGAATCCATATCCGGCAAGAACACGCGGAATATATTTTGCGCCTAGAATACCGAAACAGGCTAAATGCTTTCGCTCCCGCATCTGTTTTGCCAAGGTCATCGCATCCGTTGCCGGAGAAGGTGAAAGCCCAAAATAGATCGCGGTTGCCGCCGCCGTGGGACTGCCGTCGCCCCAAATTCCATCGGCTTGCATGAAGGCGATATTGAAAGCATTTTTTACTTTTTGGGCTGTAGATGCAAAAATGGATTCATCGCGTTTTTTACCCAGCAGGCGGGCGAAAAGAGACATCTTGATGAGCATATCAAAATAATTACCTGTAGAGGTGATGCATCGGGGGGTCATTGTTTCACGGTTGGGACTGCACCAGTCCCCCAGCCCAAAATCGAGCAGGTGATCACATGCCAGTTCTGCACAGGCGGATAAATAACGTTTCATGACCGGGTAAAATTTTTCGATGCATGTAGTGTCGCCGTAAAAGAGATAAAGCAGATAAGGGACTTCAAACATCACCATATCCCAGGCAGGATTTAAATCGTATCCCCAGCCTGTACTGGGAGCGATCGAACAAAATAAGCCGGATGGAGACTGGGTGTCGGCGACAATCTGCAGGAAATGCTGATAAGCTTTTGAGGCGTCAAAATTCCACAGCCCTGTAGCGGCGGCTAGTTGAACATCGCCGGTCCAGCCGTTTTTCTCACGATGCGGACAATCCGTCGGAATGCCGGTGAAGTTGGAGAGATAGCTTTGCATGGTCATGGACTGAAGCTGTTGCAATATCGGATTGTCGCAATGGAATTCCCCGACGCGAGGAAAATCGTTATGAACAAAACAAGCCGTTATATTCAGCAATTCGACTTCGACCGAAAGAACTATCTCCACATATTGGAAACCGTGATAAGTGAAACGAGGTTCCCAGGTTTCTGTATTTCCACCCGCCAGGGTATAACAATCCTGTTGCACTTCGCCGGAATGAATATGTTGGGAAATGTGTTTGCGGTCAAGCGTGCCATCGGGATGAATGCGTTCGCCATAACGTAAACGCACTGTTTCACCAGCCGAACCGGAAACGGTTATCCGCGCCCAGCCAGTCAGGTTTACCGGAAATTTGTAGACCTTAGTCCGGGCTTGCGCATCGGAAAAGGTCAAGCCTTCAGGCTGAAACTCCTGCATTACCCGACAAGGTTCCATTGCCTCCTGAATGGTTATGCCGGGCGGCGGTACGGCGGGGAGCACTTTGCGCCACATTCCGTCATTGAGTTCCTTCTCTTTACGCGCATCGTAGTATTCGCCGTTGCGCATATTGTTGAAAATAATCGGACTGGCATGATATTCCCAATCCGTCGTGCTCAGGAAAACATTCTTACCTGCAATCTCCAGATCAAACCGCAATTTAACCGGTTCATATTTCGGATAACGCCAGGATGCATAACGAAATTCCCAAGCATCGGCATTAAAAGGATTAAACCAGCCGTTGCCCAACAATACCCGGATATCATTGCATCCCGGTTTTAACAGCTCGCTTATGTCATAAACCAGATAAGGAATGTGTTGAGAAAACTGCATCGGTGCGGGAGATAACACCCGATTATCCGGCTTTATGCCATTGACGTAAAACTCATGCCAGCCGGGACACGCCAGGAAAGCAAGCGCCGGTCCGCCTTTGCCGTCCCACTCAAATGATCCACGCATCCATGGTGCGGAGACATACTCCTTTAATTCCGGATCGGGCGGCAATTCCGCCCTGATCCAACATCCTTTCCAGTGATGACTCATACTATTTTTCAAGCTCCAATAGTAACACCGAAGATTCTGAAACCGAAGTTACGGTGATGTCCCCGCCCGGATGGTCAATTGTCAATATCGGAGTCAGGTCGTGTTCATGATCCAGCATGAAAACCTTCGCATTCCGAAACGATGCGGCTGACTTCAATCGGAAAGTGATCGACTGCCCGCCGTAACGATAATTGCTTACCAGGACACCTATATTGCCCTGGTCATCACAACCGCTCAATGCATTGAATCCGAATTCATTATTACCGGATTCACTCGCCAACCCCTCACTGTCAAGCCCGTCAACGGCAATGTCGATACGGTGCGGAAATGAATGCATCAAAACACCAAAAGCTTTCAAGCCGTAATAAGCTTTCGCGGGTAAATATGAAAACGGATGGAATAAACCGAACCCCATAGTACTTACAGTATAATAATGCGCCATGTCCACTGGCAAATCCTGCCATGAACACAGACTGTACGCGATAAAAGCCGCCGCGTCCAATCCTTTCATGCGTGCGTAAATATCCGCCGCCAGACTTTTATCCTCACGCATGCGCCGGAAACCATTATGAGGCATGTAGGCCCATTCTGTAAGGTGAACCTCGGTATCGGTGAAATTGCGACTGTCGAGATATGAGCGAACCTCCGTCAAAAGCTGATTGATCCAGTCTGGATCATTGGCATAGGCATGAAAGCCATAAAAATCGAGCGGAGCATTGTGTTCCGCACAATAGTCAATAAATTCTTTACCGTATTCGCGATCGTCCCGCTTTGTCCACTGGCAATTCGACGGACCACCGATTTTCAAATGCGGAAAGCGGCTTTTCAATTCTTTAGATACCTGCAAATAAAAATCATAATAGGTTTCCACCGGAGCATTCCACATTGTACGAAGCCGCTGATTCTGACTGGAAATGCCTTCCGCTTCATTCCATATTTCCCAGTACTCGATATTATAATGGAAGCCGTCGGCCCACCCCTCGTTATAATGGCGGATAATATGACTGACAATATCAATCCAATGCGCGACGTCCTGTGGCGGTTCAATCACATACTTGTTGTAACTGTGATCAATGGAAACACCGAGTCGGTAATAGACTTTAGTTCCACAGGCAATACAATTCGCGATATAGTCGTCAGTAGCACGAAAATTGTAGTTGCGGGGATCATTGGCGTCAGCATGGAAGAGCGGAAAGATCATCGGTACGTCAACTAAATTCAGTCCGCGATTGTCCAACGGGGCATCATGCAGCCGGGTAATAGGCAGATGCAACGCCGCAAATTCCTTACGGATGTCCAATCCCGCATTTTCTGAACTTATCGGCGGAGCCAGGCATCCGCCGTTAAGAGCTTTGATTTTACCGAGTTTCATATTCGGATCGATTGTAATGCTTATACTCATTTTATCCCTTGTTTTAAGATTTAGGAAAGCTGGTGTTTACGGGGCGTCAACGGTTTTCTCCGTTTGGTTCCCACATATTCCGGTCACCGACGCCGACATGACCCCAATTTGCCATTGAAGAAGCAGCACTGTATCCCGGACGCTTAATGGTTTCCCAGAAATTCATGGTCTCGGCATGACCATCAAAAAAAGTGTAGTTCTGGAGATTCTTTCCATGCAGATTCATGGAATAGTTGCCGGAACCGTTTACTATCCCGATATTATAACTATCACTAAGCAAACGAATGTGATACCAGTAAAAGAGTCTTCCTCCCTCATAATAGGCACTGGTGGAAGAGCCTCGCGTAGCCGGATTAAAGGATTCGCCAAAAACAATGGTCTGCGATGGTGAAGGTACTCGCCTGACGATTTCAGGACCGGATAATATTGTGGCGTTATAACCGTAGCTGATCGGTACCCAGGAGCCTCTGGATACAAGATCAACAGGACACTTCAACAACGGATCAGCTTTCCCCTCATGCGACCTTTTCACATATCCGAGCATAAGAAATCGCTGAATAGGAGTGGCCTGTCCAACAGTGCCGGCTCCCGGCAAATAAAAAGACGGGAAACAGTTATATTCTCCCTGATAATACCCCAACATAAGCCCCTGCTGTTTCATGTTGTTTATACAATATATTTTGTGCCCTGCCGCTCTGGCTTTGCCGAGTGCCGGGAGTAGCATTGACGCCAGGATAGCGATGATGGCTATCACGATGAGGAGCTCGATGAGTGTGAAATTTCTGCGACATGCTCGAGGATAAGGGAGAAATTTTATTAATTTGCCGTTTATGGATAAATTCTCTTTCATATATTGATTCCTCTGATATTTTCGATTACTGATATTGCAATATTCATAACTCTCGTTATATATATTATATAGATGTTTTTTGCCTATGTAAATAGTATTTTCCCGTAAAAACATATAATATA
>JAFGXT010000041.1 GCA_016936495.1 Victivallales bacterium
GCTTGCCTCAGTTTTTGTGTAACTATCTTATAATCATGGGAATGTAAACTTTTCGCAAATCCATCCCTTCATCCCGGTCTTCCAATTGGAATTTAAGTAGCTCCGCCACTTCTTCCGCCAATTTTGCGAAAGGAATATCATAGCAAATCTCATGGAACTTCGCAACAGGCGGCACTGCCAGAGCATTATGGATTATCGCACAGGTTTCGACTAGCTCAGGGTTCAAGTTTACCAATAATTCTGAAACCTCATTGTTGATAAAAGCCGTATCACAAACAGCATCAACTTGAATGCCATAACGTATCATGTTGGCAAGTTCATCCAGACAAGTCTGACTGTTTTTTAAAAAAAAGTTCTCGTTCAATGGGACTCCGGCCTCAGCAAAGGCTTTCCTGAAACCGGGGAATGATGTATTCCATGAAGGTTTGTCATGAAGAAATACTATGTTTTTTCGATTTTCTTTCAATAGTTGCCTGCCGCAACGATAACCCCAATCCTCATAATCAAAAATAACACTTCCCGGCCATGAAGATGCATAATCGGAAACAACAATCCGTAAGCCAGATTCCCGAAGATGAGGCACAAACTGACCGCCGCCAAAAGTTATCAGTGCGTCAAGCTGATCATCCATAATCTCTTTTGCCGCTAATTCAGGATCTGTAGTTCCTACTGTAACAAGATGCGCTACTGCCGGAATAGAAACCACTTGCTTTAAAAACTCAGCAAGAGCAAGACCAAAGTATTTAGCAAGATGCACAACCAACCCGTCATTGAGAACAATCCCTATTACCGGAAGCTTTTTCCCGATGGAAATCGGCATTTGAGCCGGATTAGTAAACGAACCGATACCGCGTCTGCTGACAATATAGCCTTCCGATACAAGTTCCTTCATAGCTCTGTTCACGGTTGGACGGCTGACTCTGAATTTTTCCGAAAGCTCCTGAAATGTCGGTATCCGCACTGTCTCCCCTCCAGAACGTAAAATAAGATTCATCACATAACGACGAATCTTCATATATTCTGATATTCCTATGTCCGACACTTTTTACCCTTGGTACTTTTGTTTATATGATGTTACTTCTGTTTACTTATGATACAATACTATTAATCAAAAGTCAACAGATCAAAATGAAAAAATCTTTTTTTTATGCAACTTCTCATTTCTCGGGAAGCTTATTTTTATACAATTTCTGAATTACGGCAGTTTTATTATGCCCGGATTGTCACGCTGTCGCGGATGATCAGGCTATAAGGTAAAGTTGTTGCGACAGGGAATTCGCGACCTTCCAGATAGGCGTCAATTACATCTACCGAGGACTTAACCAAAGTTCCATAATCCTGAGTAATCACAGTCTGGGCAGGGACACAGTACCTTGACACCATAACACGTTCAGATGCGATAACCGATACATCATCAGGTATTTGTTTGCCATAAAGCGACAACGCATAAGCAACAATTATACCGCCATTCCCTCCGGGACAGAAAAATGCGTCAACACCGTTACGAAGCATTTTCCCTACGGCCTCAAGCGTACTCTCCGGACCGACCTGGCATATTAAAGTCAAATCGACAGGAAGTTTATTGTTTTGCAATGCCTTTATAATCCCCTGTTCGCGAAGAGTAGAATTGCCAAGTCCCATGGAACTGATCAAGCAGCCGATACGTTTATGACCGGTCTTAGCCAAATAGTTGATTGCCAGCTCCATTCCCTGCGCCTCATCCGAATGAATACTGAAGACACCCCGGCAAGGAGCGTCAGGAACACGGTCTATAAGAACCAGCGGGGCATCAAAATGCTCATCCCAGTTGCTGATCAACGCATCCTCGACTCCAACGAACAATGCCCCGCAAAACTGAATGCCATTGAGTCTGTCCAGATTGTCCTGAGGCAGAAATTCAATGCGATAATCACGTTGTGAAAGTTCACGTGCCAGCTCAGCTGTAACCATTTCCGTATAACTTTGTATAGGATAAACCAGCTTCGATGGGATAACAATAACTACATTGCGCTTTCTTGAAGACAAACGCGGACGGAATCCATATTTCCGGGCAACGCTCAATACCTGTTCACGCACCTCCGGTCTGATATTGGGATGATTGCTGAATACCCGCGAAATCGTCGCGGTTGAAACCCCTGCTTTTTTTGCTATATCCTGTATTCTCAATTTTCATATTCCGTGTTTTTGATCTATTTACAATAATAATGTCTTTTTTTAGAAAATCAATATAGAGTTACAGATGTTTTTACAATAATATTATTTTTCAAACGTTGCATTGTTATCATCCAAGCGACTATAATAGTTATAAAGGAATTGCCATGCGAATATTGGAAATCATTTTTCATGGTTCCCCAATAATATACACAGAGCAATATTTTGAGAAATCACAAGAGAATCGGAAAGAGATGTGGAAAGAGATGCGAAATTATTTTATAAAAATGAGTATATTGGCATGTGTTCTTAATTTTTCAACAGATATTCCAGCGGCAAATCCTTTGGAGTTCAGAGAATATTTCCAACAAATAACAATGACTTTTGAAAATGAAGATGACGCCAGAAAAGCAGGATTAGAAGTGAAAGGCTTGCCCGCTCATTATAAACTTGCTTTTTCCGCACGCTGGGACGACTCAAATCCCGCACACTTAAAAACACATCGTCTTATGAAAAAACATAATATTAAAGGCACTTTCTATCTGAATAGTCTGTGGCCGCTGAAGCGAGATCCCGATTATTTAAAGAAATTACTTTCTGGAGACTGCTCCATCGGTTTACATACAATGACTCATCCGGTTTTGCCAACACTTGATTCTTATGCTCAATTCCGTGAGTATATGAAAAACCGCATATGTCTTGAGGTTGCAAGTCAGACTTCAATAAATTCTCAGGCAATACCATACGGTTTAGGCTGGGCACCGCCTGGTGTGGCTAAGAGTATAGGCAAGGCAATAATGGCAACCGGGGTTATTTCCTGCGCAGATCTGACGATTTATCCGGATAAAGAATGGAAATGGGGGTATCCGCCGCGCAGCTTGGCAATATCACGCCGCCTGAGACCAGGAGATAAAGTCCCTGATCTTAACAAACTGGAAAATCAATTAAAAGAATATCTTGATGACCATAAAGCATTGGAGCTGCAACCATCCTTGTCAATGTCTGTTCATTCATGGCATACGCCTGAGGGATTAGTAGAACTTGACAAAGCATTTAAGCGATTAACTGGAAATCCGGATTGGTGGTACTGCAATCAGAATGAGTACGGTGCCTATCGTTATGAAGCTTTGAATACAAATATTATAAAGGAGCACAAAGGTAAAGAAGTTAAGTTTCTTATAAGCAGGATTTGCCCCATTGAGTTGGGAGCCAGATTACCTTTATGGTTTAGTATAAAAGGAGCCAATCCTCTTTCCGTATCGCCTGGGATCAGACATGATACCATGCTTGAAGTGCCACATGACCGGGAACGGATTATGCCGGATATATATGGAATAGCCGGAGACAAGGGGCAATCAACTGAAATTCCTTTTGTCGAACTAAAACTGATACACCCTTCGGAAATGGAATGGATTGCAATATTGAAAAACAAAAGCAAAGACGCAATGTATAATATTAATTTATCTTTTCGCTTTCCCGGAGTCTGGGATAAAATGGTTATCCGCAAAGATATAGATATTTTGGAAGCAGAAGAAACACTTTCTGCAAATGTCTCACAGAAAAGTTACCGGAAAACTTTGTACTACCAATATGGCAAGCCCTATTATGCTGTTCAATGTGATTTTGTCCATAACGGAAAACGCTATCGTCTCTATGCTGATCTATTGGAAGAAGAAAAAACGGATTTACCAGAAACAATTAATGAGGCAGCTTTGATTTTTGAGTGTCCTGATAATTTAAATTTGGAAAAGCTTTCAATGCCGGATTCAATTATGAAACTTAATGAACTTAAGCAGTTAACACTAAAGAAACGTTCCAATATCGGGACAGGTGTTCTTTATCCTAATTTTCCAAGGACATTAAAAACAAGTAAAAGTTATATCGCAGTTATTGATTTTAAAGTGAAAGCCCCTTCAGAAAAACTTGAAATCTGCTTAACCCCCTGGAGCAAAGCCTGGATAAACGGTAAAAAGATAAATTATAAAAGAGATAGTATAACCTTTGTCCCTTTGCCAGGAAGAAACCGTATTGTCATAAAGTCTCCAGAAAATAAAAGCCAATATGTATTTATAAACGGAGAAGAAAAACAAAGTATTGATCTGCTGTTAAATCCCCAAAATCCATGAAAAATAGATTGATAAATAACAAACAAGCAAGCAAGCAGGAAGTGTTAAGCAAATGAAAGAACATGAACAACAAACCAGTAGGCTCGAAAAAATCTCAGATTTTTTCGTGGGAAGCAACTTTCGGAGACTAAATAATTACTTCCACAGTTTTAAAACAAAAGGGCGACGGTTTGCCAAAGTATTGTCTTTGGCTGTCTGCATCTTGACGATGCACAATTCGCAGGGGGGAGTTTTTATTCTTAATCAGGACGGTTCTTTGACTGTAGACGGCTTAAAAATTGAACTGGCGCACTTTGCCAACAACTGGAAACTAAGCATTCAAGAGCCCAATACGATAAAAGTAAAATCTGGCTTCCCGGAACCAAAAGAGACAGAACTTGTATTTGAAGGCGCATGGGATGTAATTGGTGGAGTGTTTGATGTAAAACAGTCCATTTCCAACTTTAACGCAAATACAATAAAATACACAATACAACTGTCAAACGACAAGGGAATCCATTGCAATGAACTTTTTGTTTCATTAAAAATTCCATTAAAAACAATGACTGCATCGGGGCTGAATATTAACGGACGTCAACTAAAACTCTCTACTGATTTTAACAGCAAGACCTGGCAGTTCGTTTTTTCTAAAATAAAAAACATGCAGATTCCACTTAAACACGGAATCTTAACTATCGAAAGTCAAAATGGAGCGTTGCTTCAGGACAACCGCCAATATAACAGGGATTATACGACTGCACGTCTTTTTCTTTCTCCTCATAAAGGTATGATTCAAAAATCATCTCTTTCTTTAAACCTAGGCTATAAGGCTTATAAAAATATTCCTGTCGATATTTCCGCAGTCTCTAACATGGGATTTCGTGATGAAAAAGCCGGGGATCAGCAAGGTGGCTGGACTGATCAGGGACCGGAAAACGATTTAAGAATGATGAAACCAGGCAAACTTTCATATAATGGACTAGATTTTGAAATATTGGATCAGGAGCGCAACAGCGGCAAGAGCTGTATTATTCTGAAAGGAAAAGAGCGTCCATATTTCCCATCCGAGGTTAATTTAGCAACAAATGCGCAGGGAGATTTTCTATATATTCTCAACGCTATTGCTTGGCCTCCCAAAGGCAATGTAGAAATAGGCACTGTAAAAATAGAATATGCAGATGGAGACAATAACTCCTACTCCGTACGGAACGGAATAGAAACCGGGAATTTTTGGGGCAGACGAAGAACGCAGGATGCTTCTCTGGCATGGTCAGGAGAAAACGACAATGCCCAACTGGGGTTGTATGCAAGTAAATTTCCTCTTAATGCCAAAAAGATCAGGCAGATAAGCTTAAAAAGTACCGGCACCGCCGTCTGGATGATTGCGGGAATTACAATATCTGATAAAAACGCACAAAATGATGCCATTATGTCAGAACCTGTAACCGTCAAAGCGGATCAACATTGGAAACCTTTTACTGACAGAAAAATTTCACCTGGAAGCATTCTTGATTTTTCCGGCAATCTGGATGCTCCGGCCGGTAAATATGGTTTTGCGAGAAATGTAAATGGTGATTTCGAATTCAGCGCCCGCCCTGGGAAAAAAGTCAGGTTCTATGGTTCAAACCTTTGCTTTCATGCGAATATTTTAAAAACGGAAAATATTATCAAAGTCGCAGATGATTTTGCAAGACGCGGATATAATATTGTGAGGTTTCATCATTACGACAATCTTATTGTGGATAAAAGTGATGGCAAATCATCCATAAAACTCGATGCCGCCCAAATAGATCGTCTTGACCGTATGGTAAGCGAATTTAAAAAACGCGGTATATATATTACTTTGGATTTATACAACTCCAGACGTCTGTTAAAAGGAGAGATTCCGTCTCTTCCAAATATGGAATTAAAACGCATATCTGATTTCAGAGCACTTATATTTATAAACCAGGATGTCATGAATAACTTTAAACAATTCAGCGCCAATTTGATGAATCATGTGAACCCCTACACCGGGCTGGCGTGGAAAGACGAACCTGCGCTTGTATCTATTGGACTAGTAAATGAAGATACAATAACAGAAAACAAGGCAATCCTGGGTAACAGCATCATTAAAAACGCCTATGAGGATGCTTTTAATAAATATCTTACCCGAAAATCAATTACATTGAATAATGATCGTAATGTATGGTTTACTAGGTTTCTTGCCGAAACATACAACAAGGGCTTTGACGAAATGTATTCATTTCTTAGAGGCATCGGAGTAAAAAGTATGATTTCTGATCAGAATTGCGGTACCGACCTGCCTACCGCAGTCATGCGTAACAAAGGAGATTGTGTTGACAATCATGTTTACTGGGCACATCCAACGTTCCCCGGGAAAGCCTGGCAATTGCCAATGCGTATCCATGCCACTGATATAATTTCCCATTATATGGGAACAGTAGCTACAACCCTTACATCCCGAATATTCGGAAAGCCTTTCATTATTACGGAATGGTGTATAGTTCGCCCCAACCCGTATGTATTTGGAGGGGATATTCTTATGACGGCTTATTCTGCCATGCAGGGAGTAGATGGGTTATGCCATTTCGCCTATTCTCATGCAGGCGACAAGACAATTGCCGCAGAAGGAGGAACCGTCAGAGTCTTTGATACAATTCATGATCCGGTTCGTCGCTTGGGACAACTTGCCGGCAGTTTGCTCTTCCTGCGTGGTGATGTCAGTGAGGCTGCAAAAAAGTTTCCATTTGTAATAGAGCATAATTATATGAAAAAAGATACTTTCAGCGAAAGACCTTCCAGACAATATGACAGGCTGGGACTAATCGGGAAAGTTGGAATGGTAATAGAAACAAAACAACTACCATCGGATAGTGTTGCTGCTATTGTTTTAAAACCCTATTCCCGCTCTAATGCCGGATTATCATCAAAAAATATAAAACTTTTTGCAGATGGAAAATATTTGCTTGAAAACATGCTTCAGCAGGAAATACTTTCAGAGAAAAACCTGAATATGAGAAATCAAATTTTCTCAAGCGAAACGAGAGAATTAATGCTGGACAAGAAAAATCAATGTTTTCGAATGTTAACCCCTAAAAGTGAAGCTTTTATTGTCAGAAAAGGGCAGAGACTTAATGGAAACTTCATGTCCGTATCAAATCTGGAAGGCAATTGTGCTGTAATGGCGTCAGCTATGGATGGTAATAATCTATCTTCCAGTTCAAGAATTCTGCTGTTTCACTTTACCGATACCAGAAACACCGGTCAGGCTTTCCATAACAGCGACATGGTGCTTGTAGAAAAATGGGGAAAACAACCGCTTCTTGCCAGAAAAGGCAAAATTGAAATTGCCTTGAACTATTTTGACAAAAATTATAAACTTTTTGCTCTCAAACTTAATGGTGAAAGATTTTGTGAATTGCCATTAAACAAGCAAAACGGAGAAATTTCTTTTACTGCCGATAATTTTATCGGGACGGAACTAATTGCCGCATACGAATTAGTTGACACGGCTAAACAATAGAACTATAATAGTTAAACAAGGAGAACATTATGATTAAAAAAATAAATTTCACACTCGTCGAACTCCTGGTCGTGATAGCAATTATCGCCATTCTCACCTCAATGTTGCTGCCATCATTGAGCATAGCGCGAGAAAAAGCCAGAAGTGTAAGCTGTATAAACAATCTTAAACAGATTGGCATTATGATGGCAAATTACTCTACCGATTACAACGGTTTTATACCTCCTCCTCGTTCTCACGACAATCCCTCATGGATTCACATTGACCATTGGTCATGGGCAGCTCAGCTGGCAGTGACTGACCGTTTCGACACAAATGACATCACTTCAAAAGAACTTATGAGCAAATATTTCAATTGTCCCACTATCCCAGAAAGAACAGGATTGCAGGCTGCAAGAAATGTATATGGGATGTCGATGTACCTAAGCGGCACGAGAAGTTCAACCAGATATATCCGCTTGGGAAGCAGACTTCCCGCTCCGGATTCAACTTGTTATCTCAGACCACAGAATCTGTCTGACACTGTTCTTGTGGCAGACAATCACCGGTTGTCCACCGTAGCATATCCAGATTCTTCATACTGTTATCTAGGCAGTGCTGAGGCGTATTTATCTTTACGGCATACTAAACGAGCAAATGCTTTAATGATGACTCTAAATGTAAATTCATGTGGAATCAATGACGCTATCAATGTTTGGAAAGCAACACCTAAGTTTACAGATTATAGTGGAAATTCAATAATACCATAAATGCGTATGGCATACCGCCTGTATGGAAATGGATTATAATAGAAACACATAGAAAGTAATAGTTTATTATCTGCATTGTTATAAAGGATTTTACATATGGATAACAGAGAGCA
>JAFGXT010000042.1 GCA_016936495.1 Victivallales bacterium
ATCAAACGCATGGGAGAGTTTATCGCCGATTGCTGGATAAACCAAAACAACTTTACCGCATTCGCCGATTGCTCCGCTAAAATAATGACGTGCAACAGCCATTTAAGAATATATGCTCAGCGTACCCGGAGCACAAAAATGATAAATTTCTGCGACAACTGCACTCAATCGGAAAAGGTGGAACCATGGGATGCTGTAATTATAAATTTATACAGACTGTTTTACTCCGAAAATAAAAATACAACTCAAAACAAACGCGCCGATTTCGTTAAATACTATGATAAAAAAGAAATGATTTTTGCCAAACAAGGAGACTTCTACATCGCCCTGAAAGGCGGTCACAATAATGAAAACCACAATCATAATGATGTTGGACAATTTGTGATATATTATCAGAACGAACCTGTAATAATAGATATTGGAGCGGAAACCTACACTCGATTCACGTTTTCAGAACACCGCTACCTGATTGATTCGATCAATCACAAATCACACAATATCATTGAATTCGAAGGCGTCGGTCAAAAAGAAGGAGAGACCCATAAAGCCGAAAACTTCCAATTTACAAAAAATGCAGATTCATTCAAGGTAACAATGGAACTCAAAGGATGCTACCCTGAAACAACAGGCATTATCAGCTATACTCGAGACTTTGTCTTCTCAGGCAAAACCGGCATTACCATTTCCGATTCATGGCAGACAAATTCAGAAAAGTCTATAAAACTTTTTCTGTTCTCAACAAACAAAATCACAAATGGAAAACTTGGCAGATTAAACTTTGAATGCAACCACAACTACCTCACTCAGAAATACCCGGTACATGACGAACGCATGCGAAAAAGCTGGGGAACAATGCTCTACAAGACAGAAATATATTCAACGCAAATCAGCAATAATGGCAACCTGACAATTAAAATCAACATCTAATATTAAGAGGTAACATCATAATGAAACAAACACTCAGAGGCTGGAACAGTTTTGACAGCTATGGAATTTTCATCACAGAAAATCAGGTACTGGAAAATCTGTCAATTATGCAAAAACGACTGCTTCCCTACGGTTATGATATATTCTGCATTGACTTGGGCTGGTACGCCGATTATGAATTTCAAACCAATCCGAACGCACCAATCAATGTGGATAAATGCAATATATATATTGACGAATATGGACGATTTATCCCCTCTCCTGTAATATTTCCTCATGGCTTCGAATACATCGCCAATTTAATCCATAAAGCAGGCATGAAGTTCGGCGTTCATATAATGCGCGGCATCCCCAGAGCTGCATATGAGAAAAATTCACCCATCCTGAATACCAATTACACCTGTCGTGACATTGCGGACAAACGTAATATCTGCATATGGGGACCTCTGACCTACGGCATTGACACCAATCACCAGGCGGCACAGTCTTATTATGACAGTGAAATCGCCCTGCTCGCGTCATGGGGAGTAGATTTCATCAAAGCAGATGACATTATTTCATATCCTGAAGACGTGAAAATGCTGCACAATGCAATCAAAAAATGCGGCAGAAATATTACTTTAAGCCTTTCTCCTGGAAACCAGACCTCATTGCTGGAAAAAGAATTGTGGAATGAATGCGCCGACTCAATAAGAATAAGTTCCGATATATGGGATCGGGAAGCTGATATTGATAAAATATTCACCATGTGGGAATTGTGGGAAGATTTCGATTCTGATCGCTGCAATATCGATCTGGATATGATCCCATTCGGAAAACTCCAGGTGTACGCCCCGCCGAATTTAGAAAAAAATGCCCTCTTTGCCGGAGAAGGCAAATGCAGAAACTCAGAACTTACACTACCTCAAAAACGTACTTTCATCACTCAACGCGCCCTCGCCGCGTCCCCACTGTTCATGGGGGGAGAACTGAATAACACCTCGGAAGAGGAATTCCACCTGTTGACCAATGCCAATATGCTCGCATGCCAGGCTAACCAGCGAACAGGAAAAAAGATTTTCCACCGACGCAACCTCGATGTAAGATACGCTCCACGCCAGGACGGCAATGGCGGATGGTTGGGGATATTCAACCGCAACTGCATTGATCTGATATTCCATGACGAACTCAAGGAAATACCCGCAAATTGCATAATTAAAAACATTTGGAACAATAGCCAGGTATGCTGGAAAGATCATAAAATAATGGTTGACGTCCCTGCACATGACGTTGTTTTTATTTACTGCGAATTCTAAAAGCCAAAACTACAGCAAAACCAGACGGCCATATCGCAGTTGGTTTTGCTGGAAATAACAGACCGACTAAACTATAAAATGTAATAATGTGTAGGTCTGACCCCTCGCTTTTTTATGTTTTTTCCTAAAATTTTACCAATTTGTGTTGACATTTGTATTAGGATGCCCTAACTTAATCAGCGTCAGGAAGTACGTATAATCAAGGACGACGTCAATGCAATTAAAAAAGACTCTGGATACTCTGCTGGAAGGACAAAAGGCAATAGTCAAAGCTTTAGCCGGAGGGCGTGAATTTCAGCACTCAGTGGTAAATCTTGGGCTAACCCCAGGTTGCCGCCTGGAAGTGATAAGCAAATCTCCAGGCGGAGGTCGCATATTGATTTTAACCGACCGGGGCAGAATCGCCCTGGGACACGGCATGGCTGAAAAAATCTTAGTAGGATGATATAAAAACATGACACTGGCGGACACATTAGAAGGCGACAAAGTAAAAGTATTGAAAGTCGGCGGCGGCAAAACCATCAAACAACGAATGCTCGACATGGGAGTAACTCCCGGTTCCATCATCAGCGTGGAACGATATGCCCCGCTCAAAGACCCTATTCATATTAAAGTGAAAAGCTATTCACTGGCACTCAGAGTCGCGGAAGGTAAAAACATCGAAGTGGAACCGGCGTAAATCCGGACTTTTTCAACATTATAATCCAATAACCATCAACAACTTTATTTTATCATGAAAAGAATTGCTATCGCGGGAAACCCCAATTCAGGGAAAACATGCCTGTTCAACAATATGACCGGAGCCAACCAGCGCGTGGGCAATTATCCGGGCGTAACGGTTGAATTCGTTACCGGAGAAACAAAACTGGACAAGGAAAAAACACAGGTAATAGATTTACCCGGCACTTATTCCCTGACCGCTTATTCTCAGGAAGAGCTTGTCGCCAGAGATTTCATCGTCAATGAGCGCCCGGACGTCATCATCAACGTGGTGGATGCGTCAAACCTGGAACGCAACCTTTATCTGACGGCACAGCTTATAGAGCTAAACGTGCCTGTCGTTATCGCGCTGAACATGGTAGATGTAGCGGACAAAAAAGGCATCAGCATAGACGCCAAGCGTCTCTCGGAAATACTCGGGGTGGAAGTGGTAAAAACCGCCGCTAACCGCGGCATCGGCTTTGACGAACTCAAGACCGCCTGCAAGAAAACTATTGATGAGAAAATTCTTCCAAAACCCATATCATATTCCCACGAATTACAATCATCGTTTCCCGAGTTGCTGGACGCGGTAAAGGACAATGCTGAACTCTGCGGTCATTATCCGCCCAAGTGGACAGTCATTAAGCTCCTGGAAGACGACGAACAAGTGCTCAAACAACTGGAATTAAACAAAGACCGTGAAAACATAAAAAAGTTGCTCAAGCAGGCGAAGCAGCATCTTTTCGACCACTCGCACGAGGATTCAGCGACGGCGGTGGTGGAATCCCGCTATGGCTTCGCCAACGGCGTCTGCCGCGATGTATCCGTCATGTCCGAAGTCGCGAAACAGATGCTGACGGACAAGATAGACCGGATCGTATGCAACCGTTTTCTGGGGCCGATAATACTTTGCGCCATTGTATATCTGATGTTTACGTTCACATTCAGCGTAGCGGAAGATCTCACCTGGATACCGTTGTTCAACGGCGAATGGGTCAGTCCTACGGGCTTGTTTGAATTGATATTCGAAAAATTCAGCGACGTCGCCAAGGCTTATATAGAAACGCCCTGGCTGTTGTCGCTGGTTGATGAAGGCATTATCAGCGGCGTAGGCGGCGTACTCGGTTTTGTCCCGCTGATATTTTTCATGTTCATGTTCATCGCGGTACTGGAGGACACCGGATACATCGCCCGCGTGGCGTTCATCCTCGACCGCATTCTGAGAATATTCGGGCTTCAGGGCAAATCCGTACTGGCAATGATTGTTTCCGGCGGTTTCGGGGCTGGCGGTTGCGCGGTTCCCGGAGTTATGGCAACCAGGACATTACGTGAAGAAAAAGACCGTTTGGTAACCATTGTGGTGGCACAGTTTATGAACTGCGGGGCAAAGATGCCGGTATATGCCATGCTGATAGCGGCATTTTTTGCTCATTCCCGCGGTGCGATGATGTTTTTATTGTGGTTGTTATCTTGGGCTTTCGCACTGGGTTCGGCGCTGATACTCAGAAAATTTGTAATAAAAGGAGAGCAAACTCCTTTTGTCATGGAGCTTCCGGTATATCATCTGCCGACCATCCGCGGTGTGCTCATGGACACCTGGAACCGTACTTATATGTACATAAAAAAGG
>JAFGXT010000043.1 GCA_016936495.1 Victivallales bacterium
CAAAGCAAACACATTGCCGACACCAAACCGCCATTCAATGAAAATATGTTGAACACTCTAAAACCCCTGCGCGAAGCCGGATACGGCGAAGCCTGGATGCTTAGCGCGGATATACTGTCCCGCAAAAACATGTCCCTGTCGGCAAGAAACGACACCATGATTAAATTATATGAACACGCCGCCAGCCTGGGCTGTGATCAAGCGCTACTCCGATTAATAGACATATATCAGAAAAAAAATGATAAACATAAAGTAATGTCACTGCGCGTTGAATTCATGAAACGGGACAACGCAGCGCGAAACCGGGATCTGCTGGATATATATTATATGCCACAAACGCCACTGGATTCTTCCATATTCAGAAATGGCAAACCGTTTTTTCTGGATCGAGCCAATATGAGCCAGGAAGCGGCGATACAATTGCTTCAGGAATATTGACACTATGAATACTCAAAGAAGGTCTAAATCAGGCTGACGCACGGACGTGAAACTCCGGAGCGATAACCTCTGAAGACAAAGGAGTATTGCTCTTCAAATGTCCAAGTAGAATATCCACTCCGCGCTCGGCACACAGACCTGACATCTGATCAAAAGTAGTCAACGGCACCTGACAGAACTGCCCCAATTCAATATTATCGCCTCCGGTAAGCATGATGTCTTCCGGGATTCGCACGCCTAATTCAAGCAGGGCTTTCTGTACCCCTATAGCTAACCGGTCATTACCGCAAATTATCGCGTCAGGCTTGAAAGACATCGCCGCTTTTGCGGCGGCGATTCCATCAGAAATATGCATCCCCCCTTCGACAATACTGATTTCACAGCCTTGCGTCGCCGCAATAAAACCTTCTCGCCGCTGATCACTGCTATCCCCACTGGTAAGCGATACATACACAAAACGCCGCGCTCCACGCTCACGGCAATGCCCGGTCATAACCGCCACCCCATGTTTCTGATCGCAGGTAACAGACGGATAATCCTTATATCGATTTGCCAACAACATGAAAGGTTTTCCGGTAGCGCTTAACTCATCCAGCCAGGAATACGTATCCCCTGCCCCCCATACTAACAGCGCGTCGATTTCCTGACGCTTAAACAAATTCAAATACTCTTTTGAGTCAACAAAAGCATCATCGTAAACCACCGGCAGGCAACGATACCCCCCCGTATGAAGACGTGAATATACCCCGCCGATAGAACGCGCCAGATTATCGTCCTCTATAAACATCTCACGCACAGGCAGAAATCCCACGATCCCGGACTCTCGCGAAAATAAACGCGCGGCATGAATACTGGGCTGATAATCAAGCTGACGACAAACCGCGATTATACGCTCTTTGGTCGCCTCACTTATCTTAACGCCGGATACTTTGCCGGAAAGCACACGCGATACGGTCGATGCGGATGTATCTGACAACTCCGCAATGCGGCGGATATTCACCTTCTTTTCCATCTGTCCTCGGATATTTACGTTTTATAAACAGTAAATATACCCCAGCATATTGACAATTCAAATATAAGCGGATATAATATCATGCAACTGTTGCGGTATACTGTTTCAAACATAAAACATCAGGAGAAGACAATGAGTGAAATTATCAACTATCGCGAAAAAGTAATGGGGTGCTGGCTGGGAAAAGCCGCGGGCGGCACTCTGGGACAGCCCTACGAAGGATGCGACGGCCCGCTTGAACTGGATTATTACAACCCCGTACCAACGGATATGATTCCCAATGACGACCTTGACCTTCAGGTGCTGTGGGCTTACGTTCTGGACAAAAACGGCAAAGTCGACCGGGATGCTTTCGCCAACGCCTGGCTGACGCATGTAGCATTCCCCTGGGACGAATACGGCATAGCCATCCGCAACCTCCGCAACGGCATAAAAGCTCCAGCCTGCGGTATACGCGACAACTGGTTTAAAGACGGTCTCGGCGCCGCCATACGCAGTGAAATATGGGCATGCCT
Source organism: Victivallales bacterium (assembly GCA_016936495.1). Classification (GTDB taxonomy): domain Bacteria; phylum Verrucomicrobiota; class Lentisphaeria; order Victivallales; family SZUA-371; genus JAFGXT01. The sequence goes on from JAFGXT010000043.1 coordinate 1,966, forward strand.
CGCTCCCGGCAATCCTGAACTCGCCACCCGTTATGCTTATGAAGACGCCTGTGTCGACCACTATGAAGACGGACTTTACGCTGAACAATTCCTTGCGGCTCTGGAAAGCGCGGCATTCGTCAATTCCAACATAAATGAACTTATCGACGTCGGACTGCAATATATTCCAACTCAAAGCCGTCTGGCTCAGGCAATACGCGACACCATCCGCTGGTGCGATGAATCCTCCTCCCCGCTTGAAGTCAGAGAAAAGATTCTCACCCACTGGGGCAATGAAAACTTCACCGACTGCGTCATGAATCTGCCCTTCGTCATCATGGCTCTGCTCATGGGCAAAGGTGATTTCAGCGCCAGCGTATGCCTGGCCGTCAACTGCGGACGCGACGCCGACTGCACCACCGCCACCGTCGGCGCCATCCTCGGCATAATAGCACCCGACGCCATAGGCGAAAAATGGCTTAAACCCATCGGTCGCAAACTGGTCATAAACCAAGGAATTACAGGAATAAGCCATCCGGACACCCTCGACGAATTCACCGATCTGGTGGTTGAACTAAAAGACCGCATCAGCCTCCGCGAAAGCGATGTCAAAATCCCGGTAGATGTCCCTCCCCTGAAAATAAGCGCCCAATGCGGTACTTTCGGCCCATGGTTCCCTCAGGATGAAGGCAAGTTCGCCCCGAAACTGCCGGCAGACACCGAAACTATCGTGTTCGATGGCACCTATGGCTGTATCCCTGCTGAAAAAATTCCAACCGACAGTTTATTTATGATGCGTTTCAGATTCAAGCTGCCTCAGGACAGAAAAGTCAGAATAATGTTCAACTCTCACGCAAACAACAGAGTATGGATAGATGGACAGTACGCCTTTGGTCGCGAAGGCGGACGCATGGCGCCATCGTTTCACCGTTGTCCCCCCAACCAGTTCAAGGATATGGAACTCCGTGCCGGAGAACATGAATTTCTAGTAGGAATAGCTCCATCATGCGACGAAAATGAGATCACCTGGTGCATCGGGGTAGGATCTCTGCCCGATCTCCAATGGATAGCGGACGCCTTCATATAAAACGTTGCATTAAGTAATAAGAAAATCACAAAAAAATTCATTCCCGCGATTGCAATAAACCATAATGCGTTTATTTTAACAAAGCGGGTTCGAAAAAACATTGTGCTTTGCCGGTATTCCCTACAAGGTTTACCGGCAAACTCATTTATATGCAATTAAAACATGTTTTGGAGAATTATGAAAGCTCAGGAATTCGATCTTTGCGTTATCGGCGCGGGTCCCGGCGGATATGTTGCCGCCATCAAAGCAGGACAGCGCGGTCTAAATGTTGCTCTCATTGAAAAAAATCACTTTGGCGGAACCTGCCTGAATATCGGCTGCATCCCCACCAAGACCCTTATTGCTGGAGCGGAAGTGCTGAAACACACACGCCATGCGGCAGACTTCGGCGTTGAAATCGGCGGCGAAATAAAGGTAAACTGGAGCAAGATGCTCAGCCGCAAGGACGAAGTAGTGCAGAAACTTCGCGCCGGGATCGGAGCTCTGCTGAAATCAGCCGGAGTAACAGTATTCAACGGCACAGGAAGTTTCCTTGACCGCAAAACCGTAACCATCAATGGCGGAAGTGACAACGGCGCCATCATCAAGGCTAAAAACATCATCATCGCCAGCGGCTCTGAATCTCTCGTGCCTGGATTTATTCCGGAATCCCCGCGCGTCATAACTTCCACCGAACTGCTGTCCATCGAAAAGCTTCCCAAAAGCCTGCTGGTTCTGGGCGGCGGCGTGATCGGCTGTGAGTTCGCCTGCCTGTTCGCGGAACTGGGCACAAAAGTTACTGTTGTGGAAATGTTGCCTTCGATACTGCCCAACATGGATGCTGATATATCCAAACTGCTCACAAAAAAAATGCAGGACGCGGGAATAACAATAATCACCGGAATCCCGCTCAGCGACATAAAAGCAAGTAAGACTTCGGTAAGCGGTATGGCTGGCACAGAGAAACTTACCGCCGAATACCTGCTGGTATCTATTGGACGCAAAGCGGTGTCATCACAACTTAATCTTCCGGCAGCCGGCGTCTCCACTGACGAACGCAGCTGGATTCCCGTCGATGAAAAATGCCGTACCAACGTTCCCGGAATCTATGCCATCGGCGACATC
>JAFGXT010000004.1 GCA_016936495.1 Victivallales bacterium
ATGTCAGGAGCTTGCGCAACTCATGGGCGGCAAGATCGAAGCCCGCAGCATTCCGGGCGAAGGCTCGGCATTCACATTCAAAGTCGCCATGCCGACGGTGGCACATGACAAACAGACTCCGGCGGAGAGGGAAAACGGCGGCGCCATGTTCAAGGGAAAAGTCCTAGTAGTCGAAGATGACCGCATATCCATGCTGGTTATAAAACAGCAACTCACCAAGCACGGTTGCGAAGTACAGGTAGCGCAAAACGGTGAAGAGGCATTGCAATTGCTTTCCGCCGAAAAATTCGAGCTGGTGTTTATGGATTGCAAGATACCGGATATCGACGGTTATGAAATAACCTTACGCGTCCGCAAAGAAAAACATATAAACAAGGACACGCCAATAGTGGCGCTCACCGCCGATGCCTTTCCCGAAACACGAAAAAAATGTCTTGACGTCGGCATGAACGATTACATCAGCAAACCTATAAGCATCAAATGCCTTATCAGCACTTTGTCCAGCTTTATCTCCAGAGCCTGAAGCATATTTATCAACATAATTTGGGAAATTTTCCAGATATGAAAATTTCCGGCTTGGGATTGATAATAAAATGAGCTATACTATATTACATTAAAAATTAAAGTTGCAACATAAAATCGGGAAACACCCCGGGGAGCGGAAAACATGAATATCTCTATATTTAAATCAGTTGCCGTGATAATGTTGTCCGTATGCGGACTGGGGCTTTATGGAGAAAAGATCAACGTCAGCGTATCGATTCCACCGCAGGCTTATATAGTGCAGAAAGTCGGCGGGGACAAGGTAAACGTCAACACCATGGTCGAAGACGGCAAAAGCCCCCATGACTACTCCCCTACCCCGCGACAGGTTGCAGGATTGGGAAACAGTCGCTTATACTTTTCCATAATGATGCCTTTTGAACAACGCCTGGAACAAAAACTCAAAGGCAGTTCAGAATGTAAATTTGTAAACATGGCGGCAGGTATTAAGCTCAGAGAATCGTCGTCATGCGATGGTCACCATGCAGAACATGGACATCATCACCACAACGAGACCGCCGACCCCCATGTCTGGATGAGCCCGGTGAATCTGAAAATAATGGCGGAAAATGTGCGTCAAGCTCTAGTTCAAGTCATGCCGAAAGACAAAGCTGAATTTGACCGTAACTATCAGGCCCTGGCTGCGGAGTTGACTGATCTGAACAATTATATAAGAAAAACTCTGGCGGCATTCAAATGTCGCACCGTGTTTGTTTATCATCCGGCTTTCGGCTACTTCACCGATCTGTACGGACTTAAGCTTGAATCCATAGAAATAGAAGGCAAAGACCCTACCCCCCGCCAAATAATGAAGTTGATAAGCGAAGCCAAAAAACAAAATGTTAAAACCATTTTTGTGCAACGCCAATTCAACTCTCAAAGTGCGGAGAAGATAGCTCAGGCAATCGGCGGACATGTGGTCGGCGTTGACGTGCTGGATTACAATATCGTCGGATTACTGAAAAAAATGACCGATGAGATAAAAAACGATTTTCTGGCGGAAAAACGCGACTGACAAAAATAACATCCCCAAGCGGAGAAAGATTGTGGCGGGAAACGCGATTGAAGTAAAAAATGTAACGTTTTCATACCAGCCGGGACTGCCTGTGCTGGAAGATGTTTCTTTCTCTGTGGCGAAAAACGCCGCGGTATGTATGGTCGGCCCCAATGGCGGCGGCAAAAGTACTTTGCTCAATCTGTTGCTGGCACTGCTCAAACCCGCCAAAGGGGAAATAAGAATATTCGACAACAAGCCGGAACAAGTGCGGACACGTATCGGTTATATGCCTCAATTCTCGGTATTTGACAAAGAGTTTCCAGTGAATGTCATGGATGTGGTACTGATGGGACGGCTCGGACGCAACCTTTTCGGCAGATACTCAAAGGCGGACAAACAGGCAGCACACGATGCTCTTGAACAGGTAAATATGGGTGGATTTCAGACCCGTCCATTTTTTGCGCTCTCGGGCGGACAGCGTCAACGGGTACTGATCGCCAGAGCGCTCGCGGGGGAACCGCAGATCATGTTATTGGACGAGCCCACCGCGAACATTGATCCGATGGCTCAGGAACAATTTTACGAAACACTCAAAATACTGGTAAAGAAAATGACTTTGGTGGTGGTATCACATGACCTGGGTTTTGTTTCGGACTGGCTGGACAACGTAGTCTGCGTAAACCGCCATGTGCACGTACACCCGGTCAGCGCGATAACCGGAGAAGTGATAAAGGATATTTACGGTTACGACGTAAACATGATACGCCACGACCACTGTTGCATCCATGACAGGAGCCACTTCAATGATTGAATTCTTCAACGCTTTAACCAACCCGGATATACCGTTTTTCCGCTTTGCTGTGCTCACCGGCGTCATCGCCAGCGTGGCGTTCGGGATTGTCGGCACCTATGTGGTAGTCAGACGCATAACTTATATCGCCGGAGCCATTGCCCATTGTATTCTGGGGGGCATCGGCTTTGCGTTGTATATGCAGAACAAAGTGGGAATAAGCTGGATGACGCCAATGACCGGTGCAATAGCGTCAGCGCTGCTGGCGGCGATTGTCATCGGGCTGGTGAGTTTATACTGGAAGCAACGCGAAGACGCGGTGATCTCGGCGATGTGGGCGGTCGGTATGGCGCTCGGGGTATTGTTTATTCAGATCACGCCGGGCTACCTGAATCCGATGAGCTACTTGTTCGGCGACATTCTGATGGTGTCGAAACAGGATTTTTATGTGGTCATAGGTCTTGACGTGCTGATAGTTACATTGTGCCTGGTGTTTTACAATAAATTTCTGGCGGTATGCTTCGACAGTGATTTTGCCCGGATACAGGGCGTGAAAGTCGAGTTGTATTATATGCTGCTGCTGTGTCTTACCGCTTTGACGATTGTATTGCTCATATCGGTAGTGGGACTTATTATGGTCATTGCCCTGCTCACGCTTCCCGCCGCGATCTCCGGGCATTTCACTCACCGCTTATGGAAAATGATGGGATTGGCGATACTGTTAAGTTTAGTTTTCACCTCCAGCGGGCTGGCGTTAAGTTATCAGTGGAATCTGCCCAGCGGCGCAGTCATCATCATCATTGCCGGGGTATGCTATATCCTGACAGCGGTATTCTGCGCGTTGCGAAGGAAATTCCGTATGCAAGTGGAAACAGTGGATAAAAATCCCGAATAAACTTCAAAGTTTTCCGGTTTTACGACATATCCCGAGCAGACAGAACAGCAGAATCTTTCTGATTTTATCAGGTGGCGCCTGCTTCAGAAAAGCGGAAATTATATCCAACAGCTTCAGCGAACTTTCCTCGGTGGATTTAATTATCAGTTCCATCAGCTTTTCCGGTTTGGATTCATCGGCGTTGTATTCGCAGATCAACGCCAGCAATTCTTCGGATATGGGGTCGCGATGAAGCTCCTCAAGGAAAGCGATGCATAAAGAATCGCGCAGTTCCTCACGAGTGAAATATAAGCGAAAAAGCTTATAAAATTCATTGCCCACATCCCCGAACTCGGCGATTGAACTATATATTTCTGCGCGAACAGAACGATCCAGATCATCCTGAAGGGTCTTATTCAACAACAATTCCAGCGAACCGGGATCGCCCAGAAGCGTGAGCGCCACCGCGCCCTGGATAATGACAAACTGATTGGAAGATTCGATGAATATCTGTTTTATCCGCTCGAAAGAGGGTTTATCGTCAAGTTGGGCGAGAGCACACATAGAACGTCCCACCAGATAGATGTTCTCAGAATCAAGATTCTCACGCATCAGCGGAATGGCTTCAGCGACACGGTTCTCTCCGAGTATCATAGTAGCCATCGGCGCGGTGGTATAAGTACCGTATCGCAATTCTTCGACAAGACGCTTTTTCACCTTTTTCGCCAGCGGGACGTCGCGCAACGCCATGATAGCTTTATTACGTACAAGCAACTTGGGCGACTCCAGATAATCTAGAATCTTTTCAGCGCTGATCGCGGATTGCACATGCCCCAGACGCTCAATGTCCCGGAGTTCCCGCCCGGGCGTTCCGGCGTCATCAAGCTTGTTCAACAACAACAGAGCGCGAAAATCTCGCGGCGCGAAAAACAAGCCCAGCAAACGCCCAACTTTCCAGTCTTCTATCCGGTCAAGTTTGAGCAACATTATCAGAAACAACGTCAAAGGCGCCAGACATATCAAAAAGTATATTCTGTACAAATTAAAACCTTCCACTCCAATCAATGGCAACAACCTGAGCAAACCGCCACCTATCAGAAAACTGCACAACCCCGCCACCGGACCGGCGATAATACTAACCAACAAAGAAAAACTCATGCGGTCTTTAGCGGGAACCGTGTTAAGAAAATAATGCGACAATGCCATCGGCGTGCCCAGCGACCCCGCACCATTGAGCAGGAAAATAACAAACACATGTAACCAATTGAACCCTGACGGCGCAAATACCCATAATACACTTGACACCAGCAAAGTGGAAAAAGAAATAATAATAACCGGACGCGGCCCGGACTGACTGGATACCAGCCCGCTGAACGAAGACAGCAATATCCCTCCCATGAATTGCGTCAACGCAAAAATAATGGCGACGGAATCATTGATCCCGTAACCCGATTTCAACGCCGCCATAGACACCGGCAACACAATGATTATCCCCGACAGCGCGGCGGCATTGGCAAATATCAACTTCCTGCCCAGACGCGTCTTTATAATGTTCCGGAACGAACTCATAACCGGCACTCCGGCAGACATACGCGGCGCGGGTGATTCCACAACTTTCCGTACCACCAAGGCTCCGCAAAACCCCATACAAGCACCGGTTACAATTATCCACTGAAAAGTAATCACCGCCGGATAACGCATCATTATCACACTGATAATCGCCAATCCAAACAAGGCGATACCATTAAA
>JAFGXT010000044.1 GCA_016936495.1 Victivallales bacterium
AGGGTTGTTTTACCATGATCAATATGACCCACAGTACCTACATTGACATGTGGTTTTTTCCTTTCAAACTTTTCTTTTGCCATTGTCGTCGTCCCCCTGACCTTAAACTAGTTAATAACAATAACTGGAGCCCACAACCAGAGTCGAACTGGTGACCTCATCCTTACCAAGGATGCGCTCTACCAACTGAGCTATGTGGGCGCTATTTAAACTATAATATGGAGCGGGAAACGAGACTCGAACTCGCAACCCTCAGCTTGGAAGGCTGATGCTCTACCAATTGAGCTATTCCCGCTTAGAATCTATTGCAGACAATTCAATAATATGGTGGAGGGGGGAGGATTCGAACCTCCGAAGGCGCTGCCGACAGATTTACAGTCTGTTCCCTTTAGCCACTCGGGAACCCCTCCATTTATACTTTTCTTACCAAAGATATCTATCTTTGATCTTAAAAACAGCTCAACAATAAAAAATAACGTCCAATACTTATCCCTGGAGCTGGCGATGGGACTTGAACCCGCAACCTGCTGATTACAAATCAGCTGCTCTGCCAGTTGAGCTACGCCAGCATATATAAAGAGAAAAAATATATCTCTTATGACACAGGAAAGCAATCTTTTTTTTAAATTATCCTTTTCATCGCTCAAAAAAAAGTAAACTATTCAGGAAGCCTACTATTATTGATATAATAAAAAAAGGTCATGTCAAAAGACATGACCTTTTAAAAAACATGAAAAAACAACTAAATTATTTTACATAGAAACTGATTTTTTCCCATAAGGACTCTCACGATATCTTTCGAAGGCCATGGCAAAAGTACGATATACAAGGTGAGCAAACTTGGTATAAGGCATATACATGAAAAGCATCATAACTGTTACTAAATGTATATAATAAATAATATATCCTGGAGCAGCAAGTCCGGCCCAACGAGCTATTTCCGCCAGAAGCCCTGAAACGCCAACAGCCATAATCACCCAGATCAGAAACCAATCATAGAATGTGCCCGTTAATCCAGCTTCAGCTTCTTTCTTTGAACGATTACTCCAAAGGATACCGACGCCAACAATCATGGCAATGGCTGAGACATTGGCAAGAATTTTTATTGGGTTCCATACCGACATTGGACCGTGCAAAAAACTCAAGCCCGGAATAAGCGCTAAAACATCGTTAGCAGTGGCCGACCATGCAGTCACAATGAAGAGACCAATAAAGGATAACATTAAGGGCAAATGGCCCTGAACACGATCAAGATTCGTTTTACATTCCTGAAACCGAGTATGTTTAACAATCTCAAGAATTGCCGGCCAGAGAAACTCAGTTGCAAACTGAACTATAGTCGGACGAAAGTTACTTTTAATTCCTGCATGCTCTTCCATCCCCTTCCACATACTCGAAACGCCTTTATAAGCGGCGAAAACTGCCAAACCAGCAGCAGACAGCATTATGATGTCAATAAAAAATACGTTTTTGGATAACCAATGAAAATCCCAATGGCCGAAGAATTGTTGATAGCCGTGGGCAGAAAAATCAGTTGCATTTGGTATAGTTATGCCACCTGATATAAACCATAATACAAAAATAACAACCGAAGGAATAGCTATCATCATAGGTAAACCCTTTGAGCTTGAAGCAAGTTTAGCAAGCCCGGATGGCCACCCATAAAAGGTGTACGCATAAGCTCGGATCGCCCCAAGAACATCACCAGGTTTCGCTCCACGAGGACAATATGCTGTACAATCACCACATTGATGACAAAGAAAAATGTCTGGATCTGCAACAAGCTTGTCCTTAAGGCCCCATTGAGCCCAAATCATCTCTTTACGCGGAAATGGCTTATTATCCGTGGAAAGTGGACAGATCACCGAGCATGTGGCACACTGATAGCATTTCTTCAGAGTATCACCGCCAGCGCTTTTGAGATATTTAATAAATTCTAAATCCGGCTGAACATTCATTCTTCTTATCCTCCTGTTCAATTTTCAAATCTTTTAGTTACGCTTACAGTCAAGCGCAAGATCTCTTCAATCAAAAGAAGCATGATACTGATGTTCACTTTTTTTTGCAAGATAGCGAACATCAGTATCTTCTTTAACAGGATTAGAAGCCCTTGAATGGATTAGGTCCGAGATCTACGATCTCACTCACAAAATCATTAATGAGTTTCGGAATCTTGTCATACTCAGTAATTGCGACCTGTTCAGAACGTACGCGTTCAGGCTCAAGCCCCAACGTAGAAAGTGAATCACCAATATTCTCCATACGCTTGGAGGCTATTTCAGAACCCTTAACAAAATGGCATTGATAATCATCACCATACTTACAACCCAGGAGCATGGCTCCATCCATACCTGCTGAAAGTAAATCCCTTACCCATGCCATATTGACAGACCCGAGGCAACGGACTGGCACGACACGAACCATATGGCTCAACTTATTACGTCTCATACCGGCCATATCAAGTGCTGGATAGGCATCATTCTCGCAGGCAAAGATAACGATACGGAGCTTGTCCTCATCATCCTCAGGAACCTCAATAGCCTTGACCATTGAACCAATAAGATCAATGTTATAATCCTTAAAGCCTATGATACGCTCAGGACACGCTCCCATACAGGTACCGCAACGACGACATCGGGTTGGATTCGGAAGTGGTGTTCCCTTGGCATCATCATCGAGGGCGCCAAACGGACACTCTTCCGTACAACGTTTACATTGTGTACAACGTTGGAAGAAAAATTCAGGATAAGTTTTATCTCCGGAACGAGGATGAAC
>JAFGXT010000045.1 GCA_016936495.1 Victivallales bacterium
AAGCTGTCGGAAGGACAGGGAGCTTAGTTCCGGCAACAGTGAAGCCGGGGAGCGGCTGTTTTCGCCGCCGTTTCCGCCGGTTGAGGTTTTTTCCGCCAGACGTGAGTTCTGGCGTATCAGTTCCAGGCGCAGATTGTCCAATGTCTTCATGGCGGCGGCAAGGTGGGCGGTGTAGTTTTCTGTTCCCCAGTCGTCATCAAGTGCGTCGAGTTCCTGTTGTTTGCCGGATATGAATTCCAAAGAGTGTTCAATGTATACCGTCGAGTTTTTCATGCTGTCGAGTTTTTCGCTGAGAGTGGCTATGGTTTCCGCATAGCGGGCGGATATATCGCGTTTGAGTTTTCTGAATTCCTCGTGACGTGATTGAAGCGCCTGGTCGAATTTACGTTCCCGCGGCGCGGGTGTTCCGGTAATCTGAGGAGCGGTCTCATTTTCTTCAATGGTGTTTTGACCAATGTTTGCGCTTTGAGAAAGCCGGTCTCTGATCTTATATAATCCGGTGGTACTGATATATTCGTCTTTTGCCATGCTTGTATTCCTATTTTATTTGCTGCGGTCAAAGCTTATTCGCGGGTCTGCTACTACATATAATATATCGGAAATCATGATTCCCCCCAGCGTCAGTATTCCGGCGAACCCGAACAATGCCATAAGCAGTGGGTAGTCCCTGCTGGATAACGCCATCATCGACAGATCGCCCATCCCCGGGATGCTGAATACGTATTCAACGATGATGCTTCCCGCGATAAGTCCCGGGAGTATTCCCGCGAACAGCGTTATTAATATAATCATCGCATTTCTGAGCGCGTGTTTGAAGATGACGATATATTCGGGTACACCTTTGGCTCTGGCAGTTCTGATGTAGTCCTGATTGATTACGTCGAGCATCCCTGAACGCGCATAACGGGAGAGTCCCGCGAATCCCGCATATGACAAACAGATCACCGGCAGGATGTAATGACGACTGTAATCCCAGATGATCTGGCTTGTGCTTAAACCGGTAATATCTCCGGACGCTACTCCTTTTAAAGGGAATAGCGGCAGCAGTCCGCCTACGCATAAACCTGACTGGAACATCAGCGCCACCCAGAACACCGGCAGGGAATAGAGAAAAAACAAACAGAACGTTATTATACGGTCAAGCCCCGTATCCGGCTTTATCGCCGAGTATACGCCCAGCGGGATTGCCAGAATATAAGTGATGATTACGGCTATGATGTTCAGGCGCAATGTAACCGGAAGTCGAGACATGATCAGTTCTCCGACCGGTCTGCCTTTGTCCACCGACGCGGACTCCCCCAGATCTCCATGGGCAAGCAGACCGTAAAACCAGTAGAATAATCCCACATATACGGGTTTGTCCAGATACAATTTTTCGCGCATGACGTTAGCTTTGGACAGTCCCTCGTCGGCTTTAAGTCCTTCGGTCTGGACTTGACTTTCCCCCAGCATCTGGCTTTTTGCGGGATCTCCGGGAGCCAGTCGCATGAGTATATAACTGAGCGAGAGAATAATAAACAGCGTCAGCAACGCGAGCAATATACGATTTGTCAAATACCGGAACAAATTGTCGCCTCCCGTTTGGGTTATAATCAAATATAACTTCCCGGTATTTTTTTACAAGTTTGCAGCGAATCATTTTTCGTGTTCGATCAAAGAATACACGTCGAACCGACATTCGTTTATGACCAGACTGGAATCTTCAATAAATACTTCACCCTTGTTGTTAAAGCTTATTTTTAGAGGACAAAAGCTGTTCAATTCGTCGAAGTATGAGTCTGCATTCCTTTCCGGCATGAATATAAGTTCTGTATGATTTTTATCCAGAGCGCTTATAAGATTGTGTACCGTAGTCAGGCTTTCGACTTTACCGTCAGGAGTGAAATTAAGTGAATTGTTTTTGCCGCAATTGTGTTCCACTCCGGGATTAAAGGCAATGAACTCACCGATAGGAGTGTTTACCCGTATCGGTGCCGCAGGCTCAAGAGATTTGACTGCGCCGTTATCATGGAAATATATTCCGTGTCTGATTTTTATAATTCCTTCAGGAGTATTCATGTTGACCAGCTCTCCGCAGGGGAAAGATACGTTTGCCAGGGTTCCGTCCGGATAAAACGCCATGCCGGTAACGCGTGCGTATATTGTACCTGAGTCTGTATTGATTCTAATGTTTTCGCTGAAGTCCAGTTCCAAATCATTGTCAAACCCGGAGGCGTCCGCTATATCCTCTGCAAAGACATGTTTCAGTGCGCCATTTTCATAGAACATGGCGCTGAAGCAGGGGATTGCCCCGTAATTGGTATTCAGTAAAGTGCGCTTGCGCAGCGCGACGTATTTCAACTCGCCATCAGGATAAAACATTATATCTGTTTCATAGCGCCTGAGGTCGCCCCGCGCGCTGTAATGAGGGATGAGCGCTCCATAATTGGTATTTAAGATGTTTTCATCTTCGAGCATGACTTCACTGGGGTGCCCGTTAGCATATGCCGCTTTAAACACCGCTCCTTTCAAGTTACCGTATTTTGTTGCTATGCAATTCATTTTTTGCCTCGTATTTTATCTGTTTATATTTGTCATGATAGAGAATCTGAGTTACACTAGATGCAATGAACGTGCCATCTGTTGTTTTGAGCTCAAATAGTAATTTTTAGAGTTGATATTTATATGCAATATTGTAATATTAGCCTGTTGTGTTTACTTTAATGTAATGCTTGCTGTTTGCAAAAAATACGGGTCTGGAGATGTTGTTATGACGGTAATAAAATATTTCAGGTATTTTTGCGGGAACAGGTTGATTTTTAATGTTAATTGCATTATATGTAAATAAGTTGCCGGGCGTGTGTTTTGATTTAGGGTTGTAACAAGCAAAATGGAGATACTCAATTTTAATGAATGTAAAAAGATTATCGGTAGTAGCAATCATTTTTATGCTTCTCGGGGGTGCAGGAGTTTTTCAATGTCCTGGCGGTTCGGTAAAAAAAGTGGCGGATGGTTCTACTATTATTGATGTAACAGTTTTCGGACTTCCTGATCCCACTGATAACTCTCCTGCAAATCGTGCTTCAATCGCGGTTATGAATGCTTTTCTTGATAAATTTCCTGAAATATTTGCCAAACGCTACAAATTAAAATACAAGTCCGATCCTGAAAAATATGGTAAATTCAACTGGGACAAAGTGACGGTTGATCTTAATCCTTTTTCCGCGTTGAAAGTGGAAGGCGTTGAGACTGACCTGCTTGCCATCGCCGGTGGAATGGCTCCTGATATTCTTTATATAAATTTTCGTAAGTCCGACAATTATATCCAGAACAACTTCCTGTATCCGCTTGACGGCTATCTGAAAGATTTATCCAAGGAAGAGCTTAAGCATTGGGTTAACCCAAAAATCTGGCCGGTTATTCATCGCAAAGGGCCAAATGGAAAAATTAATACCTGGGCGATGCCTACCGGTGGCGCCCTTGGTAAAGTCCTGCTTTACCGTAAAGACCTGTTTGACAAACATAATCTGGATTATCCCGACAATGACTGGAACTGGGATAACCTTATGCATGCCGCCAAAACAATAACTGATCCTGCCAACGGGGTCTATGGTATCGCTCTCGGGCGTGGCGTTCATGAATCATACTATTGGATGACTTTTTTGTGGACTGCGGGCGGAGAGGCGATGGTCTATGATGAAGACAAAGACCAATGGTCATGCGTTTTCAATTCTCCTGAAGCTGTTGCCGCGTTGGATTTCTATGTGCGCCTCAGCGCGGAGCGCTGGGTAGATGAGCAGGGCAGGGTGCGTCGCGGTTATTCTTCCAAGGACGCTGGCGACGGCAATGTGAAATGGGAACGTGGCGAGATCGGTATGATGTTCGGGTATGTCGATGAGAAACTTTTTTCCACCATTGATCCTGACGTTACCGGCATGGTTCCAGTGCCCAAAGGTCCTACTGGAATCCGCGCCGCCGAACTCAATAGTAAAATGATGGGCATATTTTCCGAAGTGAAAAGTCCTGCTGTACGTGATGCCGCCTGGGAATATATGCGCTTTATAAACTCAATTGAAGCTGAACGGATCAGAACCCGAGTTATGGTTGAAGGCGGGCTTGGGCGTTTTGTTAACCCCCGGTATCTGCGTATGTTTGGATATTATGATATTGAACAGCTTTCTCCTCCGGGATGGGCTGAAACTTTTGATATAGCCATTTCCACCGGCAAGCCGGAGCCTTATGGTAAGAACAGTAATTTCGCGTATGACATGATGACTTTTCCTATTCAGGAGGCGGAGGTTATGGAACGTGCAGATCAGCTTCCTCAGGAGCCTGAAGCGCGTCGTGAAGTTCTGGCTGAAATGCTTGATCGGGCATGTGCCAGAGCTAATGAGAAGATGATCGGTATTATAACTCCGGAAGAACAGCGCAAACGCCGTATTGTAGCTGGATTCGCTTTGATTTTCATTGTTCTGGGGTTCGGTTTTGTATTTTATAGAATATTTAAAGCTTTTTCCGGTACGGCGGTTACAGGTGGCAGTAGCGGTAAAACCTTGATGCAGAAGCTTTGGCCTCTAGTGTTGCTGGCTCCGGCGTTGATATTGGTGCTGGTATGGAAATACATCCCGCTGGTACATGGTTCGTTTATGGCGTTTTATGATTATAAAATCATAGGCGAATCCGTGTTTGTGGGTATTGATAACTTTGCCAATCTGCTTTTCAATAAAGATTGGTGGGATGCAGTGTACAATTCATTGCGTTACAGCTTTTTTATGATGACAATGACTTTTCTTCCGCCGATCATTCTTGCTGTTCTTCTGCAGGAAGTGCCGCGTGGTAAAATACTTTTTCGTACGATTTACTATTTGCCCGCGGTTATTACCGGGATTATCACCGTATTGTTATGGAAACAGTTTTACGCGCCTTCAGAAAGAGGTATGCTCAACGCGGTGATGTTATCTGTGCCGGCTATCGGCTTCATTGGCATTGGACTGGCTTTGCTGATCGTATTCTGTATGTTCGCGTCCAGATTGAGATTCTATCGGCTTTACTGGCAGATGATAGTTTTTGTTCTTGTGGGAGTGGCTATGTTCTTCGCCTGCGTCAGTATTACCGAACCGATGATGATTCACTCCGGTGAGACATTCTGGCAGGCGTTACCCTTTATGCCCGGACGATTGTTCTTATCTGTTCCTGAGCCGTACAATTGGTTGAGTGATCCGGATACCGCGATGCTGTGCTGTATCATTCCTATGGTATGGGCTGGTATGGGACCCGGGTGCCTGATATATCTGGCGGCGTTGAAAGGTATTCCTGACGACTATTATGAGGCGGCCGATATTGACGGAGCCACTTTTATCGATAAAATATTGTTTGTAGTGTTTCCAATGCTTAAAGCTTTGATAATCATTAATTTTGTCGGTGCGTTCATTCAGTCATGGTACGGCGCCACTGGTATGGTGTTGGCGTTGACCGGCGGTGGAGCCGGGACTGAGGTCGCCGGTCTGCATATCTGGAAAAGCGCGTTTACTTACCTGCAAATGGGACCCGCCGCGGCGATGGCGTGGATGCTGGGATTCATGTTGATCGGATTTACGGTTCATCAGTTGCGTATCTTGTCCAGAGTCGAATTTAAAACTACAGGCAAAAAATAAGGAAGTAACAGCATGTCGATAATTTCAGAAATAGGCCGTAAAAGCCCTAAAGTAAAATTTTTCATGTTCGGAATGTACGCGCTTCTGATTACGGGAGCGGTGTCAATGGTATATCCTTTCGCCATCATGGTATCCGGTACCAGTAAGAGCGGCGTTGATTCTCCAGACGCCGAACTTATACCTCGTTTTCTGGTACACAAAACAGATTTTTATCGCAAAAGTGTCGAGGCGTTTTTCAATGAAGACCTTGAGGCGATGCGTATGGCATATGACCTTAGTGATGAGAACTTCCGTACCATGTTTCCACCGGAAAGCGTTAATTCAAAGTTGGTAGAAGTATGGAATGATTTTGAAAGTAATGTTGATTTACCGTTCTATTCCTATGAACTGGCATTTTGCGGCTATAAAACTTCCAGAAATATTCAACCCTGGATGTTACGTCGTTTCAAGAATGAACTCAAGCAGGAATATGGTTCTATTGGTAATCTCAATCAGGCTATGCGTACGGATTTTGTATCTTGGAATAGTGTGTTTGTCCGTCCTCGTTTGTATCTGCAACGTCGTTTCAGTCCGGGTGCCGCACCTTACAGCATGAAATGGATTGAGTTTAAACAACGTCAGGAACATAAGTATCGCATTTATGTTGATCCTGATTCATTTTTCCGCAGTGTGTTTCTCAAGACTTTGTATCCAGAGGGCATAAATTTCTATAACCGTACTCACGGAACGTCATACGCGTCGTGGAGTGAAATAATTCTGCCTTACCGTTACCCCGGCAAGCAATATACAGACAAAGAGCGTGAGGACTGGAATATATTCGTACGCAGTATTTTGAACTTGTATTGTATTCGTGTGGACAAGGCGGCTTTGCCGCTCTACCGTGAGTATCTTAAAGCCAGATATTACGGCAAGATTGCGGGCTTGAATTCATTGTATAACACTTCGTATAAATCTTTTGATGAGATTCCGCTGGTGGAGGAAGTTCCTTTGGGTGGCGTTATCATTTCTGACTGGAGTTCTTTGATTCAGGGCTGGACACATCCGAAGACCGGAAAACAATACATCATACCTGCGGAAATGTTATACATTAAGAGTGTGCCGGGAATGTTCCGGGAATATGTCATTGCCAGGTATGGTTCGCTTGATGCGGCAAATGCCGCGTTAGGCACTAATTGTAAAAATATCCAACAGTTGAACATTCCTGCCCGTGCCAGAGATTACATATATTTCAGTGAGAACAGCGGTTCGCTTAAATGGGAATTTCTGTCCCGTAACTTTATCGCGGTGTTCGAATATATTTTCCTTCAGGGCAGTGCAATCGTCAACACGGTTATCTACTGTTTACTCGCGATAGCCTGCGCATTGATAATCAATCCGCTCGGTGCTTATGCGCTCAGTCGTTATAAGCCTCGTTATGCCTATAAAGTATTGTTGTTCCTGATGCTTACTATGGCTTTTCCGCCGATGGTTACTTCCATACCTGTGTTCCTGATGTTGCGTGAATTCAACTTGCTAAATACCTTCGCGGCGCTTATTCTGCCGGGAGCCGCCAACGGTTATTCGATATTTCTGCTGAAAGGTTTTTTTGATAGTCTGCCGCAGGAGCTCTATGAGAGTGCTGAGCTTGACGGAGCCGGAGAGTTTCGTATTTTCTGGCAGATAACTATGAGCCTGAGCAAGCCGATCCTTGCGGTCATAGCACTTCAGGCGTTTAATACCGCGTATGCTAACTTTATGATGGCGTTGCTGATATGTCAGGATCAAAATATGTGGACTTTGATGCCGTGGCTGTATCAGCTGCAGCAAAGCAGTTGTCAGGGGATAACCTTCGCTTCTCTTCTGGTCGCGGCGGTGCCTACCTTCATAATTTTTGTGTTCTGCCAGAATATCATTATGCGCGGTATAGTGGTTCCAGTAGAAAAATAAACAAGGTTTTTATTATGAGCAATGTAAACTTAAAAATGGTTAGATCGCTTTGTGCCGGAGCGTTGTGCGCCACGGCCGCGAACTTGTATGGAGAGACTATGATTTATTCGCACCCGGAAAGGATTTCAACTAAAAGTAAAAATTGGGAATTTATTGAAGGCGGCAAAGAGAAAGAAACTTACAATCCTGCGGAAGGCTACTATCCGAACAAGGGAGGCAAGTTTGTAGGTCCCAAAATTGTGGTGGATAAAGGAGAATATACTTTTTTTAGACTGACCTTTTCCGCGCAAATGGCGGAGGAGGGATACTGGGTTGTTTTCTTCTACGATAAAGAGGATAACCCCATTGTCGCGGATGTGTATTCCTCAATATACCCTTCCAAAGATAAAATGAATTATGATTGTGTGGTCTACGGGCGTGCCGGGATGAAGTCTTTACAACCGCTTTTTCAGTCAAAATCTGAGATAAACGTCTCTGATCTTAAGATCGAACGTATTTCTTTCGCCGCCGCTGCTGATTGGTGTGACCAGCAATATGCGGGAGTTCCTCCGCTTAAATTTACACCTCCGGCGGAGCGTATGGCGTTGCTGCCCAAAACTAAAGAAGCATTTAAATCCGGCAAGCCCTGGCGTGTAGTCATGCTTGGTGACAGTATTATCAACGATACTTTCAACTCTAATTTTCAGGCATTGCTGAAACGCGATTATCCGGCGTCAAACCTGGAAATAATTTGTTCCGTCCGTGGCGGTACTGGTTGCTGGCATTATCAGACTCCTGAGAATTTCAAGACTTATGTTACCGATTTGAAACCGGATTTGCTTATTATTGGCGGTATTTCGCATAAATCAGATGCTCCGGCGGTGGCGTCGGTCATCGCGCAAGCTCAGAAATATGGTTGTGAGATCATGCTTATGACCGGTCCGATGGCTGCCGACTGGCGCGAATATGATAAGTCTGCTCCCGCTTTGGCTTTGTCTGAACAAGAGTGGAAAGGTCATCCTTTTATTAAGGAGCTCAAAGCGGTGGCGAATAATGCTAATGTTGAGTTTTTTGATATGCAGACGCCATGGCATGAGTATCTTGGCGCATCAAAGAAACCATGGCAGTGGTTTCATCGTGATCGTGTCCATGCCAACGACCGCGGCAAGCAGATACTTGGTCGTATGCTTACCGCTTATCTGGCTCCCTGAGGACTGTGATTATACTGTATTTCTCTCATTCCCATCCGACTCTGAATTATCATTGTCGGATGGGATGTTGTATTTGTCCAGGAATATTACTGTCCGTCGTTTGAGTTTGTCCAAGGGAAGTTTGACTTGCGACGAAGTATTATACTGTTCACAGAATCTTGCGGCAAGTACATCCAGATCATGTGTAATATTGAATTGTTCATGAGATATACGCATATATGAGGAGATAATTCTGGCCAGTTCAGATACCCTGGTTTGTATTGGCAGTTTTGCATTGCTTACCACCGCACCATCAAGATCCCACAAACCAAAACTGTAACCTGTGGGTTCGTCTACGCAATATATATTGCTCAACTTAAGATCACCGTGAATTATGTTGTTATCGTGGATGTTGGTTATGTAGGCGCATACAGTGGACAGAAAGTCATCGAAGAAATCCTTGTCCTCATTCAGCATTTGACACATTCTGCTCATGAGCAGGGCATGATCAACCGTTTCCGTTATAAGGTATCCGCTTTGCAATACATGAAACTTTCTACGGGAACCGACCGCCACTACTCGTGGCGTGGGAATGCCTAACTCGTCCAGTTGCGAAGCGGCATATGCCGCACGATATACGCGGGAACGACGTAACATATACTTCAAGGTGAATTTGACACCTTTGTTATTTTCGCGTTTGATAAAATACCTTTCGCCGTTTTTCAGTTCCAATATCCCGGCGGTAGTCGTTCTGGAATCTTTCAGTATATGACCGCCGGTAATCATCTCATCTATAAATATCAATGATTCCCTGAATTCCCGTGTAGCCAGTTTATGACTTACGTGAAAGATCAGATCCTCCATGATCACTTCTTTCATTCCGTGTTTGTTCAGGTAGTCCTGTACTTTGTCCGACATGTTATTCCTGCCCGTCTACTGTTATTATAATATTGTCGATGAGTCTGGTGGCTCCGTAATATGCCGCCACTGCTACTAACAGCCCTCGAGGAGTTTCATTTGGAAGCTCCAGCGTATCTGCGTCAAGTATTTCCACATAATCGACCCTGCCTCCAGAAGCACTGATCGTCGCCGATATTTCTCCAGCAATAGCGTCAAAATCTTTTCTGCCCGCTTTGAGCTCATTTTCCGCTTTGAACAGCGTGCGGGAGATAGCCAACGCGTTGCGGCGTTGCTCTTCCGTCAAATATTTGTTGCGCGAACTCATTGCCAGCCCATCGCTTTCTCTGACTATGGGAGCTATAAGCATTTTTACCGGAAAATTCAGATCCCGCACCATTCGGCGCAGCACCAGAGCTTGCTGAGCGTCTTTCTGACCAAAGACCGCAATATCCGGCAGCACCGCGTTAAAAAGCTTTGCCACCACCGTGCATACTCCCTGAAAATGTCCTGGACGCCTGGCTCCGCATAAGCCCGCCGACAATTTATTTTCATTTATATAAGTGGAGCAGTCTTTGAAATACATATCCGCTACTTCCGGTGCGAAAATCGCGTCAACGCCGTTGTCTTCACACAGTTTCCTGTCACGCTCAAAATCACGCGGATACTTGTCAAAATCCTCATTCGGCCCAAACTGGGTAGGATTTACAAAAATGCTTAATATTACTATATCCGCATGTTTCGCCGCTTCATGCACCAGCGATAAATGCCCTTCATGCAGAAATCCCATTGTCGGAACCAACCCTATGCGTTTCCCCTGACGCTTTAAAGTCAGAGTATAATTCTGCATATCTAAGATATTACTGAATATTTTCATAATGATTACTTTACTATGTTTATATTAAAACGGAACCGTATAATCCGGAACTATGATACACGGGAAAAGTGTATTTAGCCAGTACGCAGACATGATAAATCGTGAAAAAGTTGATAAAAATACTGGGAACTACCTTGCCGCAACAATCATTACCCCGATGATTCAGTGTCCAGTCCGCCGTTAAGTTTCAGGCGGATGCCGCCGCGCATTAACACCACTGTGCTGAACAATATTAATATTATGCTCCAGTAAGTATATATCACCCAGGGATTGCCGCCAAAGCTGATGCCATCGATAGTATAATCCGAAAGCGGATACAGGAAAGGCGTTGGGAAGTAATCCCGCGAATGTACCGGAATATCACATAAAATATGCAATGGCCACGATATAAACGGAATTACTATCGGGCGTGCGAAAAACCATAATAAAAATCCGACCCCGGCGGCTATCACCAGACTGTAAGTGAGATTGTAATTAAAAAAGACATATTCTGGTAGAGTATCCAGCTCCGGTTTGCCGGGTACGAAATTTCCACTGATGATGCGTTGTATTATAAATGCGCCGAAAGAGCTTAAATCCGGGATAAGGGCAAATCCGGCCGCGGTCCAGAAAGTCCAGTCCGACCAGAAATACACTGGTTTCCCTTCCGCGTTGACCGCACCTCTGGTTCCGCCCGCCAGTCCAGAACGACTGCATGCGATCGTGCCGATAGTTACATGCGCGAGTGTATCCATTTATAAAACCTTAAGCACCTGCCTGGCGGCGAAATCCTGCTTTATCGCGTCTAGAAATTCCGTCTCAGTCATGGCTTTGAGCGCGGCTTGCGCCATTGCCGCCGCCATTTTCATACTTTGCTCGAAGGCGTGAATGCTTCCCGCCGCCGCCTTGAACTGTTCAGTATGCAGCACTGCTCCGTCATCGGTTATCTGTATAAACCAGTTACAGCCTGGAACACGGCAGGAGAGGTTGCCGAAGTCGGTGGAGATCATTCCCTGCGGATTGCAGGGGGAAATGTCCAACCCGAAATCACTGGCGTGATCGGTGAAAAAGTTGTTCAATGGGGCATTGAGCAGAATTGGCAGATAAGAGTTTTTCTGTTTGCGGGTCTCGACCCGTGTATCTGTCATAAGTGCTGCTCCTTGAGCTATTCTGATGAAGCGTTGTTCCATTTCCTCCTGGACTTTTATACTTGCTGCTCTGACATAAAATACTGCTGAAGAGTAGTCTGGAATGATGTTTGGGACGTTGCCACCGTTGCTGATGACGCCGTGAACCCGGGATAATGGCGGAAGCTGTTGTCTCCAGGCGTTGATGCCATTAAAAAACAAAGTCATAGCGTCAAGCGCATTTTTCCCTTCGTGCGGAGCGGTGGCGGCATGGGATGGCGAGCCGTGGAATTCAACGTCAAAGCGTGATACCGCCAATGCGCCCTGATCGGGTAGTGTAGCCGAATATGGATGACATATCAAGGCGCAATCAATGTTATCAAACGCGTCGTTACTCAACA
Source organism: Victivallales bacterium (assembly GCA_016936495.1). Taxonomy (GTDB): domain Bacteria; phylum Verrucomicrobiota; class Lentisphaeria; order Victivallales; family SZUA-371; genus JAFGXT01. The sequence goes on from JAFGXT010000045.1 coordinate 12,010, forward strand.
TGACGGCTTTGCCCCCGGAGCCTTCTTCGCCCGGTGTGCCGATAATATGAAGAGTTCCCTTGCAGTCATTTTTCTGCATGAGGTCTTTAACGGCGGTTCCGGCGGCGAGCGCGGTGGCGCATATAAGATTGTGTCCGCAGGCATGACCTATTTCCGGCAGGGCATCGTATTCGGCAAGTATGGCGATATGCGGGGTGCCGTCGCCATAGACCGCGTCATAGGCAGTATCCAGTCCGCCGTATGGACTTTCCACCTTAAAACCATTGGCGCGTAGAAATTCAATTTGTGCCGCCGCCGCCTGATGTTCGGTGAAAGCGGTTTCCGGGTTGTGGTATATGAAATCGGATATTTCTTTTATCGCTGATTTATGCTGTCCTATACTGTCAAATATCATGGAATTGGCAATCATCATTTGCTGTCCTTGTTAAAATCCGAATTCCGGCTGCACAATACCCCAGTCGTCTTCGGTATTATTATTTTTCTTTTCGGCTATCGGAGGTTTCTGAGTTTGTTCGTTTTCTGTTTTTGATAAAGCAGTAGCTTCCGGCTCCGGTTCCGGCTCCGGTTCATTATTCACTTCCTCTTCTGCCGGCTTAACTTCCGGTTTAGTTTTGACCGTTTTCCGTTTGGGCGGGGCAGGGGGATGTATGCTTTCCTCCACTTCCGGCTCTGGCTGAACATCCTGTATTTCTTCCTGCACTTCCGGCTCTGTTTTTTTCTCCGGTTCCTGAGCTTTTACCGCTTTGGGAGAGTCAACGGGTGTTTCCGGTATTTCTGTATTACCGTCGTCGTCATTATCAGTTTCATCATCGAAAGATACATCGTTATTGCTGGTCTGAAAGGTTCCGAGTTCTTCTTCAGTAAGGTAGCGGACGTGAGTGATTTTCATTAGTTTTTTAGAGTCCAGCAGTATGCCGCGTGCGCGTGCGCTGCGCTCGGGAAAGTCCAGCAGATTTATTTCGCGATTCTTTTTGTCCTTGATTCTAGCGTCCAGGGAGAGGTTATAGATGGCGTCGGTTCTGGGGGTAAATAGTTCCAGGCGGCAATCTTCCGGGCACAATTGATATTCGCGGTCGGTGATGAATTTATCGATTTTGCAACGTTTGATATAGCTTTTTCCGCTTTTTCGGTCGCTGTAAATAACCCCGAACTCGGTATCTTTATCGTATTTACGGAAATCGTAGAGGCGTCCCACAAAGAGTTTTTCGGGGATATTGATGATTTTGTAGTTCCCGTTTCTTTCCAGGCAGAACAGGTGATCAAATTCGTTGCATGTCGCCTGATCGTCGCTCTTTACGTTTGTGCCGATATATCCGTTTTTGCGATCCCAGCCGACTTTGATATTGTTGAGAGCGGCGGCTCTACGGTCAATCTGGTCGAGTTGATCAATGATGGTACGGCGTGGATACAGGTGTCCGTATTTATCCAGCAGATCCTGAAGGTATTTTATGGCGTACCTGGTAAGGTTTTTAAGGTTCTTCTGTACGCGTTCGATATCTTCGAGGATGGCCTCTATGTCCTTGCGGTTTTTATTGATGTCAAACAATGATATGCGGCGGATTTGAATCGCGAGCAGACGTTCTATGTCCTCGTCGATTATCTCACGCTTAAGCATATGGGCAAATGGTTCGAGCCCTTTGTATATTTCCTTGAACACCAATTCATTGCTGTTACATTCTTCGATGCGTTTGTAGATGCGGTTTTCGATGAATATCTGTGCCAGAGTCTTATTGTGGAACATGTCTTCAAGCTTTGCCAGCTCTATTTCCAGTTCACGGCGAAGGTATTCAAGCAGTTTTTCCGTATTGCGTTTGATGACTTCGGTAACGGTCATCTGGGTCGGCTGATTTTCTTTTATGACCATCATGTTTACAGAGATGGACACGGAGCAATCTGTATAGGTGTACAGTGCTTGAAGTGCTTTTTCCGGATCATAGCCGCGGGTGGGGGTTACTTCTATTTCGACGTTTTCACCGGTAAAGTCGTTGATTCCGGCAATTTTTATCTTGCCTTTTTCCGCGGCTCTTTCAATTGAGCCGATAAGGCTTTCGGTCGTGGTCGACGCGGGTAGTTCACGAATGACCAGTTTGCGTCCGATAATGTCGATTTTTGCTCTGACGGTAACCTTGCCGTTGCCCTCTTCATATTCGGAGACGTCCATCATGCCGCCTTGGAGAAAATCGGGATAAACCTCAAAGCTTTCACCTTTAAGGCAGGATATCTGAGCGTTAAGCAGTTCGCTGAAGTTGTGCGACAGGATTTTTGTGGACATTCCCACCGCGATGCCCTCGCAGCCGATCATCAGCAATGAGGGTATTTTTACGGGCAGGACAACCGGTTCCTTATTTCTGCCGTCATATGAATCGACGAACTCTGTAATATCATCGTTGTAGAGCACTTCGCGTCCAAGATGGGATAGCCGACATTCGATATAACGTGCGGCTGATGCTTCGTCGCCTGTGAGGATATTACCGAAATTTCCCTGTTTCTCTATAAAAAATTCTTTGTTTGCCAGTACGACCAGTGCTCCGCCGATTGAGGCGTCGCCGTGTGGATGGTACTGCATGGTGTGTCCGATGACGTTGGCTACTTTGTGGAATTTGCCGTCATCCATGCGGTGCAACGACCAGAGTATGCGGCGTTGAACCGGTTTGAAACCGTCGTCTACGTCAGGAATGGCTCGTTCCTTTATGACATACGAGGCGTATTCGATAAAATTGAAATCCATTAGCCGCCGCAGGAAAGTATTGCCTCCGGTCTCTATCACCGCTTCGGACTCGCCGTCAGCGAGGGCTTCGGGCTCGATTATTTCCCCGGCTACGGTGTGAGCCGCATCGGGTATAATTTCTTCCGCTTCAGGATTTTCAGATTTTATATTATCGTCCGCCATTTATATCCAGAATATTTGTTAAAAGGTTCAAACCAGATTTTCCATAATATGATTACGTCGTTTGGGGGTATTTTTACCCATAAAAAACTCCAGCATCTCCGGGACATCGCGCATGTGGTCGATAGTTACTTCTATCAGGCGTATGTCCTTGCCGATAAACTGTCCGAATTCGTTTGGAGATATTTCGCCAAGTCCTTTAAAGCGTGTGACTTCTACGCTACGTGAATAACCTCCGAGTTTGCTTATAGCCGTGTCGCGTTCCTCTTCGTTATAGCAGTAGATCGTCTCCTTTTTATTCCTCACTCTGAACAGAGGAGTTTCCAGTATGAAAAGGTGTCCAGACAGCGCCAGGCGCTCAAAATAGGTCAGGAAGAAAGTCAATAGCAAATTCCTGATGTGCAATCCGTCCACGTCTGAATCGGTGGCGATGACGATTTTGTTATATCTTAGGTTTTCAACATCTTCTTCGATGTTCAGCGTATGCATTATATAGTAGAGTTCTTCATTCTGATACAACTTGTCGAATTTTTCGCCATGGACGTTAAAGGGTTTGCCTTTCAGGGAAAAGATTGCCTGCGTATAAACGTCGCGGCAGCTCACCATGGAACCCGCCGCGGACTGTCCTTCGGTAAGGAAGATCATGGTTTCCTCACCGCGTTTGGAATTGTCTCCCAAATGAAATTTACAATCTTTGAGTTTGGGGATTTTTAAACTCATTTTTTTTGCTTTTTCACGGGAATCTTTTTTTACCGCCTGAATTTGTTTTCTGAGTTTTTCGTTTTGATTTATCTTGTTGAGGATGGCTTCGGATTCTTCCAGATTACGGTGCATGTGATCCACGAGCACCTGGCGGACGGCGTTGACTATCCACCCTCGGATGTCGGTATTCCCGAGTTTGTTCTTGGTCTGGGATTCGAATATGGGCTCTTTGAGTTTAATGCCGACCGCACCCACAATGCCGTCGCGCACGTCGGATGCCTGATAGTTTTTGCCCGCAAATTCATTGACGCCTTTGAGGATGCCCTCGCGAAACGCTGAAAGATGGGTTCCGCCGTCATTGGTATATTGTCCGTTTACAAATGAAAAATAATTTTCACCGTAATTAAGGGTGTGGCAGAACGCGAATTCAATGGTTTTGTCCTTGTAGTGGATTATGTCATAGAGGCGATCTTCGTCCACTTCATTGTTTACCAGGTCTTTAAGTCCTTCGCGGGAGAAGTAGCGTACGCCGTTCAGGTAGAGGGATAATCCGCTGTTGAGGTAGGCGTACATCCACAAACGCCGCTCAATATATTCCATCTGGTATTCGTATTTAGGGAACAATTCTTCGTCGGGGACGAAAGATACCAGTGTGCCGTTTTTTTCTTCGCTGTCTCCTGATTCCTCCCGGAGTAGTACGCCACGGCAGAATTCCGCCTGATGATATTTGCCTTCGCGGGTAGATCTGACAACGAATTTAGAAGACAGCGCGTTGACCGCTTTGGTGCCTACACCATTGAGCCCTACGGAAAACTGGAAGACGTCGTCATTATATTTGCCGCCGGTATTGATGATGGACACGCATTCAACGAGTTTTCCCAAAGGAATTCCTCGACCGTAGTCGCGGATAGTAACCGTGTTTCCATCGATGCTGACGTCTATGCGTCTTCCGGAACCCATGATAAATTCGTCAATACTATTGTCTATGATCTCTTTGAGCAGGATATATATGCCGTCGTCAGGGTGGACACCGGTACCCATCCTGCCGATATACATTCCTGGACGCAGACGAATATGCTCCAGGGAGCTTAAAGTCTGAATCCTGCTTTCATCGTAAACGATGTCATGTTTCTGTGTTGCGTCTGATTCCTGAGTCATAACTTCCAACTATTTAAATCGGTGATCCAGATGTGTTTGTTACCGGTTATATTATCAAGTTCATCTCCATGGGTACTTTTCAAGATAACATGAAATTAATAAAATTCCAGTGCTGTAATAATAATTTTTTTATGCTTTGAACCATACTTTTTTATGAATATTGTCGTAACGGCATTGAATGAAAAGCATTCCAGATATATATTTCACTTTTCATGATGATATAAGAATTTTTAGAAGAAAAACGGTTAAGGATTGTAAATGAAGACATTTGAAGAACTTTTTGCGGAACTGAAAGGGAAAGCCGCCTCAATGGATCCTGCTTCGGGAACAGTTAAAATGCTGCAAAAAGGCAAACACGCTATCGGGAAAAAAGTAATTGAAGAAGCTGGAGAAGTCTGGATCGCCGCCGAATATGAGGGCAAAGATAAGACTGCCGAGGAAATATCCCAGTTGCTTTATCATTTGCAGACTATGATGATTGCCTGCGAACTGGAACTCGAAGACATCTATAAATATCTGTGAATAAAAAACAAGGTGCAAAATTATGCTTAAAATAGCTATTCCCAATAAGGGCGCTCTTTCGGAAGGCGCGGTGGAACTTCTGAAGGAAGCGGGATATAAATGTTACCGCTCCGGCAGGGAACTTTCCATTACTGATCAGAAAAACAATGTGGAATTCATTTATCTGCGGCCGCGGGATATCGCCATTTATGTGGGCAACGGCATTCTTGATTTAGGAATTACGGGTCGGGATCTGGCGTTTGACAGCAAGGCTGATGTGGTGGAAATGTTGCCGCTGGCATTCGGCAATTCCCGTTTTTTTTATGCCTTGCCCGCTGAGCAGGATCTTACTCCTGATAAATTTGAAAACATGAGAATCGCCACTTCTTATCCTAATATAGTCGAGAGCGATATGAAAAAACGTGGAGTGAACGCGGAAGTCATCCGTCTTGACGGCGCGGTGGAAATCTCCATCCGTTTGGGTGTTGCCGACGCCATCGCCGATGTGGTGGAATCAGGCAGGACGCTTCAGGAAGCGGGGCTCAAAGTGGTAGGTGAGCCGATTATGAATTCAGAAGCGGTACTTATCGGGCGTAATAAAAAAATTGTCCAGCGTGATGAAGTCAGGTATATCATAAAACGTCTGGAAGGAATACTTAAAGCCAAGACCTATGCGATGGTGGAATATGACATTCCCAAGACCAGTTTGGAAGCGGCTTGCGGAATAACTCCGGGGATTGAGTCGCCGACGGTGGCTCCGCTTACTCATCAGGATTGGGTCGCGGTCAAGTCTATGATTCGTCAGAAAGAGATAAATGAGGTCATGGATAAGTTGGAGGAACTTGGTGCTAAGGGTATTATCGTTTCGGATATAAGAACTTGCAGGATATAAATTATCGTCCGTCCGGCGGCGGTAAAGCTCATACTGTGAATTTTGAGTTTTATCGCCTTGAGTTTTCTCTATTGTGCGCATATATTTGAAATTGAATAAAAGAACGTAAGGACAATGCTTAAGCCTATGAATCTGAAAATTTTAATATATGTGTTTTTTCTGTCTGGAGTGTTTACGCTCGTCGCCCAGGATGTTGTTCCTAAGAACAATGGTCAGGAGAACGATTATCTGATCAATTCCCGGCAACGCTTTAGAATAGGTGAGATCCTTGACGCGGGAATAACGCGCGCGGAGATACCCGTTGCGAATGCCGATAAACTTATTCCTGCGGATATTGCGGAAAAAACCTATGCGGTAGTCCGGGTCAGGCTCGACGCTAACAGAAGCATCGGCATACACGACTTTTCAATGATACACAATTACCAACCTTTTCCCTGTGTCGCCATCCGTCCGCCGTCAGGCAAGTTCAATGCTGAAAAGCGGATTTTCAGTGCCTCGAAAAAACCTGAGATATATGATTTGCTCTTTATACTCAATGTACCTAATTTTAGAGGTACCATTAAATATCGGTGTACCTTGCATTACAATTTGTCCACCAGTGGACTCACTAATGTGGATATTGAATTCAAGAACTATAACCGTAGTCCGGTTGTGCTGAATAACTCCGGGCAGGGGTGATTGTCAATGTCTCATGTTCAACCGGAATTTATTCCGCTCACAATTGCAGAAACCCGCAAACTCGGCTGGGATGAGATCGATATTTTGTTGATTACCGGCGACGTCTATGTGGATCATCCTTCGTATGGCGCAGCCATTATCGGCAGACTGCTGCTTGACGCCGGATACCGTGTTGCAATGATTGCCCAACCCGACTGGAAAGATCCAGAAAGCCTGAAAACTTTCGGTCGTCCACGAATAGCGTGCGCCATCACTTCCGGCAATATGGATTCCATGGTCAATATTTATACAGCCGGGCGTCGGTTCCGGCGCGAGGACGCTTATTCCATCAATGGCGAAACCGGTAAACGCCCGCCTCATGCTTTGACTGTTTATACTCAATTGGCAAAACAGGCTTTCCCTAAAATTCCGGTACAGGTCGGAGGGTTGGAAGCCAGTCTGCGCCGGGTGGCTCATTATGATTACTGGCAGGATAAAATACGCCCCGGCGTGCTGGTGGACAGCAAAGCCGATATTCTAGTGTTCGGGCAGGGCGAAAAACCGGTGTTGGAAATATATCGCCGTCTGGCGGTCGGGCAGAGTCTGGAAGGCATTCGCGGCACCGCCAGACTGCTGGGGAAAAACGCTGCCGAGGTCTTCGACTCTTCTGACTATGTGGAAATACCATCTTACGAAGAACATTTGAACAATCGTGACGCTTTGATGGCAAGCACTGTCATTGTAGAGCGTGAGATGAACCCCTGGTGTGGGAAGGGTCTTATTCAGCGCTACGATCAGCGTTTACTGGTTATTGAGCCATCCCCGGAGCCGATGTCCACTGAAGAATCCGATCACGTTCATTCTCTGCCTTTCAAGTATTTGCCGCACCCGATTTACAAGGGACAAAATATTCCCGCTTTCGAGACTATCAAAAACTCTATTCCTGCAGTCAGAGGTTGTCCGGGCGGATGCGCGTTCTGTGGACTGGTGTCGCATCAGGGACGGCATATGACTTTCAGAAGCGAGGAATCTATTGTCAATGAAGTGGAGCGTCTGAAAAAGCTGGCTCATTTTCGGGGTACCATCAGCGATATTGGCGGTCCGGCTGGAAATATTTACGGTAATGTGCCTTTTGAGCCCGAAAAGTGTCATAGCTGTAAACGCTCATCATGTCTTTACCCCAAGGTCTGTAAAAATTATAATGCCGACGGTACGCGCCTTATTAAACTGCTGCGCAGAGTCAGAAGCATTGACGGGGTAAAGCACCTGCATATCAATTCCGGGGTGCGCCTGGAGTTGGCTTTGCTGCATAAGGAGCTTAGCCGTGAGCTTATTCATCATCATGTTTCCGGGCATCTGAAGGTGGCGCCTGAGCATTTGCACTCAAACGTTACCGCACTTATGCGAAAAGACCCGCCAGAAAGCTTTTTTAAATTCAAAAAGATTTTCGAAGAGGAAAGCGCCAGCGCGGGCAAAGAACAATATCTTATCCC
>JAFGXT010000046.1 GCA_016936495.1 Victivallales bacterium
AATCACCCGATTATGCCCGGAGTACTTCAGGTCGAAGCCATGAAACAGGCGGCTCAGCTTCTGGCGCAGGATATGCTGGACCCGGAAAGAAAATTCGATCTGCATATCAAAGTCCTCGAAAAAGTCAAATTCCGCAAGCCCAACAATCCCGGTGACCGCATGAAAGTAGAAGCCGAACTGGAAAGTTGCGAAAATGGTGAAGCGGTATTCAAATGCTCCACTACCAACGTTAACGGTGTATCCTGTCAGGGTAAGATCACGCTGGCGGTCAGAGAAAAAACTGGTCCAATCGACTTTCCGGAACTGTTCAACGAGTTCGACAAACGGGAAAACATCTGCATGGACGTCAATGAGATAATGAAATATGTCCCCCACCGCTATCCCTTCCTGCTGGTGGACAACATCATCAAAGGTGATGAGGACGGACACATCATAGCAGTCAAAAACCTCTCCATAAACGAAGAACTTTTCCAGGGGCACACCCCGGATTATCCGGTACTGCCGGACTCGCTTCAAGCGGAGATATTTGCACAGGCAGGTTGCGCGCACGTGCTGTCCCGTCCAGAAAACAAGGGTAAGCTCGCATACTTCATGGCAATTGACAAAGTCGAATATCTCCAGCCTATCTTCCCGGGGGATCAATTGGTATGCGACACCACTTTACCACCGTCAAACTCCAGATTCGGCAAAGGCTCAGGCGAACTGAAAGTCAACGGCAGAGTCGTTGCCAGAGCCACAGTTACCTTCGCGGTAGTAGACAAGGAATAGCAGACTAAACAAACACGACCGCCGGAGATGATTATATCATTCCCGGCGGTTGTTTTCTTTTATAAACACCGCGTCATCACTGACCGCAAGGTCAACCCGATAGGCGATGGCGGAGTTATCACATTCAAATTCATAGCGCAAAGAAGAGGCGTCATCAAAAAGCACTTCCACTTTGACCGCGCGATTGATAGTCTTAAAAATGATGGAGCTTCTGCCCCCGGCGGGGATGGCTTTTTCCATATACACCCGTCCGGCATTTTCAACCGATATACAGGAAACTGGACGCGAAGCTTCATTGAAAACGTTGATTATTCCGGTATCTTTGTAGATATTCGCCGCAATATACGCGGCCCAGCCGAACGCAATCAGCGCGGCAGTGAAAACCGCCAGCGCCGCATAACGGATCATCTTACGTTTTACTTGCTTATCAAGCATTTAAGTCTTATCCTCTTACTCAACGCCCATCCAGTACGCGTTCAACCAGGTCGGCAAAGGATTTCACCGCGAAATCATAATTTTCCCCGGCGGTAACACCAAAACCAAACTCGCAAAACACCGTACGCATACCCGCGCGTCGTCCCGATTCCAGATCAGTATAGTTGTCACCAACCATAAAACTCTTATCCGGTCTGGATGCACTTTTCTTAAGAATATGCACCAAAGCATCGGGTGCGGGTTTAAGTTCAAATCCGGCTCCGCCACCGATTATAAAATCAAAAAACTCATATACGTTCAAACCTTTCAGAATCGCCTCGGTCGGTTCCTGCGGCTTGTTCGTAACCACCGCCAGCGGAATGCCGGCTTTACGCAAAGCTTCAAGCCCCTCGAACACTCCGTCATACAACGCCGTCTCATCAAGCAGATGTTCCAGATAAAAACGTTTCATCAACGGCAATGCCTCATCCACATCCACCTTGCTGTCCTGAAGCGCACGCTCACACAACAAACGCGTGCCATTGCCGACATACGTTGTTACCTTCTCAATATCAATCGCATCCAGACCATATTCACGCCGCATAAGATTAACGCCAGTGGTCAGATCGGCACGGGAATCCACCAGTGTTCCGTCAAGATCAAAAATAACACAAAAATCCATAATACTCCTCTCGCACAGCGTGACTGCAAAAACACTCCGCCATAACATTTTTTCTTCCGCATGGCTTCGCTCGCTCAGAAAAAAATGTTACTGACATGTCAAATCTTAGCGAGTTGCAGCAAGTTGCAGGTAAATACATTTCGCCTGCGGCGACCAGCGACCCGCCGCTGGATTGCGTCCCGGCACTGCCGGTTGAGCGTATACCGCTGCGCGGCTGTATTTTTTTATTTTTTATTTTTATCAGTTCCATACGCCAATACTTCATAGCACGGAATCAATCAGTAAAAGGCACCTGGCTGATCTGCGGCAAACGAGCAAACGCATCAGTCGTCAATGGATCAATCATACCTTTGCGCAGATGATGAAACGCCAGTCCAGCCACCATCGCGGCATTATCCGTACAATATTTACGCGGCGCCAGAAACAGTTTAATCCGCTTAGGAGTGCAATCCTCCAGGCGCTGCCGCAGAACACCGTTGCAAGCAACCCCGCCGCTCAGTACGATGGAAGCCGCGTTAAAATCTTTTGCCGCCTTCAAAGTCTTTTTCACTAACACATCAATAACCGCTTCCTGATACGAAGCCACCGTATCAAACATCTCCGTTTCGCTAAGAGCTATATCCTCTCCGCCCAGACGTTTGCAATGATACAGCAATGATGTCTTGATACCGCTGAAACTAAAATTATATTTGTTCTCTTCCGCCACGGCTTTGCCGGCGCCTCCGGTAAGCGGACGCGGGAAGTCATATTTGGAGGAGTCACCATTGGCTCCGGTCTTTTCGATCACCGGTCCACCTGGATAGCCCAACCCCAGCAGCTTGGAAGCTTTATCCAAAGCCTCACCGGCAGCGTCGTCAATAGTAGTGCCCACGACCGTCGCCTGCCCATCGGCAGTGATCAGCACCAACGCGGTATGCCCGCCTGACACCACCAGAGCCAATAACGGATACAAAGACGGTTCACGCAACTGTTCAATACCACTGTCAAGAAACGTAGCGTAGATATGAGCGATAAAATGGTTTATACCGATGAACGGCAGATCATTGCCAGCAGCGAGCCCTTTGGCATAGTTAACCCCCACCAGCAAAGCAGGAATCAGCCCGGGACCATTGGTGGCTGCAATCGCGTCAATCTCATCCAAAGAATTTATGCCGGCGTCTTTTAGCGCCTGCCTCACGACCGGATCCATGGCCTTAAGGTGTTCGCGAGCAGCAAGCTCAGGAACCACTCCGCCATAAGGCGCATGCTTGCGGATTTGAGAAGCCACTACATTACTGAGAACTCTGTCGCCATCCTCTACTACCGCTACCGACGTCTCATCGCAGCTTGTCTCTATGCCTAATATCAATGTCATCTTACTGTGAATATTCCACTTATTTGTTGATTTTACACAATCTCAAAAACCCGTGTACCGGTAATATATCACCATGAACACGGAAAAACAACAGTAAAATAACGTTGATACAGATTCAGCAGCGGCTATCTTCGTTTTACGAAAATATTTATGCCTTTGCCGCTGTAGTAATTATCCGCCGCCCTGAGCGCTGGACCGAGAATACCAACCTTGACGCCGATACGGCTGAAAGCCACATTGCAAGCTCTGTCAGAGCGCGTTGTAAAAGTATAGCGGTCAAGCGCGTTGTAGAATGCTTCAGAAATAAGGTTTTCGGCAATAACGATGTCCCCGTTGATGATAAGCATTTCCACGTCCATCAAATTGATTATGACCGCGATAGCCCGGGCTAGGTATTCGGCGGCGTCATTGAGAAGTTTCAACGCTTTTGCATCGCCATCGGCGGCAAACTCCACTATTTCACTAAAGCGGTGTGTGCCGCCATATTGCTGTTCGATCGCCTCAGTACTGGCGAAACGCTCCAGACAGCCGCGATTACCACAGTAACACTCTGGTCCGTCAGGCTCCAATGACAGATGCCCGAACTCACTTGCCTTGTTATGCACTCCGCGATATATTTCACCATTAAGTATAAAACGGCATCCGATACCCCATCCGACAAATAGTACTCCCAGATTATCAGGAATGCCCGCGCCGGAAAGATAATATTCCGCCAGCGTCATCAGCACCACGTCATGATCTACCAGTACCGGCATCTTGAATTCCGCCTCAAGTACTTCCTTGAGCGGTACATTCTTTAAATTAGGGTAATAAGCGGCGCCATGATATATGCCTTTTACAATATCCACTCCAGCAGGAAGTCCGATGCCGATACCCTTGAATTTATCGCGTTTGATCCCCGTCTCTGCAATAGCGGCACGAGTCATGTCCGATAGTATTTCCAGAAATTTTGCGCCATCCATATCCTGCGGGGCGGTACGGGAAAACATAAATTTCTGTGTCATGCCCGCGCTGAATACCCCGCATGCCAGGTGCGAACGGGAAAGTTTGAAGCCTATAGTATAAAACGCGTCGCGATTGATCCTCAGCAATACCGGCTTTCTACCGCCGGTGGATTTCTCTTCGCCCGCCTCTTCAATAAAGCCGTCTTCAATCAACGAACGGGTAACTTCCGTAACCGTCGCCAGTCTGAGTTTATACTGTTTTGCCAGACGGATGCGGGAAATTGACTTGCTTTCCGCAATCGCGTCATAAACCACCTGTCTTACACTGGAATTTTCCGCCATACAATCATCAAGCGCCTTTGCCGGAACAAGCAAAGGCGCACCTTAATTATTTAAACCAATATTATATATATCTGAAAAAAATCAAATAAGTCCGCACTTTTTCATACACGCCTTGAGGACTTCCCTGCCACCGGCGGAGATTTCGCACAAGGGCAGACGGTATTCTTCCTCAATCATGCCCAGCATCGCCATCGCCGCCTTTACCGGAACCGGATTAGTTTCCACAAACATATCCCTGAACAAACAGTAATATTTGCGGTGGATCTGCATGGCTGTTGCAATATCGCCAGCGGCGAAAGCATCGCACATAGCTTTGATCTGACCAGGAATAATATTGGAAGCCACGCTGACGATACCAGTCGCACCGACAGCCATCATCGGCAGCGTCAGACTGTCATCACCGCTTAGAACGGCAATATCGCAAGCATCCAGTATCTGGGACACTCTATCAGCGGTGCCGCCAGCTTCTTTTACCGCCACAACATTGGAATTACTGCTGAGACGGGCAATCGTATCAATGGCGATCGGCACACCGGAACGCCCCGGTACATTGTACAGCATCACCGGAAGTCCGACGGCGTCCGCCACGGCGGAGAAATGCCGGTACAAGCCTTCCTGAGTGGGCTTATTGTAGTATGGAGTAACCTGTAAAGTCGCGTCAGCTCCGGCCTTTTTGGCGGCCATGGTGAGCTCGATGGCCTCCGCGGTACAGTTAGCGCCGGTTCCGGCGACGATCTGACAGCGTTTAGCCGCTTTATTGATCACAGTCTCAATGACTTTCATATGTTCAGCAGTTGAAAGCGTGGGAGATTCTCCGGTAGTTCCGACCGGAACAATACCATCGACGCCGCCGCTTATCTGAAGTTCGACAAGCTCCTCAAGCTTGCCATAGTCCACCATCCCGTTGGAGAACGGAGTAACTAAAGCCGTATATACGCCTTGCATTCGCATTATAATACCCTGTATGTTGTTATAAATTAATAACGCTCTCTTACTATATTATAAATAATGGGCAAGTCAATACCGGGTACTTTCTTTTTTACGCGCACACGCAAGAAAGAGCATAATCAGTCATTATCATCCGGCGTCAGCCACGCCCTGAGCGCTGTAAAAAAGCCGTACAGCACTCCAAATGGCAACGCCGCTAGCCATAAATAAGCCCACCCGAAAAACATGGCAAAAACCAGCTCCGGACCACGCGGAGAAAATATTCCAAGCCAATAAGGAACCCATATGGCTGCATTGACAAAACACCATGAAAACAATCCTGACAGCACAATCCATACCTGCAAACGCCATGTCTTAAATAAATATGGTCGGGTATAGTGTAAATAGCATATGCACATTGGAAACACAAGCACATAACAAAGCATGACGGCAATACTGAACAATCTCATAACAAATCCCTCCTGTCGATTTGTTACCAGTATAACCGTAAAAACTTAATTATAAAGAGCCAAACTGAAATATCAGTTAAAATTAAAATGAGCTTTGGGTTGATCAACCCAAAGCTCTAACACATTACTTGTGCCCATTGACTTCCTTTTCGTAGTATTCACTGGGTGTCATAAACACGGTATTGCGACTGATTAGAAAGTCAATGATGGCAACAAAGTTTTCCCAACGCTGATCTTTAACCCAAGCCATTGGATGTCCTTGGAGAACCAGGCACTTATGCTTGATTCCCTCTTTGAAATATTTGGCTTTAAACTTGTTCACATCTGGTACAAATGTTTTATATTCAAGCGCCATAACTCGAGGGTAAACATATTTTCCTGAAGCCGTTTCCAAGTCAGGTTTTCCATAAAGCCAGATTGTAAATTCCGGGATTGCTTTCAACGCTCGTGCAGTATCAGCATTGGTCTTGCTCCAGTGTGGACCGAATGCTTTAAATTTAAAGCCCAATTTTTCCTGTGCAAGCTTTTGGCATTTTTCAAGTGCAGCTTTTTGTTCTTCAAAACTGCCCTCGAATTCACCAGTCGGATCAGACGCTTTACGATTTCTGTAACCATGGCACCAGAATTCAATATTTCCCTTGGCATGTTCTTCTTTTACAAAGTCAAAAAGACTTGAACATTCTTTATCCAAAGCGTAACATATAATACCAGCACTACATTTAATTTTTTTCTCTGCTAGAAAATCTAAACAGCGTTGCCAACTTTCATTGTTAGGTTTGTAGGTCAGGTCATCCAACTTTAAAATGATGACAGGGGTATTTGACTTCTCATCAGCTTGTATAATTAATGTGGACAGGCTACCTGTTAAGATTATCAATCCTAAAGATATTTTACGGAAAAACTTCATTTTTCACCTCGTTATTTCAGTATGAATTTGCAGTAGCGTTCTATTTGCTTTTTGATTCTTCTCCAATCAAATATGCGTGTTCCGCAATGGCTTCACTACCATCGCAGGTAGGATGAGTTCCATCTGTTGTATATTTTTCAGGTGTCTCATCCGGCAGCCATTTACTGGCGGAATCTTTCCAATCGTACTCAACAAAAGAGCAAAGTTCAAAGGTACCGTCATATCCGAAGGACTTTGGGTCGGCACGTAAAGCACCATTCCATTCGCCTCGCACTGACGCGTTACCAGCATTGCCCCAAGAAGGTGTTTGATTCAGGGTGGTAAATCCATCTGTTGATTTTGAATGAGGAAGTACAGTTGCGTTATAAACCTCAATATCCGGTTTAATCGCTTTTATGAGTTTGAGGACTATCTTCGCATTTTTTCTTAATTTTTTTACATTATGATGTGCGGAAATGTCGTTGCCTCCTAGTCCGACATGAACTTTATTTACATTGCATACTTTTAAAATATCCAGTCTGCCTTTCAGCTCCTGGGCACAGTATAGAAACTTGTCAGAACCTTTTGCCAGATTAACGGATGGAGCGCCCAGTTTAGTGGAACAGAGCTTGTCTGCATAGCCGATATTGCCGTTTTCATCGCCGAATCGATTGCCATACTTATCGTAGTAACCTTCCGGGATGCTGGAGCCGATAATACCCCAAACATCGCCTTTATAATCAGTTTTTGCCAGAATTGCCACCGGACAATATCCTGTAGCCCAGTCGATAGAAGTGTTCACTTTTTTAATTCTTGTGGTTTTGCGGATAAAATCACCTTTTATAAAGGAGGTTTTTGCTGATGTATATGAAGTTTCAAAATTCTGTTTTTTCCTGCTTCCAACAGTGCGCGACATAGGAACGAATTTTTCTCCATCAAGATTTTCCAATGACACCCATACACCAAACCAACTACCTTTTTTGATAACCTGATCTCCGAGATCTATTGTAATGATCTTATAGGTATCTTTGTCGCCTTTGTGATATGTGATTTTTTCACCTACGATACGTGGAGATGAACCAAGATCAATGTCACTATCTTTATAAGAAGGCTCTATTCCAGCTTCAATAATAACGTCGTTTGGAAATGGAATCTCTCTGACTGGTCTGTCACTACTCATATAATAAACCGGGAATACAAGTTTCAATTTTCCTTTCAAGTCAACCATAGCCTTTCGTTTATAACGGGAAAAAACCCATGGATTTGTTGCCTTGCTCCATTTTAGCGGTTGTCTGAATCCGTTAGAGACGCACCGGTAATCTTCGATTTGTCCATAAATCAGTGAGGACGTTATTGCGCATACACCAAAGATAATTGTTTTTTTAAACATATTACTCCTCATTCAAAATATTATAATACTGGGTGAAAGTTGTTTATTTAGAGAGTTACGGATAATGATATATTATAATTACTTCGCTTTATCTCGTTGAACGATAATAGTAATATCTATCTCCGGCAACTCCTTCCATTAGTTCGCTAT
>JAFGXT010000047.1 GCA_016936495.1 Victivallales bacterium
CGAGAAAGTGAAGGCGAAGATTATTTTCAAATACCGATATACTCAAAAAATATTCAGGATGAAGACGGGATCAAGGTATTGAAAACGATTAGAGGCTCGAAAAACATTCTGCCACCCGGGGTGGCGGCTCCGGCTCCTGAATGTTTTCGTTGTCCATCTGCAAATACGCATTTTGTTGCGACTTCGGTCGTTCCCGGAGGCAGGATCATGCGAATAGGAGGAGACAATGGCGGAAATTGGAAGATTAATATTAATCCATTCAAGGCAGATGTAAATTTTGCCAACCATTTCCGGACAAAATATCCGGCAATGCTTTTTACTTTCTATGCACGGTCTGACAAAGATGATACAATACTGAAATTTGAGCTGTCCGGCTTGGGACAGATGTATTCGGAGAATCAGCAAAAAAAACGCCTATGGAGCGGTGGGGCAAGTCGTTCGCCTGATGTGGAATTATTCAGGACGGTTCAGGATATAAAAATCAGTCCGGAATGGCGGCGTTACGGAATCAGTGTGCCGAGCCCCAAATGCTATGAAGGAGAAATCCGTTTGTCTGTCAGTGGAGTTGATACGGTTGAGATCGGCGGGTTGCAAATGGAAAAAATCGGAGAACATCCAAATTACTCAATCAGACCCACTCCGTGGATGCCGGGAATGACGGAATGGCGTAATGAAACACCGGAAATTCCCGCACCGTTATTTGCTTCTTCGGGAGAGCGGGGGACTATAGTGCTTACCGTAAAACTTAAGCAATCTTCATGGATTGAAAGTGACGACGCTCAATATCAATTGCTGGCGCTGCCTGGTTATTACAGCATTGGAATTCCAGTCAGCAGAATCGGCAAAACCAGGATTCCGGCTAAAGCGTTGGCGGAAAAACTGAACGATGGACAGACTCATCAAGTAGCTTTAAGTTGGGACGGGAAAACTGCCTGGCTTTTGGTTGATGGCAATGTAATCGGACATGCCAGGCAAACTCATCCGGTTCCAGCTTGCAACCGTTCAGGTCTGACTTTGTTGCCATTTCCTGATTTCTCATGGCATTCTCCGCCTCATGGAACCTTAAGGCAGGTGGAGTTTTATTCCGATTCCCTGTCTGCGGATGAATTAAAATCATTGGCATCAAATCCGGTCGGTTTCAACGAGGATAATATTCGGCTGGAACGTCCTATCCTAAGGACTTTTTATCGGGATGAGACGGCGGTAAACTGGGAGATGGGGGTGCGGTTGCCGAAATCTAATTCAAGCTCATGGCGGGTGGTTCTGGAAAATTTTCCCCATGCTTCGGCAAGGTTGGAGAATGATCGACTTATCATAAACTTCAATCCGTCCTGTTTCTCGCCCGGGGATGTAGAATTCAGTGTCGTATTGAAATCCACCACCGGTATCAGCAGGACTTTTCGGCGGATGCTGAGAATATTGCCGTCCAGACCGAGGGACGCCTATCATGTCATCAACTGGCCGGGAAACCATCTGTGTGACGACGAGAAACTTTTATGGTACAAGGACATGGGAATCTCCACCATCTGCGGAGGTCTGGTGACTCCTGACTATCAGGAAAAATTAGCTGCCATGGGACTGTTTTCCTGGTATCGCACACATATCATTCCAAAGAATCCGCATCCGCTGGCGTCAAAATGCCGCGCTGAAGTAATCCGGGAAAGCGACAATGCCGCGTTCTGGATCAGGAACTATCCCTGGATGCAAGGGGTTATCCTTAACAGCGAGAGTTATGGCGAGGGAAATGTCAGCGACAGTGCAGAGGCAATGGAGATGATGCGCAAAAAATTTCATATAAATAATCCTCCCTTGAAGTCCGGGCGCGGTGGGGAAAACCTGAGCATCAGACCACGTTTGGATTTAAAATGTTTTGCGACGTCTGGAGTGGTTTCAGATGACTATTTGCCTTTGCGTTATCTGCTATGGCTTTTGTCGGAAGGGGATGGGTTTGCAGAAACCGGACGAACCGTCAGGGATCGTATACGAAAGCAGGCGCCATGGGTTGAATTCCTCATCGAACCAAGTTTTGAGTTTCCCGGACGACCTGACTGGGCGGATATTCTGGCTCAATGGCATTATCCAGAAGATAACGCGCTCATTGTTGGGAAGTGGAAAAACACCCAGGATCGCGCCATTCAGCTGGGACTGAAATTCTGTCCTGTGGTCGGCTTGACTTACGATACAACAATGCGGTGGATTCTTGATGAAAAAGGCAAACGCCTAAAACAGGTAGTCCCAAGTCCGGACATGGCAGCCGCCAATCTCTGGCTGACGCTGGGCTTTACCCATAATTTATTCTATCTCTACGGTTTGGAGAAATATGGTCCAGGTAAGGATCAACGCTGGATCAGAGCATATTTTTATGAACGGATACAGACTGTTTTGAAGCAGTTACGGAATCTTGGTCCGGTTGTAGGTCCTTTGCCGGGTAAAAAAGCCAAACTGGCAATTTATTCTGGTTTCACCAATCGTGCCGGTCTAGGCGCGGAACAGAACTGGCATATTTACGATGGGGCACTGTACGAATTACGTGCAGAACTTGCCAGGAACGGCGTTCCTTATGACATGTTGTTTGAAGAGAAAATTTCAGCCGGAATGCTTAAGAATTATAAATATCTGTATTTGCCTTATATGCATTATTTGAACGAAAAATCATGGGAAATCATCAGCGCATGGCGTAAGGATGGAGGGAAACTGCTTATGGACAAGCAATCCAATCCCGCATTGCAAACCAACGCCGATGAGATTATTGACATCCTCAATCCCGGTAAGCCGTATTTGAGGAAAGCTGAGTTCAACGCCTGGAGTATTCGCATAAAACAGTTGGATAGTAATCCTGAGGTTATCGAAGGGCAGATCCACTTGCTGGGAAAGGACGCCGGAGCCGCAAACATATGGATTGTAGTTAATAACGCATGGCAGGAAACTCATGCTCCGGTGAGTATCGCTGATGGAGCATCTGACATTGTATGGGATCAACTTGAGGATCAAAAAGGTAACAGCCCTGTGGTTACAAAATTAAAATTCAACAAGCCGTTGATGGACACCGGCATGAAGCAAACCGTTAAACTCCGGTTCCCTGTGTCCGGACATCCGCCCGTGGTATATTCAATGGATACCCGAAAACAACTCAATGGCGTTCAAAGTGACGATGGCTTGATCTTTGATTTGCCGCTGGAGCCAGGACAAGGACGAGTGCTGGCGGTATTGCCCCGGCGGATTGAATGTTTGCGCCTCGAACTCGTACCCGCAGTTCCTGAACGTGGAAAAACTTTCGATCTGAATATTTCGATACTGGATGGGATGAATAGGATTATTCCGGCTGATTCCGGGGTTGAGCTTAAGGTAACGATGCCGGATGGGAAACTATTCGATGCTTCCGCTGTTTACCGTCTGTCCAGAGGCAAGACCGGAATAACTTTAACTTTGCCTTATGACGCCATTGCTGGAGAATGGCGGATTGTTGCCGAATGTATGGCGTCAGGAATTATGACAGAGCGACATTTTACCATTAATCAATGATTGTCAATTATTACGGGAGTATGGACAATGGATATAAAAAAAATGTATTCCTGGGGGGATGTTCCGGATGTTTGTCCTCCTGGAGGAAAAATCAAGATGAGCGTTGAACTTCCTGATTCGGCACAGGGGTGTCGACCCGTGTTGCCGGTTATGATAGTCCGGGGCGCCACAGATGGACCGCGAATGCTTATCCTTGCGGGACAGCATGGACGGGAACTTCATGGACCGGTTGGAATCGCCCGTGCATTCGAGCGTATTGAACCTTCAGAGATACGGGGAACTCTGGTTATGATGCCTGTCCTTAATCCTTTGGCAATTAGAATGCGCCGTCAAGATTACCCCGGAGAAGACAGCCGTTACCGTCAGGGGCAAATCGCGGACTGGAATATGAACCGTACCTGGGGGCGACAAATTCATACTTATGCCGGAATAATAAGTTCATTTGTGGAAGATGGTTTTGTCAGTGGCGCCGATGTGGTGTTGGATCTTCATGGCTGGAGTAGCGCCACCACCGCCTGGAGCAATGATCGGGAATTACTTATGTCTTTTGGTGTGGACATTTGTCTGTTATATCCAGATTTTTCTGATTCTCTACCTGGAATGCTGGACGCCTGTTCGGCACAACATGGGGCTAAAATCATGTTGGTAGAACTTGCACCGCAGAATGTCCTGATCCCTGATGTGGTTGATGTAGCCGAGAACGGTATCATTAATGCGTTGCGCAGCCAGAAAATGTTGTCGGGGAAACCTGTACTTCCAGCCCGGCAGTATCTTTGCCGTCCGAACGAGGAGAGCTCACTGACTGTTGCTGCAGAAGATATTGTTGAACCGCTGACACTTCCGGGTGAATATGTGCGGGAAAATCAGGTTTTAGCCCGGCAATGGTCATTGGATAAATTGGAACTAATCGAAGAGTTCCGGGCTCCGCATGACGGATTGGTGACGGTTGCCGGCGGTGCGTTCATGGGGGAGGATATTCCTGCGTCATGTGTTTATTCTCCTGGTCAACGAGTTGTGATGATTAGACGTTGCATGGAAATAATTGACAACTGAATAATAACATATGGAAAGATTATGACAGAAAAAAACTCATTACCTTCCCGGACTGGAATGCTACTGGCTGCATTGTTAGTGTGCCTGTATCCGGTATCAGTTCCGGGTATGGATTCAGTTCCGCATCTCGCGATTATTTCGACAATGGATGATCCTGAAGAATGGGAGGGGGAGATCAGACCGGAAATTGCAACTTGCGAAGGACATAAATGCCTGCGCTTTGATCTTGGTCAGGGCGGACAATTCAAGTGGCGGCTGAAAAATTTTAAAGAATGCGGAATTGACCTTGAACAGTATCAGGCTTTGCAATTTGACTATCGCATTGAAGGCGGACAGGCAAGAATAAGAACCGAGATGCGTCAATGGCCATGGATGGGAGGCTATGCCTGTCTTTTTTATCAGGATACCTTACCGGCACCGCAAGGAGTTTGGTTGACCGATACGGCATTGCAACCAGAAAATGCCTGGCGTTCAAGTTGGAGCAAAGATCAGGATTTCCTGATTCTGGAGATAGCCGACGCCAAGGCCGACCCCGGTAAAAATTTGTTTGTCTATATTGATGAGCTTCGAGTGTTGCGGCATCGTGTTACTGTGGATTGTGTGAATGATATTTTTTTTCTCCCTGGTCAACGCAAGGATGAAGCAGACGGTTCGCTGAAATACTTTTATCCACTCACTGTCAGAAATCATACGAATAAACCCATGGACATGGAATTGAGCTTGGATACGTGCGCTTTGAAATTGTTCCACCCATCGGAAACGGAGATGCAGTTCTCCTTGCCTCCGCATGGTAATATTACAATTCCGCTAGTCATGCAAATGAACTCCATTGATCGAAAAAAAGCCGTTCCATTCTACTCGGAACCAGCTACGGTATCATTTACCGTCAAAGGTGATTCCACTCCGGAATTTGTCGTTAATTTGCTACCTGCCGTACCTCAGTCAGTCAGAACTCATCCCTATCTTATATCCTCAAAGGAACGCCTGCGCAAAATAAAAATCTGGAAGGAAAAGTATGGTTGGGTTAGGTCTGCCTGGAACCAATATCTGCAACGCGCCGACTTCGCTTTGAAATTGCCTCACTGTTTTCCAGAATACCGCCCGCGTCAGGAACAACCGGAAGACCGTATGTGTTCGCGCTGTCAGGGAAAAACCATCCTGCGCCGCCTTGATCCGGATTTGCCAGCCTATCGCGGTCTGTCGCTGGCATACCGTTATCAGTGTGTCGGGTGTGGAAATATGCTGAGCCGTTATCAAAATGACTCTCATATGGGAGAGCGCGACAATGCCTGGTGGACTCCTGCCTCGAGCGAAACTCCTCCTGCCCATGCAATAGGCTTTAATAAGCATGGGAATCTATTGGATCTGGCTATTGCATGGCATTTGACCGGAGAGGAAAAATATAGGGATAAGGCTTCAAGTGTCTTGCGTGAATACCTTCGGGTTCTACCCGGATATCCGTTTAAGGATGCCTCCATGGTTGAGTTTGGCATTGGTGGCAAAGGGCATCAGAAGCTAGGAGGATATTTCAGTCAGAACGAATGGTTGCAAATGGTCGCCTGTACCATGGATCTGCTGTGGGATTCAGGCGCGTTGACGGTAGATGAGCGGACTAAACTTTTAGCGGAGCTGAAAAAGATATTTCTTAACCGCTTACGCTTGCGCACCGGAACAGCGCACCGGGTCAATGAAGGCGGTGCGGCTCTGGCATCATTGTGTGACGACGCCTCGCTTCAGGTTTATCTTCTTTATGATCCTTTTCAGGGGGCGATCCCGGATTTGCGGCGCATGTTTGGGAATGACGGTTTTTGCTTGATGGCCGGACAATATATTGAACCTGTTATCATCGCCTGGCTTGACGTGCTTGAACTTTACCGGAATATGGGATTGAATCTAGGCAAAGAAGTGCCTGCTCTAAAACGTTTTCCCTTGGTTATGCAGCAATGGCTTGATCCAGACGGGTTTTCACCAGCCATGGGGGACGCTGCGTCTTTTTCTCCCCTTAAGCGTTTGTATTGGTTCGAAATGTTTTTTAATTGGTATCAAGACCCACTGATAATCGCACCGGTCAGGGACGCTTTGTTTAAGCAATGGGAAAAGGCTTCAGGCAAGGTAAAATGGGAAGATTTGCAACGCCATGGAGCCCCCGGAAATCGAAGTTGCGCCGCTTTGCTCAGATGTTCTGAAACAATCCCTTTCGGCAAAGGCGATCCCCCTTGCGATTCCTATGTCTTTCCTGATTACGGCCTGCTGGTTTTAAATCATGGTGAAGGGAAAAAACGTTTATGGGCCGCAATCCCGTATGGACAACTGCTGGGACATGGATTTTTTGACAATCTTCATCTGGAATGGTGGGCGATGGGGCAAAAGCAGACCATCCGTACAGGAGCAAGAGGACGCCTTCATGCTGTCAATCACAACACCTTGCTGGTTGATGGATTGAATCAAAATAAAATTCCTGCGGAAATAAGCTGGTTCAGAAATCATGGCGATGTTCATGGCGCCGTACTGAGTTCATCTCTTATGTATCCTGGAGTTGATTTACAGCGTTGTATTATGCTTTACGATGGATTAATCTTTTTATTTGATTATTTTGACGGCAAACAGAATCATTATTACGATATGATCTATGCCAATGCGGGACAGCCTCATTGTAATTTGGAGTTCAAACCGCTTGAAAGCCAATTGGTGCTGGATTGGAAATTCCGCAGTGACCGTGCTGTTGCAGGTCAGGTAGGCGGTTATTCTCTACTGTTGAACGCGGTTGAAGCACCAGCCCCTGAAATATTGACCATTACCTGGAATCAGCTTCGTTCTACTTCCGCACATATGCGGCTTACACAAATGTCAACCGGAAATCAAGGGACTGTCTACCGTGCTAACGCTCCATTTGAAAAAAATGGTTTTGAGGCGTTAACTTCCAATCCCGCGAATGTTTACAACCCGTGGCCTTCGAAACTACGCGGTGAGCGCCCCGAAATCATGGGTGTTAAATTTATTCGTCGAATCAGAGCTGACAAGGTTGGATTGCTGACGATACTGGAACCCTATGAAGGAGACAGTCCAGTAATCCGGCGGATTGAACGTCTGCCTCTAAAGCTTGACGGTCAAGAAGTTTCAACGCAGGGCATTGGAATCAAATATCAGGATGATGCCGGAAAATGGCATGGCGTTATAATGTGTCCGCTATCTGGAGTTAAAACTGCAGGTTCGCTAAAGACTTCAGCCGCATTTGATGCTGGTGTTCTTAAGTAATAACGGCGGAAACTGTAGAAATCACGGCTTTTTGCATAAGTGGAAGTGCAGGAAGTCGTGATGGCATTGATCCGATTTGATGTCAAAGCCGGATTGTTGTAAATGATAGTATGTCATTGCAACTTTCTTAGATTTTACGGGACGAAATTTCTCCAATTAGCCTTCCCTCTGTTCCCACTATCTTTTCAAATTTTTACTTTCCTGTGGGATGACTGTGAAAAATAATCACAAATCTTGTCACCTGATAAAATCACATGTCATCAGAGCTGTAATTTTATTGTCGTTTCACATATGTAGTCATCCATAAAGAAACCGTCGCCAATATCGTTGCAAACGGACTCGACGATGTTGAAGCCATTTTTAAGATAGGCGTTCAGCGCCGGATTATTCTTATTGACATTCAGTATTATGCGCTTACAGCCGAATGAGGCAGCTTGTTTTTTTACGTGATCGATAAGTTTCGAGCCGAGGCCGCGCCGCTGGTATCCGGGCAGGATATATATTTTGTGCAGTATCAGTACTTTGGGGTCGGTTTCGCTGGCACTGTAAGACACATAACCGATATTGACGTCATCGGCACGCAACAGGTCAAAGCGTACTCCACGCTCAAGTAATTCCTCTCTCATCACGTTTTCGGCGTACATCTTTTTCAGCATAAATTCTATCTGCTCCGGGGTAATGATGTCTTTATAGCACACCGGCCATATGCGACGCGCGAGATTTTCTATTTCCGGCAGGTCTTCAAGCCGCGCCACGGTTATTTCTAGCTTCACAGGCTAAACCTCATCCGTTTGTGTCAAAGGGATTATACGGTCAATACAGCCGCCACCGAGGAGCAACGTGTCATTGTAAAACACCGCCGCCTGTCCGATCGTTACCGCCCGCAAAGGCTCATCCATAAGTACTGTCGCGCCACCATCGGCGCGCGGCGTAACCAGTCCGGGAGCCGGACGGCTTCGATAACGTACCTGAATCATGGCTCGAAAAGGAGCGTTCGGCATGACTCCAGACTGCCAGTTCAATGATACAACGTCAAAGCTGCCGGTCATAAGATCGGCGGGGTCGGTGCTTATACTTACATCACCGGATGAAGCGTCAATGGCAGAGACATAAGCGGGGCAGCCGAGAGCAACGCCCAGACCCTTGCGCTGTCCGATGGTATATTGATGTATGCCTTTGTGGAATCCGTGAGCTTTACCGTCGGGGGTGATAAAGCGTCCGATATGGGCATCTTCGTTAAATATTCTCTTCAGGCTTTCCTGAAAGGTTTCGCCGGGAATGCTGAAGCATGCATCCTGACTGTCTTTTTTTGCATGGTTGCGCAATCCTATCTTCCGGGCGTATTCTCTTACGCTGGACTTATTTATTTCACCGATCGGGAAATGGATATGACTAAGCATTTCCTGGGTTAGAGCATAGAGAAAATAGGTCTGATCCTTGGCCGGGTCGCTGCCCCTTTCGAGCTTGAAAATGCCATGGTCTTCGCGTATGATCGCATAGTGTCCGGTAATGACTTTTTCCGCTCCGGTCTGCGCGGCATATTCCAGCAACTTGCCAAATTTTATCCGGGGATTGCACAGGGTGCAGGGATTGGGGGTTCTGCCTTTGGCAAACTCGTCCCACGATGGACGCAGGACTTTGTTTTTAAAATCATCGGAATAGTCAAGAATAAGGTGCGGAATGTCCATTATACGCGCCGCTTCGGCGGCATGCTCTTCATCCTCTTTCGAGGCACAGCCGCCATTCTCGGCGGACAACCCGGTGCGCAGGCGCAGGGTAACGCCTATGACTTCATAGCCTCGTTCCTTATATATTGCGGCTGCGACGGAGGAATCCACGCCACCGCTCATTGCAGCGATAACTTTTTTCACACTCATAATCTGTCCTCAATAATGCGGCGGGCGTTTATCCTGTGCCTCTTCGCTGATATTCTTAAACTGGCTGCGTATCTGTTCCAGATCTTTACACAGGGTATTTATCTGGATTTGTTGTTTATAAATAACCTGGCTAAGCTCTTCGAGCTTCCTGTCTTGAAAAGCAATGGTATTTTCCAGAGCTATGAGTTTATCTTCCATATTTACAATTCCTGTTGACTTCTCTGCAATAGATTAGTTTCAATCTGAGCTTTTTCAACATTCCAAACAAAAAAACAGGAAGTTTCGGAGTGAAAGATGACGCTGGCAAAAGTCTCCATCGTAACATTTTTCTTTCGTATCTCCCGCTCAGGGAAAATGTTGCTGACGTGTGGAACTCTAGCGAGTTGTAATAAATTTCAAGTAAATACATTACGCCAATAGCGATCAAAAAGATCATCACAGGTTTGCCGATAAAAAACAGAGACTACAGGTTGCTACCCTCAGAGAAGCCTTTGAAGAAAGCAATCTGCCGTTTTGCGTTGATTTGTTCACCTGGAACGAAATCCTCAAATAGTATCATAGCCGATCATATATTGTTCATGAAAGCTCAAACCGAATAAGAGCACGAATACACATTTATATTTATTACGAGCTCTATTTTGCGGTAAACCTTATATGAACAACCAGAACCCAGTCACGTATGGCTGATAACGCTTCGCTTTAACGCAAATTGTTCAATAATGTCCTGAGTTAGTTTTGCTAGGGGGCGTTCCATTATTTCGTCGGGTTTTATATAATTACCATAGTACATTTGATCCAAAAAATCTTGGTCAAATGTATCCCCAAAAGCTCCATGATATGATTGTAGTAACGCGTCACTATAATATGTAGCTTTGTATATTATTTCTTGAGCGTAATCTTTATGTTCATTATAAATGTCTTCCAAGCGGAATGCTTTAACATTTTTTAACGCTTTCTCATGCAAATCACCTTTCGGAACAAGTTTGATATCCATGTTTTGCGTTGAGGCGTTTTTGAAATTGCTCTTGGATTGAGTAAACATTTCCGTACTGTAATTTTTGATTTTAAACTTCATCTGTTCATGAAATGATTCCGAATACGGATATAGGTTATTGTTCAATGAAAAATTTTCGTCAGATTTGACATGATTACAATTGTGACAGCTTGGAATAAGATTGTAAAACGATAAAGCCAGTAACGGAAATTTTGACTTAGGTAGAAAATGATCAAACTCAGGGCGAATACCTTTTCCATTGGTAATAGTAAAAGTGTATTGCTGATTGCAGTAAGGACAAACCCGTACTCCTAGCTTCTTGGCAAGCCAATAAGACATTTTAACAGTGCCATTGCTTTCCATTTTTTCTTTGCTGAAAAAATAAGTATAACTATTAGATGCATGATCGGTAAGAGTAGTGAACTCAATACCTTTATCATTCAGAATTTCTGCCGAGAGAGACGTGATTGTATCAATGGAACCAGTTATCAAATTGGGATATTCACTAACAATGGCTGAAAAATCATTTTTTGACTTCGAATTTTTGATGTATTTTAAAGCTTCAGCCTGGTATTCTTGAGTTATTTCATTTAGCCGCTCTTTTCCAATATAATCTTCCAGCGCAATCATTTCTCATCTCCGGTATTTGAATTTTTGCGCTGCTGTTTTCTCAAACTTTCCAATTCATTTTCCAGTTTTTTTATTTTTCTGTCAATAGAATGATGTCTGTCACAGTGTTCAATTTCTTGTTGAAAATCAGCATAAGTAACCGCTTCATGAAATTTTTGCTCAAGATGCCCACGTATCACGGGTTCACCAATTAAAGAAATTGTTCTTTTTACTCTATCTTGATTTTTTTTGAACATGTTGATTTTTGCTTTGTCGTCGCTTTCAAAGTCAAGTAGTCTAATAATGTCATTAATCTTTTCTTTTGCGAATTCTCCAATAATGCCGCCCTGAAGAAAAAAAGAATCGGCTAGGATTTTCGTTACACTGGCGGCAAAAGTACGTTGATCGTATATTCTTTTTACTGAAATCACGTCTTTGCCCTCTTTTCGTTCTTTTTCTAGATAGACGATATTATGTGTTGGCAAGTCTGAAAGCATGATTGGGTTATTGGTGGAAAATATAATTTGAACCTGTTTGTCCGGGAAAAAGCTTTCGCACATTTTCAGTAAACGATAAGGCAAATGTTTCTGCCATTGAGGATGCATATATATTTCTGGTTCATCCAAAACAATCAGAAGACTATTGGCTTTCTTTATTTCATCCTTTTCTCGTAAATCATAGAAACGTGAAAATAAATTCAATAAAGCCCTTTCTCCGGAGGAGAATGTTCCGATTCCAAAATCAAAAATTTCACCGAAGTAGGGATATTTCTCATAAATATTAACTAGCTTTTTCAACATTTCATGGAAATCTTCTAGTTCACCTGGAGATGCTTTAAACAAAATATTATCTCTTTCTTGCTTGTAGGCAGTCTTATGATCATGTAATTTTTGGAATTCCCTAATTAGTCCGTCTGAATCTTCTGACAAATATTCGCAACAGAATTTAATTTTTTCTTTGAGAGAGTTAAACTCGCTACTATGTTTCCCCTTACTCTTGCGGGCTTTAGTGAATAAACTATCATTAAGGAACAATCCGATAGTCTCAACTCTTCTGAATTTCATTTCGTTTAAAAATTTTGAGCATTGCTTATCCACGAGAAATTTAAGAGTCATAAGATCATAATTTATCGCTGAGGCTATATCGAAGCTATTGATTTGCGTAGTTTTATCCCAATCTGATAATTCATTCTCAAGTATCTTTATGCTGGAGATGTCAGACAGCCTGTCTTTTTTATCATCAAATAATGATGTTGTTCCTGAAGTTATTGAATTGGAATAAAATATGGTATGAGTTTTCTCCATTATTGATGCGAACGATATAGCACCGTGTGTCTTGGTATCGTCACTTTCGCTGTCATTCAAGTATTTGTGTAGTTCTATTTTTACATTGCTGGTATTGTTTTTTATTGCAAAGTTGTCTAATAAAATTAATTCAAAGCAACAAAAAACATGAATGGTATTATTATGGAAAGATACGAATAAATATGGGGGCAGTTTGCCTGTGCTTTCTGGGCACCAAGAAATGCCATCATTGGAGAAGATTTGAGTTATTCCATCCATCAGAGTTGTTTTGTAACAACCGTTTTCTCCGACAACAGCAGTTACATTGTTTATGTTATTTCCCCAAAAGTTGGAGATGTACATATCGTTCTGCTTGATTTCTAGTTCATTAGTACATGGATCATAATCAAAAAGATATTTTCCTCCAAAGTTTATTCCAATATCATTAGGAATGCTTTGAGCTACGCCTCCGAAAAAATATAATAGTTCCACACTGCCCCCCCTTTGATTTCAGATAGTACTTTAATTAATATTTGCCAATCGGTGATGCTTTCTTGTTCTTTGGATGCAATGTTATGGATGAAACTATTGCTTGCATTAAGTTTAATCATCTTAATCCGATAGAATATATGCTTCACCTTGGAGGTGAAGCACATCAATTCTTTTCAGTTCATTTTCTGGGATACGGCGACGTCATTGTTTGTTTTGTTCAGCTCAATGAAGTCTATGAGTACATTCATGGATTCTTTCAAGAAAATATCTTCTTTAGCGGCTTTGTCCGCATTGTCTTCAGAGCCTGTTGCCCGGTTCAGTTTGACGATATTTTCCTGTTGTTCCTTAAATTTCTTTTCGTCGAGGTATTCCGCCCAGCGGGTAGCCTTGTTAAGCGATACTTCTTTTTTCGCGGTCAGCAGTTTGAACGCTTCAATCTCGTTTTTCAGCACTTCAAATTGAGGAGCTTTGCTTATGCGTGTGGCTGATTTTTGCTTCAGGTCTTTGACTATGCTGTCCAGACGATTATTGCAGCTTATATATTTGACCGGTTTGATGGCGTCCCAGGGCAGGGCGTAGTCTATGTGGGTTTCTCCTATTTCCATGTAATCGGTGAATGAGGGCAGGACAATGTGCGGTTCAACGCCTTTCAACTGGGTGGAATGCCCGTTGATACGGTAGAACTTGGCATTGGTGAATTTTATTGATCCGGCATCAAATGACACGCCGAGCACGCTGAGCATATCCTTGAGTACGCTGACGGTCTGGACTGTGCCTTTGCCGTGGGTGTGGGAATCGCCGACGATCACGCCGCGATTGTAATCTTTGATTGCCCCGGCAAAAATCTCGGTGGCAGATGCGCTGAGTTTATTTACCAGCACCACCATGGGACCGGAGTACAATATACTCTGATCCGGGTCTTCTTGAACCATGACGCGTCCGAGGCTGTCTTTTATTTGAACCACCGGACCTCCGGTTATGAACAGACCGGTCAGTTTTATGGCTTCGAGTAAACTGCCGCCACCGTTTGAGCGCATATCCAGTACAACGCCGTCCACTCCCTGTTTATTGAAATCTTTGAGTATATTCGCTACATCGTTGGTGGAGCTTTTGTAATTGGGATCACCACTCTGCGCGGCGGCAAAGTCCATATAAAATGAGGGCAGGGTGATTACGCCCACTTTTCTTTCTTTGCCGTTTTCGTCTTTTATGATCTCAATCTTTCCCGCAGCTTCCTGCTCTTTCAACTCCACGGTGTTTCTGTTAATGGTGATGAGCTGGGGAATGGCATTACGACCTTTATCTCCGGGAAGTACCGTCAGGTAGACCTTGGTGTCTTTTTCGCCTCTGATAAGTTGTACCACCTTGTTCAACGGCATATCAATGATGTCAACAGGTTCTTCGTTTTCCTGAGCAACCGCGATAATGCGGTCTTCGGGTTTGAGTCTGCCGTCGCGTTCCGCCGGACCTCCGGGGATGATGCTGACGATCTTGGTGAAACCGTCTTCGGACACAAGCACTGCTCCTATTCCTACCAAAGAGAGCTTCATGGCGATGTTAAATGCTTCTTCGCGAGCTGGAGACATGTAGCTTGAGTGCGGATCATATATTTTGGTCAGACTGGAAAGATAGTCGGAGACCACGTCGATAGCCTCTCTGCTTTCAAGGTCGGCAAGGGTTTGCTTCAGGTGTTTTTCCACTTTCTGTTCCGGAGTTCTGTCGCCCCAGAGCTTCTTGTATTTCTCAGCCTTTTCGGCGTCTTTCTGGTCTGAGCCATTTTCCTGCATGGCTTTAAGCATCAGCTTCTGGGTGAGAATGTTGTTTTTAAGCCTTTTTCTCCACAGCTCATGCATTTCCGTTTCGTTGGCTGGCCATTCGGCGTCGGAACGGTCAAACTGAAAGTTTTCGTCTATTGTAAAGTCGAAGCCTTTTTTGAGCTGTTTTTCTGAAAAATCGCAGTATTCCCGGTAACGATCCAGAAACATATCAAATACCAGAAACGCAAAATCCAGTTTGCCCAGCAATATCTGGTCATCCAGACTGTACTGGTAGCGCGATAATTTCTGTACTTCCGGGGCGGTGAAGAATATTTT
The DNA here is from genome assembly GCA_016936495.1 of Victivallales bacterium. Lineage (GTDB taxonomy): Bacteria > Verrucomicrobiota > Lentisphaeria > Victivallales > SZUA-371 > JAFGXT01. The sequence goes on from JAFGXT010000047.1 coordinate 15,179, forward strand.
CCCGGGGTCGATGGTCTTGAGGTATTCATTGAACAATTTCTTTGATACGTCATCATTGAGTTGCTGTTGACTGTAGTGGCGGTTGCTGATTATTGTGGCGGTAAGCTGGGCGATAGTCTCCAGTTTGCGGTTGCTTTCCAGCTTTGCCGATACACTCAGCGATATCGTTGACAGCAGTATAACTACTGCCGCGAAAGTTCTGAACAAGGTGTTTTTCATTGGCTTTACCTTACTTTAATTTTAATATCAAATTTAATCTACTGCCTTGAATCCAGGTTTCAAGCTTGAATACTGACCCTGTCGCAAAGAGTTTCGAATAAAAGTTTAACTCCATTTTATGGATACGTCAAGACCTGATTCTACTGCATGTCGATTTATTTCATATGCTTTAGACAGCGTATCTCGTCGCAAGTTCCGTCGAATAGTAATATTTTATCTGTTTTGGGTCTGAACGGAGCAGGATATTTGTCTATTTGCGTCCTGTCAGTTCTCCGATCATGTCTTTTAAGGCAGGGAGGAAGAACGGTTTGCCGAGGATTTTGATGTTTGATTCGTTTTCCAGCTTGTTTAAGCGGCTGCTGTAGCCGCTGTAGACTATCACCGGCAGATCCGGATTTATCGCACGCAATTCGCCGAACACCAGATCGCCGCTTTTGTCCGGGAGATTCATGTCCAGCACCACCAGGTCTATTTTCGGGTTATCGCGTAGAATGTCGATTCCATCTTGACCGTTCATACTGTAAAAGGTCTGAATATTGTCTTTTTCCATCCAGCGCAGATGAAAGCGGATCAGATCCTCTGTATCGTCTATAATCAAAATCTTCAAATCACTCAAATCCGGCATGATTCAGACCTTTCTTTTTTATGTAGTAACATCCTCTATTTCGACTATAACGATAAAGTCTGATAAATTCAACTTGAATACGTCAAATATTCCTTATAATGTTCCGGGGGCATAAACATTAATCAAGATTGCATAATGGATTTGTATTGGTGCGGAATTATTGTTATAGTACGATATTTCCGTTATAAACTTAAACATAAAACGGAGTGGCGACAGTAGTATGACTGAGTTTGATGAACATAAGCGGGATTCGGTTGATAGCTGGGATAACAGCTCGGCGGAGCTTGATCCTGAGTTGAAATTCAGGCTTAAGCAGGCGGAAGTGGAGTTGCTTGGCAGAATCGATGATAATCGCGTGTTTACGCCCAAACGGATCATCGCGCTTGCTGTTCCATTGCTTATTCTGGTTATACTGACCGCGGCGGCTTATTTTTTGAGCAAGCTGTTCGGTTCGCCGGGTATGCGTTGAGGGTATAAAAATAGAGATAACAATAACATACAAATTCTATGGAGATAAATAAAACATGCAGGCGGATACTTTAAAGAAAATACAGCAGTACAATCAGGCGCATCTCTTGAAATTCAGGGATTCTCTCGATCTTGCAGGAAAGGAGCAACTTGACGCTCAGCTCGAAGCTATCGATTGGGATACCCTTGACTCTCTTATTAAAGAGTATGTATTGCAGAAACCTCAGGTTAAAATACCGGAAAACCTTGAACCTGCTCCTTATTATCCAATAAAACCGGAGAACGAACAGCAGCGGGCACTTTACGAAAAAGCTGAGGCTTTGGGCAAAGACTTGCTGGAAAACGGCAAAGTAGCCACTCTTACCGTCGCTGGTGGACAAGGCACAAGGCTTGGTTTTGACGGCCCTAAAGGAACTTTCCCTATCTCCCCGGTCAAAAACAAATCCCTGTTTCAGTATTTTGCCGAAACGCTTATTCGCATACGGCAGAAATATGGCAAACCCATGAAATGGTACATCATGACCAGCGATATGAACAATGAAGCCACCGTGCAGCATTTTACTGATAACAACTTCTTCGGTCTTGACCCCGAACAGGTTATGTTTTTTACTCAGGGTACTATGCCCGCAATAGGCACCGATGGCAAACTTTTGCTTGGCGCTAAAGATTCCCTTGCTCTGGCTCCAGATGGGCACGGCGGCACTTTGCTCGCCCTGAAACGTTCCGGCGCGCTTGAGGAAATGAATAAAAACGGTGTGGAATATATATCATATTTTCAGGTCGACAATCCGCTTATAACTATCGCCAACCCGCTCTTCCTGGGACTTCACGCTCTTGACGAATCGGAAATGAGCGCGATCATGCTGGCAAAAACCGGACCATTCGAAAAACTCGGGAATTTCTGTAAATCCGGTAATGCTCTGGAAATCATCGAATACAGTGATATGCCCGAGGAACTTGCCCGGCAGACTGACGCAGATGGTAAGTTGCGTTTTATCGCGGGCAGTCCCGCCATTCATGTCATCAGCAGAAGCTTTATCGAACGTCTGACCTCTGGCGGACGTCTCAATCTGCCCTGGCATCGTGCCGATAAGAAAGTCCCTTATATTGACGATGCAGGTAATGAAATCATTCCCGAAGACATTAACGCGGTCAAGCTTGAATCTTTTATTTTTGACGCTCTTCCGCTGGCATCAAAGACTATGGTGCTCGAAGCTGCCCGCGAAGATGAATTCGCGCCGACCAAAAACCGTACCGGCGTCGACTCAGTTGAGAGCTGTCGCGAGATGATGATAGACCGTGATTGCCGTCGTCTTGAAGCCGCTGGTGTGGCAATACCGCGCAATGTCGACGGCGTTCCCGCGCTTAAAGTGGAAATCTCCCCGTTGGCGGTGATCGATCAGGAGGACGCGGTCGCATATGTCAAAAACAAGCATGTGAGTATTCCGGTCGGAGCCGGGGAATTGTATCTGGACTGATGAATAAGATACTTACCATATCATATGACGAATTAAGTATTGAGCCGGATGATTGCGCGGCGGCGGTCAATGCCGCCTGCCATCGTGGTGTGTCAATGCGGGTGAGCGGCGTTGCGGTCGACAGAGACGCCCTGATAATATGCCTGGAGGAATCTCCGCCGCATGAGCTGGTATATGTGTTTGTCCCGTTGGAAGCGCAGAATATTGAGGAGTTGCGAGCAGAATTGTCCGCCCGCTATTATGCCTCATTTTCTCTGGTGAGCGGATTCTGGTTGCACGAAACGCGCTGGGCCTTGTTGGCATCAGCGGTATCGGGTGGGAGGGATCAGGCGGCAGGATGAGGAGTTTGTATATTCCATACAGCAGTCCGGTGGTGAGCGGAGAGGAGCAGGCGGCCAGGTCGCTCAATTCCGCCATAGCTCTTTTTATAATCGTTTCCACCGCGATTCTTTTTGGTCTGACTGTACTTTATTCTACTTCCTACGGCGTTGCCGGACCTATGTATTTTAAGAAACAGCTCCTTTGGGGTGGGCTTGGAGCAGCTGGCGGCATTGCCGTATTTCTGTTTGGCTACAAAAGGCTTGTGGCGCTTAGTCCTTTGTTTATGATAATATCGATTATTCTGCTGGCGGTGGCACTGTCTTTCCCTGCCATCAAGGGGGCACATCGCTGGATACAGGTTCCCGGGGTGGGCAGCATTCAGCCCTCGGAATACGCCAAGCTGGCAATCGCGCTTTATCTGGCTCGTTATTGTTCTGATAAGATGCGCAACATTAATTCCTGGTCATTTAAAACTGGATTCATCCCCTTATGCGCTTCTTGCGGCGCGGTCATGGGCATGATTTTATTGGGCAGGGATTTGGGAACGACCGTTCTTGCCGGAATCGTTCTGGTCATGATACTGTTTGTTTCCGGACTAAAATTTCGAATTCTTTCCATTCCGGTTTTGTTTTTGCCTCCGGCATTATTATACGGGATTAAGCAGGTCGACGCGGTGCGCTGGGCGCGTATAAAATCGTTTCTGAACCCGGAAGCCTATATCAGCGAGGACGGTTATCAGTTGTGGAATTCGTTTCTTGCGCTGGGGTCAGGTGGCTGGACGGGGGTAGGCTTTATGAACAGCCGTCTGAAGCATAAGTATCTGCCGGAGGCGCATACCGACTTTATTTTGTCGATCGTCGGTGAAGAACTGGGGCTTGCCGGAATGCTTTTTGTGGTCATGCTTTATATTTCTTTTGCCATTGCCGGAGCACTCATCAGCATGAATGCCAATTCCAGGCAGGGCATGATTCTGGGCTTTGCGCTCACCGCGCTGATAAGTTTGCAGGCATTTATTAATATCGGGGTTATTTCCGGCGGGCTTCCCACTAAGGGGATGCCTGCTCCTTTTATCAGTTATGGCGGTAGTAATCTGGTTGTCTGCATGTTAGCTACAGCATTGCTGCTGAGTATTGCCATTGAAACAGCCAGACCCGGATTCAATAATAATATTATAGTAGAATTAAAAGAATACTGGAAGAAGTTATGGAACAGTCAAGCATAGAAGAAAGCCAAGTGGATCTCACTAAAAAGTCATTTCATCGTCTGGCTATAGCCAGCGGAGGAACCGGAGGTCATTTCTATCCCGGCCTTAGTGTCGCGCGGGAATTTCGAAAAGAATATGGCGATGTTATTATGCTTTTGGGTGGAAAACATGCAAAAGAACAGGCCGTCATAGCCGAAACCCACGGCATTGAGACTTATATTGTCCACTCCGCCCCCCGTCCCCGTTCTTTACGGGAGATATTCTCTTTCTTATGTAGTCTTATTTCCGGCGTGTCCGAGGCGCGTACGGTGCTGGGACGATTCAAGCCCGACGCCTTGCTTGGTATGGGAAGTTTCGCCTCTTTTACCGCCGCAGTAGCGGCGAAAACCAAAGGTATACCTATCTTTTTGCACGAAGGCAATGCGAAAATCGGCATAGCTAACCGTTTTCTCAGCCGCTGGGCAAAGTATCTGGCGATATCCTTTCCACCGGTAAATTCCGTTGCCTGCAAGTGCCCGATAGCCTGTACCGGTATGCCCGTGCGACCGGAATTGCTTGGGGATCATATGACAAAAGAGCGGGCTGTCGAACTCATTAATTCGCGACATCATTCTGATTTGCGCTGTGATATTCCCACCCTGCTGATATTCGGAGGAAGTCAGGGTGCGAGCGTGTTTAATGAAACAATACCAGATGTCGCCGGGAGATTGAAAAACAAGGATTTGCAAATAATTCATCTTTGCGGCGGAGGTGATCCGGAAAAAGTTGATAAAAACTATGACGCTTCAGGAATAAAACATCTGGTGCTTGGCGGCGTTGATTACATCGGCGTACTTTATTCCGCTTGCGACGCGGTCATCTGCCGTGCCGGAGCCAGCAGTATCGCCGAGATAAGTCTGTTTGACCGCTATTCGTTCCTGGTGCCATATCCATATGCCTCCGAACAACATCAGAAGGATAATGCTGCCATTCTCGAAGCCGCCGGTGCCGCCACTGTTATTGATAATAGTGATTTTACCGTGGAGAACACTACCGCGTTGCTGGATGAATGGCTGGAAAATCCGACTGAATACCATGAACGCGCCACCAATTGCCGTTATATCGCACGACCTGCATCAACTCAGGAACTGCTTAGACTTATAAACGAATGTCTGGTATACGGCACCAGAGTGTCATACTGAACGTAAATTTCTCCGGGAGAGTTTTATGTTGAACAGGTTATTGTTTTTTGCCGGAATATTTCCGGTTATGATGTTCATTTACGCTTGTTCCGCTTTGGATTCCCATTCCGCCGGAGCCGCGGAGAATATCAGGCTTGCGGCCTTGTTCCAGAATGGCATGGTACTTCAGCGCAACAAGGAAATACCTGTTTGGGGGTGGTGTGAGCCCGGCGCCAGGGTAAAGGTCGGGTTCCTGGCTCAGACGGTCAGTGCCGTTGCGGGAAAAGATGGACGCTGGGAGGCGGTTCTTGCCCCTGTGCCCGCCTGCGGTCCGGTGAAAATGACTGTTTCCGGGCAGAATACCATTGTCATTGATAATGTAATGGTCGGGGAGGTATGGTTGTGCGCCGGAAGTTCTGATATGTCGCGGAAACTGTCTGCGTGTGATGACGCCGAAGATGATATAAGACGTGCGAATAATTCACGTATACGCCTGTTCCTGACCGATGGTTCCGGTGGCGGTGAATGGATTTCGCTTGCGCATAAGAATGCCGGTAATTTTCCCGCCATTGCTTTTTATTTCGCACAGGATATATACAAATATACCACTGGTGTGGCGCTCGGCATCATACTGGCGGCAGGAGAATCTCCGGGGATTAAAAACTGGCTTCCCGGTTCCGAAGTTTGGAATACTCTGCTCAAACCGCTTGCCCCCGGAGCCATGAAAGGAATGATATGGTATCATGGCGGAGACATTGCTGGTTGCAATGATAATTTTAAACGATTGCAGATCAATATGATAGAATCATGGAGACGGGCATGGCGTGATGACGCTCTGGCATTTGTTACGGTGCAGTTTCCCAATTATGGACAGCAATGGCCTGTGCCTCAGGATAGTCAGTTGGCAAAGCTTCGGGAAAGTCAGATCGCGGCGACACAATTGCCAAATGTCGGATGTGTGGTTGCAATTGACCTTGGTGGTGACAAGAAAACTCTCCGTCTGGATAATGAACGTGAAACCGGTCGCCGTATGGCTCTTCAGGCTGCGTCGGTGGCATATGATATGAAGATGTTGTACGGCAGGACTTTGGTGCCGGGGGGGCCGGTATTCGATTCCATGCGTATTCAAGACGGCGCTATATTCGTAAAATTCAACAATGCCCTTCATGGACTGGTATCTCACGACGGAAAAGAATTACGTCATTTTGCCATTGCCGGCAAGGACGGCAGATATCATTGGGCAAAAGCCGAAATCAGCGGTCAGGATGAGGTTAAAGTGTGGAATATACTGGTCGAAGAACCGGTGAACGTAAGATATGCCTGGGCGGATAACCCTCTTGATTGCAATCTATTCAACCGTAACGGTTTTCCAGCTGCTCCGTTTAGAACCGACAAAGATTGAATCGCGATTACGTCAGCTTTCAGCCAGCACTATGGCACGGGTCGGAGCCGGATACCCTTCATAGGACAAGCCGGGATTATTCGGGTGCAGATAATCTTTGAGCGACTCCCAGCGCATCCAGTCGGTGGTACGCTGCTCTTCAATAGAAGTTACATTCACATCTACCGTTCTGACGTTTTTGAATCCGCACTTGCGCAGCCATAGCTCTAGCGCGGCACAGGAAGGGATAAACCATACATTACGCATTTTCGCGTATCTGTCTTCCGGCACCAGCACATCAGTCGCGCCACCAGCTATCACCAGAGTTTCAAGCACGAGTTCGCCGCCGGGACGCAGCATATCTTTCAACGCCAGCAAATGCTCCATCGGTTCTTTGCGGTGATACAGCACTCCCATTGAAAATACGGTATCGAAAGCGTGAGTTTCAGCAGGAATATCCTCTATTCCCAGTGGCAGTACGTATGCCGGGACATCCTTGTTCAAAAGTTTTTTCACCGCATGATACTGCATGACAAATACCATATAAGGGTCTATGCCCAGAACCAATGCCGCGCCTGCTCCCGCCATGCGCCAGCAATGATACCCGCTTCCGCAACCTATGTCCAGAACTTTGCGGTGTTTCAGGGGGCAGATATGTTCTTTGAGTCGGTTCCATTTCCAGTCGGAACGCCATTCTGTATCGATCTTCATGCCGTAGAGCTCAAAAGGCCCCTTGCGCCATGGGCGTAACATCTGCATGCTGTCATACAAGGCTTTGCGGGTTGGGTCGTCGCAATCCTCAGGCTGTCCGATGTGTATGGTGTCAGAGTTCAGATCATAAGATGAGGGGCTTAACTTTCCCGGCAGTTTGTCCAGCGCTTCGTGCCACATATGCCAGTGTCCGTGAACGCAGTTGTCAACCCGTTCCTGAGCCAGATGATAAAAGTACCCGGCAAGCTCATCCGGTAGAAGACGGGAGGCACAATTAAAAAATGGACTGTAATCTATTTTCATTTGAATGCCAGCATGGAAATAAAGTTAAAACACTGGAACCACTGCTCACAATGCTTGAAACCGATGGTTTCCAGACGTTTGATGTGAGTGGGCAGGGAATCGATCTTCAATACGTTTTCAAGCGCGGTACGCTTCTGGCTCACCTCCATGTCGGAGTAACCGTTGCTGCGTTTCCAGTCGTGATATATATCTACGAGCAGTTCGCGGGTGAACTCGTTTTCATGCGTTATTTTTTCTGAGAGAATAAGTACACCGCCGTCAAGCATGCCATCATAAATTTTTCTGAGCAGAATTTCACGATCCTCAGGCGGCAGAAATTGCAGGGTGAAATTCAGCACCACCACGGACGCGCGTTGGAATTGGATGTTTCTGATATCTTCAAGCAATACTTCGATCGGGGTCTTTGATTTGATGACGGCGACGTTTTTGCGGCAACGCTGTATCATTGGTTCTGATATATCAAC
>JAFGXT010000048.1 GCA_016936495.1 Victivallales bacterium
AAAAGTATGCGTATAAAGAACAGGAAGACAGTTATCGTCATTTCGGTATTTGTCCTGCTCGCGGCGGTGCTTGCCGGAATATTGTACAGTTTCAGCGGTAATACCGCCCCGGATCCTGCTCAGATGGGCGAGGAGGACGCAGTCAAATTTGTCGCCACAAAGAAATTTGCTTCGCTCCCGGTTGAAGAAAAACAGAAATATATGCAGAAAATGCGGGAGAAGAATCCGGATAGGCGCGGTCCTCCTGCCGCTTTTAATAAATTGACCGATAGCGAACGTAAAGCGGTACACGCCAATATGCTTCAGGTCATGCAAAAAGGTATGGCTGAAAGAGCAAAGCAGTTCTGCGCCATGTCTCAGGAAGAAAAGAACGCGTTCCTTGATAAAATGATCGAAGACATGAATAAACGGCGTCAGGAAATGGAGCAGCGTCGTGCAGCTGACGCGAACAACCCGAACGCGAATAACAATCATAGACCGCCCGGCGGCGGAGGTGGCGCATTCATGCAAGGGATGCTGGAGAATACTTCCGCCACCTCCAGAGCGCAAATACACGAGATGATGAAGGCAATGCATGAACGCAGAGCCGCTCAATCAAAAAAATAGCCGAATTTATCTTGTAACAGTGTAAAGGTATTACATGTTGAGCCTTCAAAGCCCATATCCTTCCTCATTAATATGTATGCCTGATTGCTGTTCTGAGAGACCGGTCGTCCGGATGCACCCGGACGACCTCCTTTTCCTTTTTTCTTTGCTTTTGATAGTATCTTTACGTTGAGAAACAGGCCAACCGGGACTATATTGTATTCTTAATAAGGAAGCAGTATAATGGAAAACGGACTTTATAAATACGACACGCATATGCACACTGCCGAAAGTAGTCGTTGCGGTGCGTCTCCCGGCGCGGAGATGGCTGAAACTGCCAAAGCATTGGGATATGACGGAATCATCATCGCCGATCACTTTTTGAACTCCAACACCCCTGCGGAGCCAGAATTGCCCTGGCTCGAAAAAGTCGAAATTCTGTGCAGGGGTTATAAAGCCGCAAAAAAACGCGGCGATGAAATAGGACTGGACGTGTTTTTCGCCTGGGAATATACTATCGCCCACGAAGGCAATGATCTGCTTATTTACAATCTTGACGCCGAATGGGTCATGGCACACCCGGAAACAATGACATTACATGTTTGTGATTTCTGCGATCTGGTTCATGAAAGCAGCGGTTTCATTGTACATGCGCATCCTTTCCGGCAGGAATATTATATAAAAATGATCAGACTTCTGCCGGATAAGACCGATGCGGTGGAAACCGCCAACGCCTGCCGTTCGCGGGAAGTCAACCAGCGGGCGCAGTGGTATGCCCGTACTTACGGACTGCCTGAGACCGGCGGCTCGGATTCGCATAGTGCCGAAGGCTTGCGCAAGCTCGGCGGCGGCATACTGGTCAAAGACAGATTTACTTCTGTAGCTGACTATGTAAACGTCGTCCGCGAACGGCGCATAGCCAAAATCCTGACCGCCTAAAGCACAATTTCCATATCGGTCTGTTTGCCGCAGTAAGGTGGCGACGCCAGTTTCAGCTCAAACGCTTTACCATTCACGCGTATGGTGATGGATTTCAAGTCAGGGTTCTGAGTTGGATCGGCCACAGACAGCCGCCAGCGATTTGCCTCTATATTCTGTAGCCGTATGACCGCGGCATGGGAGCTTGATATTTTCATACCATCAATCTCCGCTTCCGCCTGCGGGTCAAACAGGACTATCTGTGCGCATTTTACCTTGGAATCATAAACCCCTTGCATTTGCGTTGAATTGCTTATGACAGAAAAGCGTCCGGAACTTACGATCTCGTTGAATTCATCAAAACTGGAGCAGTTCAACGCCACCATATAATGATACGAGCCGTTGCGGACTTTTCGTCCGTGATCGATTGTAATGGTAAGCATATCCACCGTAGAACGCATTGATTTTAGTTTGTTGTTGCGTTTGTTTATCTCAGCCCAGCGGGTCTTGCGTTTTTCTGCAGATACCGAAACTGTTCCGGTTCCAGGATAAATCACATAATCTATATCGCGCTGCCGGAGCATCAACGGTTCTTTGAGCGCCGACAGGTCTTCTGTAAAGTTGCAGGGTGATTTTTCTACTCTCCCGATTCCGCCGGATTTGATTTGCAACTCTCCCTGCAACTGTGTCTGATTTATACAGGTAATGATATTCCCCGTCTGTTCCGGGGAGAGGTTTTCAATACCCGCGCCCAATGCAATCAGAAAGCCGGGAAACATGAAGTACGATTTATATGCCTTCACGCCAAGGAGTTCCTTGAAATTGAAAGTAGAAACTCCCGGTTCGACCGCTTTTTCCAGAATAAATCCTGCCACGCCATTGTCGCCACCGACGCCTCCGGCAAAATTGTGAATAGTGGTAAATCCCCGCCACATATTCTTATCTGGCAGCGCCGTGTCTCTGGCGGTGGAGCCGGGGGGAATGGCAAAATTCCAACCGCCGGGAGAATAATCATATTCATCGCCGCGCTTCAGGATCAATGCGGTTCCATCGGCCATGTTATAGTTTACCGCGCTACTGGAAGACGGTACGGTCTCCGGTCCTACAGAACGTGAACTTATCATATTGACAAAGACATTATAGCGATTGCCGCGCATAACCAGATCATCGTTGTTCCAGAAGTATTTTACTCCGACGGTGAGTTCTTTGCCGCTATTTTTTAATTGTTGCTGCAAGGCGGATATTTTTATTTTTACATCCTCCGGCGGCTCGAGAGCTTTGATCCGCTCCAGATACTGCTCTATACGTTTTATATAATTGGATCTGTTGTATAGAAAATTATGACGTCCGGTAACAGATATATTGCCACGCTCGCGGAATTGCAGCCAGCTCATCCCATCGGCGAAATCAAACAACTTATCAAACTGTTCCCGGCTCAGCTCGGTTTCTTTCAAGCCTGTATCTTTGAAAAGTTTAAGCGTTCTCAACACCCCGCCGATACCGTCCAGACCGTAACCGAAGGCATAGGACTGCCTGCCATGTCCCCAGGCGGCGCCGTCGCTGGTAAGCCCTTCCGTCCAGAATGCTTTATCCAAGGTATTGAATGAGGTATGAGATATAGCTTTATTGCAGGCCTCCCATACCAGATTCAACATCCGGGGATCGTTGCATGTCGCCGCATTGATGAAGGGGCGGCGATAGGAAAAGTTGCCACCTACCCATTGCGAGCTGTTGCGGAATCGGTCAATGGAGTATATTCCCTTGACGTCATTGCGCAGAGGTTGAGTGAAAGCCTGAAACGCCACTGACTTGAGGGCTTTGGCGGCGGCGGTGCTAAGCTTATCGCGGCTTTTTCCGCTTTCCACCGCGTCCATATCGTCAAAGAACGAGAAATATATAACTGAAGCGCAATAGGGGTAGAGGAACGGAGAAAACGGCCAGCGGGCACGGCTCTGTATGCGCCGGAATTCGATGTTGCTATAATACACTACGGACTTGAATACCCGTTCTTTTATATGTTCGCCTTTGATAAGATTGTTGTTGTAACACCAGGCAATGTCTCGAAGCCGGAAAAATGCCTCGCGCAACATAGTGCTGATTTTTCGTTGAGTGGTAAAGCTGGTACTTTTCGGATTCAACTTATCTAGAGCGATGTCGGTAAATATACCCTGCTCATTAAGTTTATCCAGATTTACCTGAGCGGATTTTTCCCCGGCGTATCTCTGGGGCTGATTCTCTTTTATATGCCGTGCCACCATCTGTCTGATTCCGGGCATACATTGTTCGTTTATTTGCCCCTGAACCGCAACGGAGAAGATTATAAGCACTGGCAAAGTGAATTTTAACATTATTGAATACATAGTTAATTCCTTTACCAGTCAAGCCGGGCTCTGTAGCGGGTTTTTATATCACAATTTTCCGCCCAGTTCTGCAACTCCGCGGCATTTTCTTTATAAACGCTGCCATCAGCAAAAAGCACATTGGCGTTTTTACCATGGCGGGTGCTGAAGCATGACGAAAATGAAGATACATTTTTTATACAATAATATCCTTCTCGCTGACTGGGATCGCTGATCCGGTACGCCTCTCCAAGCAGAATTGTACGGCTGGGACGGACTATCTGAGCGGTTTTTGAAGGGCGGTATTTGGTGCTGCCGCTGTTTACCGCTACATCTTTACCATTACGCGAATCATTCATCGGACCGTAATACATCGCGCCATAAGAAATAAGGTACTGGGAAAGCGTACCGGCAAGATTGCCACGGGCACCCTTGGGACAATACAGCAGACTTGCGGTATTGTTAAAGTCAAGCGAGCGCGTATTGGCGGCACTGGAATCGCGCAGAATCTCATGCCACATCATCCGCCGGGGTCTTTCCACGTCGAGCCAGCAATAACTGTCGTTGCTGTCATTTACATACATATTTATAGAGAGTCCGATCTGTTTGAGGTTATTCAAACAGCTTATCTCGTGTGCTTTGTCCCGGGCTTTACCCAGGGCTGGCAGCAGCATCGCCGCAAGAATGGCAATGATGGCTATCACAACGAGGAGTTCCACGAGAGTAAAATTTCCAGAAAACGACTTATGAGATTTTCCGTTTATCCTGTTCATACCAATTCTCCTTTATGAGGTTGTTGTCATTTATCATTTCTGATTTCACCGTTGATTTTGTTATACAGCATTGAGCCGCGTGATTTCCGGCGGCTTCACCGCAGGGGATGGCAATTCCGGTTACCCGATAAGACGCATGAGCATAGAAACTTCCGCTTATGCACCTGCCTGCCATCATCAGGTTATCGCAATCCCTGCTGATCAAAGCACGCATGGGAATATCATAGGGTTGCACCGGATTTTCCCGGCTGACGCTGGTCAAGCCACGATTTGAATCAGGAGTTAAGGCATGAACATCTACGCCGAATCTTACCTTGCATACGGCGTCATCGAAACAGCGACCTGAAGTCAGATCATCGAGTTCAAGCTTGTACAATCCGTGTAAACGTCTGCCGTCACGGACGCCGATCTGACTGGATGTTGCAACGACTTTTATATCTTTCCATATTCCTCCCAAAGAGCGCAGAGCATTGATTTGAGAGTGTATCTCATGTCGTGCCTCGACAGTGGCGCGGGTAACGCCATGAGGGTCGTCAGCTCTCACGCCGTACTGGTGATTTCCGGCAAACATAAATATATCGTCGCTGATCCTGATTATCGAAGACCGGGAGTATGACGGCTCTATCCCGCATCCGCGAATCAGATTGCCTAGTTTCTGATATGCTTCTTCCGAACCGTTCACATAATCAATACATTCATCCGCCTTTATGCCGCCTATTATGGCAAGCATAGACATCGGCTGAACCGAGCCGTCGGTTTCGTTACCGACGTCAAAACCGCATCCGGCATGAAACCCCACATCGCCATTGCCGGTGCAGTCAATAAACACATCACCTGAAACCGCACGTCTGCCTGCGGGAGTTTCCACGCATACTGCTTGAATAAACTTATCCGTCATAAGTGTGCCGCACACTTTACTGTTATACAATAGCTCAACTCCAGCGTCCAGACAGAGCTCTTCAAGATAAAGTTTGACTTTTTCCGGCGACGGCAATGATTTAGGCAATCTGGCGTCAGGCTCTATAAAACTGGCGAAGCGGTCTTTTATTTCCGTAACAAGTCCGTGTTGTTTGCAATCTCCAAGGATATAGGAAAGCAATCCGGAAGTCCATATACCGCCAAGGCACCCCGCCGATTCCAACAATACTGTCCGTACACCCTTGCGTGCCGCCGATACGGCGGCGCCGATACCTGCCGGGCCGCCTCCGCAAACAATGACTTCTCCGGAAGTCAACAACTCAAGTTCTTTTGATGATTCGATGAACTTCATATCGCCACAAAATATTCCTGTATTTATAAGTGTTTATCTTTTTTATCCGGCTTTATTGTAATTATAAATGAAATACCCCTTGCCAGCAATCCAGTATTGCGCTATATTTTTATAAAATGATGCTATAATAGAGTTTTATAATGAAAACACTGCAAAATATAGACAAACATATCGCCTTGAAGGAATTTGACCGGGCTCTGACCGGGTTTGAAGAATCCCTGGGGCTTAACATCACTTTGCATGATTATACCGGAGTGCTGTATCATCTTGATGAAAAACGCCTGTTTCCCAATCGCAACTACCATCAGTGCCCCTACTGTATGGCCGGACGCTTTCAGGAACCAGGCTGGCGGTTACTTTGCGTAAAAGACTGCTTGAAGGAATCTGATTCACGATTGCTGAAAGACCCGAAACCATACCTTAAGAACTGTTGGAAAGGAGTGATCGAACTGGTCATTCCACTCATAAGTCAGAAGAAGATAATAGCGGCCGCGTATGTGGGAGCTTTCAAAGGGGAAATTTCCGAGACCTCATCCATACCGGAAAAATATCTGGCTCTGCACAAACTCCTTCCTGAATTGCCGCAAATGGATGAAATCATCCATATTCAGACCATGGTTACCATCTTCATTCAGGGCTTGCTGTCTACAATACATTTTATCATGGATAATGAACAGAAAATAGAATACGGACGCAAAATCGTCATCTCGCGTTTTATTCAGGAAAATGCCTCCGGCAACCTGAGGCTTGTCGATCTAGCCAGACATCTGTGCCTGTCTCCATCGCGTACCGTGCACCTGGTTCGGACAACCTTTAAAAAAACCTTTTCCAGCCTGGTTCTGGAAGAGCGTATGATTCAAGCCAGGGCTTTACTGGAAAATGACTGGCTGACGCTGGAGGAGATCGCCGAACGCTCAGGCTTCAAAAACGTTCATTATTTCAATACGGTTTTCAAGAAAAATTACGGCGTCCCTCCCGGTCAGTACAGAAAACAGCTCAAAGATAAAACCACATAAAAATTTATCTTTAGTATTCCGATGAAGTGCCATAAGCGGAGGAAACTGTCAAAAGTCTCGGCTGCAATATTCTTTCTTCGCATCGCTTCGCCCGCTCAGAAAAAGTATTGCGGACATGTCAAACCTTGACAACAATGAGTTGCAGGTGAATACATTTCGCCTGCGGCGACCAGCGTTCCGCCGCTGGAGCCCGTCCCGGCACTGCCGGTTGAGTTTGTACTGCTGCGCAGCTTTTTTCTTTTTTTTAACTTCTGTCAGTCCCGTCTAAGCGGTGAAAAGACAATTGAATGCTGGAATTTTTTGCGTTTTTTTCTCTCAGAGCATTTGTTTTTCAAAAATACAATGGTATTATAATGGCTCGTTCGTTTAGGAATGAGTAAAAGTATATGTTCCGGCATAGCTCAGCGGTAGAGTAGGTGGCTGTTAACCACTTGGTCCCTGGTTCGAATCCAGGTGCCGGAGCCATTTTACTTTTTCTTGAATCGAATGTATTCGCTCCGGCATAGCTCAGCGGTAGAGTAGGTGGCTGTTAACCACTTGGTCCCTGGTTCGAATCCAGGTGCCGGAGCCATTTTACTTCCATAATATTTTTCTTTTCACATCACTTTTCTCACTCAATAAAAATATGAAATTTATCACAGTGCATTTGCAAGCAAATGGTACCAATGTTATATTTTTGCATCCGGCAAGCGGCGGGAAGGATTAAGGAAGTACAAGGAAGCAGTAACATGACAATGAATATAGAACCTCTCGAACTCCGCAGCGGAGTTCCTCTTTTCAAACAGGTGGCGGCACGCATCAAACGTTTTATCCAATCATCGGACTTTCAGAAAGGCGACCGCATTCCCACGCCAACTCAGTTGGGGAAAAAACTTAAGGTTAACGAACTTACCGTACGTCGCGGCATAAAACTGCTGATCGACGGCGACATTCTTTATACCATAAAGGGCAAAGGTACTTTTATTACCGAAAAAGCCGTTAATAAGACAATTTTATGGTTGTTCGGCGTAGACGAGATAGAAGGTTTGTCCAACTACGAGAAAGAACTGTTCAGCAAGGGACGGCGAATGCTGGAGGAACACGGCTACAGTGTAGAATGCCGCTGGGCTCCGGAAAGCGGCGGCGGCAGGATCAAACGTCTTTGCGACCGGGTGGCGGTTTCGGCATACTGCGGCGCGGTGGTATGCGCGTGCACGGAAAACAATCCGCTTAAAATGTTTATCCGCAAAAACGGCTTGCCGCATATATGTTTTGATGATACCGGCAGCCATCCGTGTTCCATATCCGTAGACATGGCGGAGGGCTACAGACACGCTTTTGAATTCATGGCAAATAAAGGACACAAGGAAGTGTCGGTAATATGCCGCCGTCCGCGTGAAATATCGCATCAGGATACTATTGATCAGCTTACGGCTTTGACCCCGCGCATGCGCCCGATAAAACTGGATGTATTCAGCATCTTTCTGGAACGTAGTCTGGAATATGTGGGTTATGAAGTAACGCGGGAACTTATTTCGAATACGCGTCTGGGATCAGCGCTGGTGATCGCTGATGACCAATTGTCGCGCGGCGTAAGCCGGGCAATACTGTCGGCAGGTGAAGCTTGCAGTGATATTGTGGTCATCAACCGTGAATCCCGTCCGTTGCCGTTGGGGTTGCCGGTAACATATATCGGCGTCGGTTCAGATGAAATGGTCAAGGCGGGAATCTCTTTGCTGCTCAAGCAGCTGGGAACGCCGGACATAGACGTACCGGAAGAGCTCGAATACCGTTTTCAGGTGGCATGACGGCATGGATTTGCATATCCCGCCAGATGGAGTACTTTATGGATAAAACAGGGATAATGTATACATGAATTGTGCCGAAAACAGCATACAGCCTTTATTTTCGGTGGAAAACCGCGCCGCCCGTGCCGCTGTGTTTATCAGCGGCGAGGGCAGTAATGCCGTAAAGTTGCTTGAATCGGAAGCATATGGGGACAAATGGGAAGCTGCGGTCATCGTCAGCGACCGCCCTGAGACCAGCAACGCGGCGGACATCGCCGCCCGCTTTGGACTGCCTTTTGAAGGACTGGATATAAAAAAGTTTTATGAATCACATGGAGAACAACGGGTATCCCTGATGACCCCGGCGGGACGTGAAGTACGCGAATTATGGACGGAGCGTCTGCGGGAATTGATCGCGCCGTTCAAGGTGGATTTCGGCATACTCGCGGGATTTGTGCCGCTGACTAATATAAGCTCGGATTTTCCTTGCCTGAATATTCACCCGGGCGATTTGCTTTATTTAAAAGATGATTCGCGATATCTGGTCGGACTGCATAAAATTCCGGTGGAAAGAGCCATACTGGAGGGACTGGACACATTGCGCTCCAGCGTCATCATCGCCCAAGCCTATTCCGGGGGCGGCGAAGGCATGGATTCCGGTCCCGTATTGGCGGTGTCGGCTCCGGTGAAGATTGATTTAAACGGATATACGCTTGAAACTCTACGCTCTATCGCGGCGGAACGCGAGAACCTGGGCGGGAAACGCGCTGCCGGAGATATTCTAAGTGAAGTAGCGGCGGCAAATCTGGAGCAACTCAAGCGGCAGGGGGATTGGACGACATTTCCGCCTGCGGTGGAGGCGTTTGCGTCAGGTAGATATGGAACCGACGGTCATGGCGGTTTTTTCTTTTACGACGCCGGCGAATGGCTTGCGATCCGTACGGTCGAATTTTCGGCGGACGGCACATACCGCCTGATGCGCTGAGTTAACGGAATCAGGATGAAAGCAAAAAAAAACATAGATACGGCAATTGAAGCCAAAGATACAACACTTGCACGACATCCCCGCAAACGCTTCGGCTGCTGGTTTGTACTGTTGAACAATCTGCTGATATTGCTCCTTGCCGCCACGCTTCTGATGCTGTATTATTATCTGCCCGCCTATGTGCAACGCGTATTTATACCGGAAATATCCGCCCGCTACGGGATCAGTGATCTCAGCGGCAATGTCAGGCACATAGGCTTTTCCGGTGCTGATCTGGGACATATCAAAATAGGTGAAAGTCAGGAGGGAGGCGAAGCCGCCCTGGAGATAGCATCGGCAAGAGCAGATTACTCGCTTACCAGTTTAGTATTTGAACGTACTTTAAACGTCGAACGTCTTACCCTGAGCGGCATGGACATCTCTTTGGCTTATAAAAACGGCAAACTTGATCTTAATGGTTTTCCGCTCGAAAGATTTATGCCGGGCGAGCGACGCGGCTTCCGCTTCCGTGCTGATAATACGATAAAAATCAATTTCAGTCAAATAATCATAGAAAAAGCGGTGTTGTCCCTTGAGCACTCCGGCGCCATCATGCGTATTCCTTTCGACCTCACCCTTACTCCAGACAAAGGCAATTGGAATAAATTATGCTTTACCGGTAAACTGTATTCCGCCGATGAACAACTCAGCCTGTCCGGCTCCTATGACGCAATCAAACAGGAAGTAAAGCTGCAAGCCGATTCAAAACTCAGACTTAACCGGCTGGCGTCATTCACGACCCCGGGCTCCGGCACGGAAATAAACGGTAGAGCCAGCGTGAAACTTACACTTAATGCCTCGTTTTCTCCTTTTGCCATTCAATATTTAAAAGTCGACGGGAACATACACCAATTTACGTTTGAGCGTCAGGGCGTGAGCATCGCAGGAGACAAGACCGGACCGCTGACTTTCAGCATTAAAGGACAAGGGAAAGATTTCAGCGGTGCTATCTCCGCATTCGTGTTTTCAGACGGCAGTGTGCCTCTGAGCTTCAAAGCGCTTTCCGCTGATATGGAAATGAAAGATGACGGGGTGGATTTCCAGGGACGCTCCATGTGTTTATTTAATCACCTGCCCGGACTGACGGATGTGGAATTGACCGAACCGCTGATTACTCATAATGAATTCTCTGCACAATATAACTATGACCACACATGGAATCTGAATTTCAGCGCCGCCGCCGGAGATGGGAAAGGACGGCATACCGCCGGAGCACGCTACGACGATAAAGTGTTGTCTTTGGAAAAACTCACGCTTGAGGGCAAGCTTCACGGCGGAAATACCAGCGGTGGAAATATTACGTTTAAAGGCGAAAGTTTCAGCATTTTCAGCAACGCGTTTATTTTTGAATCCGACACTGTTGATGGCGGGCTTACGCTGAATAATGGCGCTATGACTTTTAAAGGCAGAGCCGGTAACGTTTCGGTCAATTCCGGAGTGTTTGATTGCCATATGCCGGAACTGAAAACTCAGGGCGTTTATACCGGAACCGGAACCAAACTGACCTTCGCGCTCGACGGCGCATCACTCAGCAGTGAAAAATATGAACTCAAACTTAATCATATAAAAGCGGATATGCCGCTGGTACTGTCCCCCGGCGGAAATGCCTCACGCGAATATGGAACACTCAACATCGGCGCGATACAGTGGAAAGGTATTGGATTGGGAGCTTTAGCGCTGAAACTCAACGCCGCCGCCGACAGGTTGGACTTTTCCGGGGAACTTGACACAGATATAATGCCGGATATGAAGCTGATTTGCTCCGGACATTCAAAATTAACCACGCCCCCGGAAATAGAACTGAAAGTGTCCTTGCCCCTCTATAAAACCCCTGCTCCATTCAAGCCCGGCATGTATCATCCGCTTCTTGACGGTATAGTCTTTGACGGTTCCGCAGCCGCAGAGGTGGACTGGATATATACCCGAGGCCGGTCTTCTCTTCAATGTCGTATAGATGTACGCTCAGCTGATATTGAGATGCGCCGTCAGGACATGCGACTGCAAGGCGCGGATCTGCGCCTCGCGCTCAAAGACCTTCATGGCATGACCAGCGATTCAGGTCAGATATTCACATTCAAATCCCTTGATTTTAAAAACCTGACTTTCCTCGACGGCAATTTTGATTTCAAAATTGACTCCACTGATTCTATAAGGCTGGACAAAGCTTCATGCTCATGGCTGGGCGGCAGACTATCCTCCCCCGTGCTGAAACTGGAAAAAACACAAGTACCCAAAAGCGTGGAAGTGTTCTGTGAAGGACTGCCGTTGGCAGAGCTCATTAATCGTCTGAATCTGGGCAGCGCCACGTCAGACGGCGTCGTCAACGGCAAATTATTCCTCGACTACAGCAATAACGGAATAAAACTCAAAGGCGGACAGTTCGCTTCACCACCA
>JAFGXT010000049.1 GCA_016936495.1 Victivallales bacterium
CTATGTTTTGAGTGAATTCAAGCCATATATTATTGATTAAAAGGATTTTTTAACAAAACATAGTTGCAGAAATGCGGAATTTAGGTTAATAAACTAACAGAGTAGAGATTAAAATGAAAACCCATGCATGCATTAGATTATTTACTATGGTGGAATTGCTTACAACGATCGCAGTTATAATTGTTCTTGCAAGTATGCTGTTACCCGCGTTATCAAGAGCCAAAAACTTATCGAAAGGTATTCACTGCATAAATAATCTCAAGCAGCTGGTTGCTGCTTCTTTATTATATTGTGATGATAATTCTGGATATATAATGAAAACCAATGTAGCGACAGGACGCGATTGGTTCACGCCAATTAAGAATGAGGGGTATATCAAGTACAATGGGATTTATCCGAAAAGAACTCCGCCATTTCACTGCATGAGTAATCCATTGCCAACGGCAAACCATTATTTGAACTGCGGATGGACTAATTACGCAATTGGCTATTGGATTGCGGGTGCCAGGCTCTCAAAGCAAAAAATATCAGTAGCTCTTTTTATTGATGCATACGATCCGTATCAGAATAAGTCCAATTATTATACTTTAGGAGGGCGCGGAACAGAACCATGGAGCTATGTGTTTCCAGTACATGAAAGGTCATCTAATATAGGCTTTTCCGATGGTTCCGCAAGAAAGCTCTATATAGGAGAACGCGCCATATCAGTTAACGCCAACTCCGACCTCGGTGATATTAAAGCACTATGGTATTGGCCAATATATTAAAACAAAAATGGAAATGTTTATTATGTCAAGTTGCAAAAAAATAGTTCTATTGACTCTTCTTGTGTGCGGGCTCAGTCCGTATGGGAAATGTTATGAAATCGATAAGAAATTAAAAGATGTGTTTCAGCAATCTAAAAAAGAACGAGTCGCCATAATAGGTATCGGAGACAGCAATCAGTATTTTAAAAAAATGGGTTGGAACAAATATATGCGAGAGGCTGTAATGAAAACTTTTGGCTGTTACGGAACCGGATTAGTCGAGACCCAAAATCTATTTCTTAAATGGTCAAAACCTAAAGGTTTTATCAATAAAAATGCTCCGGATGAGTTTAATCAATTATTTTCATATTACTATCTTCCCGATGGAAAAGAAGACATATCGGATTGGAGTAGAGGTGGATTGGCAATTCCAGCAGATTCCCCTGTGAATATAAAATCGGAGCTTACTTGTCATATAGTTTACGGTACATTCAAAATCGGTAATGGTTCATTTCAGCCTGTTGTCAGGAAAAATCAACCGCCATGGAATATACTAAAATGTAAATCCACAAAAATATTAACCAATACAGGGACAAACGGGATATCCGGAACAAATCTTATTTTACCTCCGGATCATAAACGGGATTACCCTTTGATGTTTCTTTTTGCTCCGGTAAATACGGCTATACCTGGTCCCTTTCTCGTTGCTTACACCTGGGTTGAAAATAATATGAAAATCGGTTGCAGCTATCAGACCCTTTATGGAGTTGGTGGTCATTCTCTGTATGAGATGCTTAATAATTTGAGAGCCAAAGGAGAAATAAAAGTTGCCAATTATTTTAAAAATGTAAGAAAGTCATTGAACGGATCTAAAACATGCATTGTGATGATTAATTCAGGGCTCAATGACCGTAATCGTAACGGGCTAAGTATCGGTCCCACGGGAAAATTTCCATCAAACAGCAAAGATGGTTACAAGGACAACCTTAATGGCATAGTCGTATTTCTTCAAAAATGTTGGAATCAAGCAGGAGGAAACGAAAATACAATATATTTTGTGTTTTTTCCCAGCCATTCGATTTCAGACCCAGATGATATCAAATTAACAGAATATAGAGATGCCGCAGCCGAACTTGCGCAAAAAATCCCAAATGCATCATGTATAATAATTTCCAAGCTGGTCAGCCACAAATATATGGAGGACAATGAATTTTTCGACAAAAAAGGGAATGCCCATTTAACGGCAAATGGTTACAAGTGGATTTCCGAAGCAATTATAAGTGCAATCAACAAAGAGAAACAATGAATATTTATATTTTTGCATATATCAATAATCAGCATTCCAGTAGTATAAAAATATTCATTGCCTGTTTTGGTTTAAAAATTCAAGGATGTTTATGAAGCAGATTTATCAAAATTTTTTGGATTATGTGGATGAAAACAAATTATATAGAGAAACCGAAAAGCTATGGATGCTGGAACTCCCACAGACATCAAAGGCATTTGCCAATTCCGCCGCGTATTGTTATGAGCTGTTAAAGAAATCCGGATTTTTACAATGCGAAGTTATAAACTTTCCCGCAGATGGGAAAACCAGTTATCAGGATAAACGCATGCCTCTGGCATGGAATGCTTCAAGCGGCAAATTGACCATTACTCAAAGCAAAATAGTTTTTGATGATCCAGTTATTGCCGACTATCACCGTCATCCTTTTTCTCTTATACGTGGTTCCGTAGCACTTCCAGGAGGAAACACCAATGTACGAATCATTACTGAACACCAGATGAACAGTGGTACTTCCGCAAAAGGAACCTTGGTGCTTTGCGAAGCAGACACCAACCCTGGAAACGGAATTCTTGCCACAGTGCTTGACAAAGGTGCATTGGGAATTATAAGTGGAGCCGATTATAGAGATGATACATCTGATCCTTTTATTATTGAAAAGATCAGTCATCCCGCCGTCAATGACGCTATTTACTGGATCAACAATTGTACTGAGGGGAATAACTGGCACGTTCAAATCGATGACCGTCCCTTTGTCGGCTTCAGTATCAGCCCGAGAACAGGAGGAAAATTGCGCGAGGCATGCAATCAGGGGGAAGTCTGCGCTTTTATAGAATGTGATGGAATACGCAGTGAAGGTGTTCTCCCTGCCGTAACAGGGATTATTCCAGGTAAAAGCCCACAAGAATTGTGGATACTTGCACATTTGTATGAGCCGTTAAGTGATGACAATTCCACAGGTGTCGCGGGCACAATCGAAATATCTCGTACAATACAGCGTATGATTGCCGATAAGATTATTCCAGAACAGGAATTTACTATCCGGGTGGTTTTTACCAGTGAAGTGTATGGATATGCCGCATTCGCGGAACGCAATAAGAAATTCCTCAAAGATAATGCCATTGGCGCTATTAATATCGATAGCATGATATCAGGCAATCCCGGACAACGTTTACATGTGATGCTCTCTCCTCCACCTACTCCATTTTGGGGAAATTATTTGCTTGAAAACCTTGTAGAAGAATGTTCCGGCAAAAACAACATAGCGACATTGCATGAGAATGGCGGCTATGGCGATGATACCTTTCTTAATGACCCAACCATCGGTTTGCCCACTGTATGGATGCTTGGAAAACATAAAAAATACTGGCACAACTCCAAGTTGACCATGGAAACCATAGACATTGGCACCTTGAAAAGAGCATGTGCGCTTGCCGGTACATGGATAGCGTCAGTGATTACCTTGAATAAGACCATGACCCCCAATGCGGTTAGAAAAGCATATTCCATCGGATACAGCCACTTGCACAAGGAATACAGACGCATAATCACAGATATCGAAACCGCCCGATACAGTGTATTAAGCGATTCCATGAAAAACATCAGAGAACGGATGGAATATCAACTGAAGACAGAACAAAATAGAATGATCTCTTTTCAGACTGTAGATCCAGACATTGATATGTCAGAATATCTCACTTTACTGAAAAAAGAGACTGAAATCCTGATTTCTAATCTGGAAAAAATGTCCTTAGAAATATCTGGTTCACACAATAACGAGGATGAAAATCTTGTTAGATCTTTGAGCAAACATTTTTATACTAGAGAAACAACAGGTTTTCCCTTTGACCTTATAAAAATACCAAAACACATGAGAAAACCACTCCCGGACAATATGATATATGGGTCTTTCGCCAGAATATTATCTAACATGGATGGCACAAAGTCACTCTTGCGCTTATTACAGGAAGCAGAGTGGGAAGAGCACGACGTATTTACACATGAACGTATTAAAGAATATACTCAAGCGATTGAATACTTAACGAAATATGGTTATTTAAAAACATTAAGCGCTTGCTTATAGACGAGCGAGTCTTTTTTTATAGCAGAGATGAACATGGCACGCAAAGGAGTAAAGATCACCAACGCCTCCGCGCATGATCCATTGGTGATGCTGAAGCACTTCGGTCCCGCCAATCCCGCATTGACAATTTAATAATTACATAATAAAGCTTAAATTTAGAATAGAGAAAGAGTGCGTTCTTACAGGTGTTTTGCCGTTTATATTTCTTTTGTAGTTATTTGGAAGATTTGATGATGCGGTAGAGCTTTAGCGGGGCGGACGGGATGCTGTCGTCAAAGGAGCAATTTTTGTCGGGGACGCCGCCGCGTTCCCCTGAAAAAGCAGAGATGACCTTTGCCCCGGTCTGCTGCTTGCCATCGGGAATAAAATTCTGCTTACTGAATACATCAAGCAGCAATGAGGCAGGATGCACGGCCAAAAGACTATCATCATTCCTGCCAAGCTCCTCAGCGCTCAGCGGACGGTCAAGAATGTGCAGTGCATATATAGCTATGGCACTGGAGCTGCCGCGTCCGCCAAGCTCGACATAACCGGACGTTTTGTCCGCCTCGCCGAGAGCTTTGACGCTTTCGGGGCTGCCGGACGCCTTTTCCACCTGAACACCATCCAGCCACAAGGTGAAAGTTTTATCTTTTGACCAGGTGATGGCTGCGGTATAAGTTTGTCCCTGCCGCCATTTACCGGATATTTTGCCGTTACGGTCGCGCGGAGGCAAAAAGCTTTTGCCGTCGGTTTTCAGGCTGACGGTCATACCACCGGGGTCTGACTTGCCTGGCTTCCAGAACAGCATCATATGGCTGTCTGAATTGGGGCTGACCCTGAACACCATGAAGCGGTTCCACTGCTGGAAATTTTTCGGCTGGCAAGGGCTTTGTTCCGTGGCGAGATCCTCATCTATTCTAAAGCGGCAAATAATAGTTCCTTCTTCGGAATTGAGATTGCCATAGAGCGGATAACGGACGGAACCGAAACGCCACTCCCCTCCCCTTGCGTATACATTAATGAAGAAAAGGAACAGGATAGTGATACAAATAAGCGTCTTCATGGCTGTTTCTCCGTAGAATAGATTTTGACCAACCGATAACTGTCAGCATTGATATTCAGGTTGAACCGGGAATTTTCTGTTGTGATTTTCTCGCCGGTTATGGCGTCGACGACATTGAGTGCATCGCCTTTCAAGCCGAGTTTCGCGCAGTCCGGGGCAACCTGAATGTCCACTTTTTTGCGATTCAGGTTGGTCAGTGCCAGAAGCACACGGTTTTTACTGTAATACAATGCCGCCATCACTTTGGAGCCGGAAACAGAGACCAGCTTCTGGCTCTCATCCGCCCGGACAAAATTATCTTTTCCAGCGCCCGCCCAGTCAAACGCAGCCCAGAGGCGATCCACCGGATAAGACGTTTTGCGATAATCATTAGCTTTCAGTCCATCGAGCACTCTGTAGGCGGGCATGCTCATTCCCAGTTGAAGAGCGGTGGCGATACGTCCGGCATTACCGACCGGAGACGAACCCATTTTAGGCAGCCACTCAAAGGGAAGTCCTAGAGTCCTAGTTGGATAGCGTGTCCATTCACGTTTAAAATCAAGTTGATCCAGGTGCCTGGCGTTCATTGATTGCGGTTCTTCTCCGGCATGAATGGCGTTGCAGAAGGACACCACCGGCCCGCAGGCATAGCCATCGGTATGGACATAAACGAAACCGCGTCCGTCCGGCGTGGGAAACCCCGGCTTTCCGTTATATATTTTATACAGGCGTTCAGCCAGTTCGCGATAGGCAAAAATCGGGAAGCGTCCTTTAAGTTTGCCGTTTATGTCTCTGACGCCGACGCCGGTATGTTCGCATTCGTCATAGCGCAGCATGTAGGTACCATCGATCTGGATTCCGTTCCAGTTGTATTTCTCGGCAAACTCTCTGGCACGATGGCTGTAAATATCGCGCATACAACCTGCCGGAGAATATTTGTAGCCCCAGGCGCCTTTGTTGTCAATGGGGTGTGAAGCGAGTTCATGCGAATAATATTTGAAGTCATGATTTGTCGGCGCCACACCGTAACCGACATGACCCATGATTTTGACCTGAGCTTCTTTTGCCAGAGAACCAAGTCGTTCCACGCGTTTACGCATATGATCGTTGAACAGTTCCATATGTTCGCAGGGATGATAAAATTTTCCAGCCGGATCACGGTAATGATTCCAATGAAATACCCAAAGCACATCCATGCCCGCCTGCTTTGCCTGAGCGATGTTGCTCCGAATAGCTTCTTGATCCTTGCCCAGGAAACGGTGCAGATCCTGATCGTACAGCCAGGATGATTCAAACGGAACACGTTTGATATCTTCAACTTCACGGGAATCCATACTTTTTAGATACTGAGATACGTGAGCGCGTTTTTCCGGCCAGGGTCGCACCGGCCAGGGCATAAGGCCGAAAGTATAGGAACGTTCCCCGGTCAGCTCCAGTGCTTTGTCAACCAATCTTATACGTAGTGTTTCACTATCTTTGCCGGAGATTATTTCTATTTTTGTATCTTCGCGGGTATTGTTCCAATCCTTATCCCATTCCGCGAACCATTCCAGACCGACATGTTCGTTACGCAGCACCAATGCCGGGGTGAATGGCATTGTCCATGATTTATCACCGAGCAGAGCCCAGTCGGGATATTTCTTTTCCCAGCCGCCCGGCACCAGATTACGGCTTTGCAAGCCCAGATTTTCATCTCTTTTGAAATACTTTGCCACTTCGGCGCGTATCGGTACATCAAAATTGAGTTGTTCCAGTTTGATTTTGCCGTCACCGGATATTTTCAGATCAAAGCGAATCATGCCATCATACTCAATTCTGACGGTGGCATTTAATCGTAATGCCGCCGCTTCGGCATTCAGAGTATACAACGCGTAGCTGTCAGTTTTTGCGGTCAAAAAGACATTGTGCTTATTCCAGATTATTTTTTCCCCTCCGGCTACTCCCTCCAAGCTCAACGGCGCCGCCAGCAGTTCTATGCCCTGGCTGATAATAGAAGCTGGAAAGACCGCATTATTCCAGTTTATTTCTCTTCCCCATACTTTGGCGGAATTGGCAGTTGCCTGCACTGGAGTCCACGGATAAGGAACAAAATCTTCTTTGCCCGCATCAGAGTTTAACCAGTCTGGATCTTCCGGTTTTTCAAATTCCAGCCGGAATGAGTTTTCCGCATTGTTATTCCTGAAACCTTCAACGCTCAAAACATACTTGCCCGGCTCCATGCTTGCGGTGGACAACGGAACCGACAAGGTTTCACCTGCGTTGCCGCCTTTTACCGTGCTTTCCGTTATCACCTTTTCCTTATCCAATATACGACAGATAATTCTGTCCGGCGGTGAACTCATCGGCATTTTTACATTTGCCACCACGCGTTTACCGGTAGTATAATAATAATCCAGGCGGCTGGTCAGCGGAGCGCTGCGTATTACCGGTTGCACCCAGGCGGCGATGATTTTGCCGGACGCGTCAATAATTTGACATGCCGCCAGATAGCATCCAGGCATTGCGGGTTTGCGTATCTCCACCGTGTGAACCGCTTTTGAAGTTATTTCTTTTTCCTCGTCAATAAGCCCGGTCAGTACATAGTTGTCCCGCAGTAAAGGTTTTAACACATGATGAATCAGTTCGTTTTGAGTTGCTCCCGGCTTAAGCGCGATTTCTTTGTCGTTGTATAATCCGGATATCTGGGAAAAATAATTTTCCTCTTTGTCAGGAAGGGCTTTATAAAAAGCCGCCCACACCTTGACCTTTGCCGGAACGGTGCCGGGATTTGCCACTTCCAGTTTCAAGCCGATGCGTTTATTGCCAAGCTCTCCAATATTAGCGGAGCGCAAATAGAGTCCGTCTCTGGCGCCGATATTGAACTGGGGCCAGTAGGTACGGGGGAAATGCCAGCGTCCGGCGCGGAACGCCAACCCTGATTGAATATGGCTACGATTGTTATTAAACACATCCATCTGGATGCTGTCGCCAGGCGAGAATTGTTTAAGACCGAAGGTGTTGGCAGGCAGCAGAAACTCGCACTCCCATACTTCGCCGTTACATGAGGCGGCAAATTCCCAATCGCCATTATTCCATGCCGCTTTGCCGTTCTTGCGGTCGCCTTTGACACCTGCAAAATTGCCGATAAAGTTATAATCGGCGTCATTGAAAGTCCCCTGTATCTCTATGGCGTCATCTTTTGTCCATAAACTACCTTCGTCCCGTTCTGTAGAAACCGCGCGAGGGGCAGCCCCTCCCTTAACTGCTATTCTGACACCTATATAAATGCTATTTTGACGGCATGCCATAAACACTTTCACGCGATCATCAGGAACGGGATTTACGCCAAAGCTGAGAAAAGCTCCGGAAATGGCAACCTTTCCGGCGTCATCAATCCTGCCGTCAATCTTGAACTCATCCGCACTCAATGGCACGGTTATTTCCGGCTTCATGAAAAACATAACGTTATCGGGCAAGCCGCCGCATAAAGTCGTGGCGCTTAGTGCGGCAGTCAGAAAAAGACCTTTTTTCATCAACAATATAACTCCTGTGTATTTAATTGCTTTAGCTTATTTGGTCGGATCAAAATATTCTGAACTGGAACGATTCTGGATTGAAAAGAAGGTATTCTTGATCGTTTCCGCATGCCCGTCAACGTATGCCATAACCGCATGACCGGCGTGCCGGTCATCAATACGATATATCAGATTTCCAAGATTACCTACGGGGATCTGTAAACGGCTTGTTCCGCGTCTGGGATAATTGTCCACGTCATATATTGAGCGGTAAATGCTGTCGCCGGTAAGAAATACACCCGAGGGTTTGCGGGTGAAAGTCAGCTTGACCGGACCGACTGTGCCATACATGTCAACTGTTTTATAGAAGTATTCGTTCAGACCATATTGTATCCAGTCCCAATATGAATAAGCATTTTTTTGAGGATATGACATAATGTTTGCGGATTGCTCATAGTTCACGCCTTCGGCGCATATAAAACTCATGCCGTTTGGCGCGTAAGCGTTATGAATAAGTTTGTAAGGCCAGTTCCACTGCGCTTTGTCCGTGGTGCTGCTCCTGTCGGTGGGACACCAGCCTTCCATGTCATTGGCGTAATTCATGAGCATCATCGCCAGTTGTTTTTGATTATTGATGCAGGTGGCTCGCCGGGCGACTCCCCGGGCTTTGTTAAGAGCTGGCAAGAGCATACTTGCCAGAATGGCGATGATGGCTATCACCACGAGGAGTTCGATGAGTGTGAAATTGTGTGAACGTAAGTAGATCCTTTTCATATGCTTTCTCCGTGTTGCAGCGATGATTTTAATATACATCCGGGAAAATCGTTATGTTTATTATTTTTTATTGCATCCACCAGAATTGTTCCGGCGGCTTTACCCATTTCATAAAAAGGAACCCGTATGGAAGCCAATCCCTTGTAGGCTGGGTTGGCATCGCATCCGATTATAGACAGATCTAGACCTGCTTTCAGTCCCAAGTATTCTATTTCCCGACGCCACATGTCCGCCATGGCGTCGTTGAAGCATATCAGCGCAGAAAACTCCCGTGCGGCGGCAAAAGCCTCCGCCTGCTTGCGCAACTCCAGAGCGGTGGAAATGGTGAGTTGCCGGATATGGTTTTCAAGTCCGGCTTCACGCATAACCTGGCAATACAATTCCCAACGTTGCTTTCTGCTGCCGGTTCCCGGCGCATGCACAGAGGCGAACACAATATCGCGGTGTCCCGCCGCCTTCAGGGTGTTGACCGCTTCACGAAAACCCGGTTCAAGATCAGTCTCCACCACCGGCATACGGGACGTTGCGGGCATACCGCCATGAACCATCAGGCAGGGAATACGGTGCTCACTGATAAAATAATAGACCGCGCTTAAATGATGAAAACCATGAAAGATTACGCCGTCGGAATAGGGGAATCCTACTCTTTTCAACATAAAATCCTGCTTCATCGGCATACGGGAATGCAGCGGGAGCAACTTGACGTCATATTCATTTTCAGTGGCTCCGTCGATCACTCCCTGAGTAATGCTCATCATCAACCGGGCGGCATACGCGTTGAAATCACTGTAGGATATATGCGGGGCATTAATGTCATCCAGCACCAGCGTTATCGCCTCGCTTCTGGAAGTGCGTACCCTGCGGGCATGAATATTCGGACGGAAACCCAGTTTATGAGCCATCGCTTCAACCTCTTCACATGTAGCTTTGGACACAAGGTGACGGCGTGCCGGATCCAGAGCGCGCGACACCGTGCTCTGGTTTATGTTCATCGCCAGAGCAATGTCTTTATGCTTGATGGTTTCAGGTCTTGGCATGAATATAAGGTCTCCACTCTATTTGTTGTTTTACTGTTGTATATTTTAATGCATTCGAATGCAAAAGTCAAGTTGCGGCGTGAAAATTAGTTTTTAATTTTTGTTCGTTTTATTGGTAACTGATGATTTTCAGGAGGGCATGGGGCAAATCGGATTTGCAATCGACGTATTTAAAAGGTCTGCAAAAAATAAATATCCGAAGCAGGTGGTTTTGGCAATCACCCAAAATGCACAAGGACGCGTAAATCTGATAACGTTACAACAACTCATAATATAATAATACATTATATTTTCACTTTGCCTGCTGTCCGGCAATATTAAATTGCCGGAGCCAGTTGTTTTTATCAAATACAGTCAAAAAATGATAAAACTCTGTGCAAACTTCAGTATGACGAAAAGGTACGTATACCAAGTCTACCATCGCCCCAGGCATTCATGCGCGGATTGCAATAATCAGCGCGTTGAGTGCGGAACACTTTATAAGACAATGTTTCGGCATGACCGTCAAACATCAAAACATTGGCATTGTTGTAATGCCGGGCATATGCCGGATACCAATCGCCGGAAGTGGAGAAGAGCGGCGCGATCTTAGTGGTACTTTCCCATAATGTCGGATTGCCACTGGAATTGCGGATGGTGGAAGATCCGGCATATACCGGCGGCGTGTCTATAAACATTATCAGGCGAGAATCACGTCCGAAACGACTTATAGCTATAGCTTTTTGCGGAATCACATTTTTGCCGTTACTGACAGTCTCACCGAAAGTCAATATATTTATACCATAGCTTACGCCCTGCGGCGAAAATGCGAAATATCTTTCAGCCGGACAATGATAGAGTGCCTGTTTACGGGTATAAAGTTCATTGAAAACACGATACCAGTGACGACCAAGAGCATTGCCATAACCGGTAACCGCCCAGCCGTCAAAGTCGTCAATATACATCGCCGAAGCTTTGCCGAACTGAGATAGATTGGATATACAGTTGATCGACTTTGCCACGTCCCGAGCTCGGGACAAAGAAGGAAGCAACATCCCAGCAAGAACAGCTATAACAGCCACCACCACAAGGAGTTCCACAAGCGTAAACTCATATTTCCTCATATTGTTACCTCTGTGTTGATGGCGTTACAACAACTCATAATATAACAATACATTACATGTTCTATTTTGTCCACTGTCCGGCAATATTAAATTGCCGGAGCCAGTTTCTTTATCAAATACAGTCAAAGAAATGACAAAACTCTGTGCAAACTTCAGTATGACGAAAAGGTACGTATACCAAGTCTACCATCGCCCCAGGGATTCATACGCGGATTGCAATAATCAGCGCGTTGAGTGCGGAACACCTTGTGAGACAGCGCTTCGGCATGACCGTCAAACATCATTACATTGGCATTGCCGTAATGCCGGGCATATGCCGGATACCAATCGCCGGAAGTGGAGAACAGCGGCGCGATTTTAGAGGTACTTTCCCATAATGTCGGATTGCCACCGGAATTACGGATACTGGAAGTTCCTGAGTACACCGGAGGAGTATCTATAAACATTATCAAACGTGAATCACGTCCGAAACGACTTATACTTACAGCCTTCTGTGGAATCAACTTTTTGCCGTTGCTTACGCTTTCACCAAAAGTAAGAGTATTTATTCCGTAACTTATACCTTGCGGAGAGAAAGCAAAATGTTTTTCACCCGGACAATGATAAAGTTCCTGTTTTTTCGTATACAATTCATTAAAGACCCTAAACCAATGCCGTCCCAAAGAATTGCCATAACCGACAACAGCCCAGCCATCATAGTCGTCAATATACATCGCCGAAGCTTTGCCGAACTGAGATAGATTTGATATGCAGTTGATCGACTTCGCCACGTCCCGGGCTCGAGAGAGCGCGGGCAGCAACATTCCTGCCAGAATTGCGATGATAGCTATCACCACGAGGAGCTCGATAAGTGTGAATTGCGTTTTTTTCATTTTTTCACCTTTTGTTTATTGTTTAACTTTTCTTAGTCAGACTATTTATGTCTCCGACGCAATTGGAAACGCCGGAGACGTACTACCGTTATTTCATGTCATTTACCAGTTTTCCACGCAGACGGTACTTATACATATTCTCACCGATCTCACGTGCGGCATTAGTCATTTCAGGGTACGGGGTGTCGGCGACGTCAACAAACCCTATCTGATAGCCTTCGCCGTCCCAGCGCCCGGTAAGCGGTTGATCCCGGAACTGGAACCAATGTGCTCCTACTATATTCGGATGCACCAGAGCCCCCTGCATAAAGCGCACATAGGCGGTGGCACGCTCTTCCTGAGTAACTCCGGCGGGACACAGACTGGCAGAGAACATACCGCGATTGTAGGTGCCGAAATGAAATTCACCGATAATGACGGGGTTATCCCGGAAATCCGCTGGATTGCAATTCGCCACACTATGTGAATATACGTTCACGCTGATAACGTCGCAATGCTTTGCCGCCGCCTCCCAGACGAATCCAGCCTGGCGGAAGCCCACAAAACGGCTCCCCAGATAAAGACGGTGCGGTGCGGCGCTCTTTACGCCCTGACGACATATTTCAAAATAGCGGTTCACGTATTTTTTATAGAATTCACGCGTATCTTTTTTGAAGTTATCACTGGACAACTGTTTTTTATTTTCAGCGACAGCGTTCCAATCCTTGAAATCAGATTTCCATGCGGCGTTAAGCTTTTCGACGGAGCCGTATTTCTGTTTTTGATCATTGACAAATTCAAGCTTGGCAGGCTGAGTCGGCGAAGCGGCGATGACTTCGCGGATAATGTCTCCGAATTTCAATTCGTTATCAATAAAGTACCCTATGCACATCGGATCATTTATGGATTTGCGGGTAATGGCATCAACTTTAGCGCGATCCCTGAGAATATTGCCCATTTTAAGTTCGAAATCAGGATGAAAAACATCATAAAACTTGAGTTTACTGTCTTTTATCA
The DNA here is from genome assembly GCA_016936495.1 of Victivallales bacterium. Taxonomy (GTDB): domain Bacteria; phylum Verrucomicrobiota; class Lentisphaeria; order Victivallales; family SZUA-371; genus JAFGXT01. Next base: position 13,415 of record JAFGXT010000049.1, read on the forward strand.
GCGGAAATGAACGATCAAAATCCGCAAGTTGCATAGTGTATGGCATTTTACCCATAAGCATAAAATCATGGGACGCCCAGTTACCAATAGTATTGATTCCCCAAGCTTCCAAGCGGCGGGCAAGAAATTCAAAAAAATCCTGCTCATAATTTTTCCTGCCATATTTTTTCTGGAGATTCCAATGCGTAAACGGCAGCGTCCCGTCAGCCGGAACTTTTTGAGAAAACCACTGCGGATGCTTACGACCACTAGTCGCATCGGTATGAGTACGCAATACATCCAGACCGGTAGACCAGAACAGACGTCCTTCAGGATCTACCAAAAACCATTTACCCTTGTATTTTTCAGTACGGAAGTTCCCGGTAGCTTCAAGTTGAGGGCCATCAGCCCAACCACCATAACTGTTCCAATTTGCAGGAGCAGACACCTTGGCGAGTTCAGCAAGCTCTTTACGATGCTCTTTGATTAAATCGGCGTCTGATTTAATCTTCTCCGGCCAATCCGAATGCTTGTATTGTCCGTATACATCAATAAATGGCATATACTTATCCGCCGGGATTTTCTTATTCATGTCCGGCTTGCCTTCGAGCCTGAAATTGGACAGGCGGCAATCCACAAGTCCTTTAAATTGAGGTTCAAACGGCCATTGCAGTTTAAACTCAACCGGATTTATTCTGTCTGTTTCCAAAGCAGTCTTTTTATTGCGTGCGTCTTTACCCACGCTGAATATAAACGCATGCGGAAGATACAAACGCATGCTGCGTTTTTCTCCTGGATTCAAACCTATGCCAGTATTAACCTCTGCAAGATTTTTTTCGGCTTTACTGCCACTGCTAATGTGCATGGTCAGCCTCAATTGTTTATCTTTGGAAAGGTTCTCAATGTCAACCGCGAGAATTTGCCCACCAGATAAATCCCAATATTTTTGACCATCGGGCGGATTCAGCTTCAAACCGGAATCCCATTCCGCCGTATCAGTAGTCAGCATGACAGAATCACCTTTCAATACAGCACGGGCATGATGCCTGGCTTCCAGCTGAGACTTACTCCATGGCAACTTTCCCGCAGACAATGCCACTCCCGCAAGCGCGACCGCGACAATCAGACTTTTTTTCAAACCAACAATTCTCATCTCTCTTCTCTCTTCTAATTTAATTATTGTTGTTTTCTATACATAACTGAATTACGTTCAATCAGTTTTACTTTAAGCTGAACCTTTTCAAGACCATGCTGCTCTTCACGCAACACCAATTCCACCGCACGCTCGGCCATCTCCCGCAAAGGCGTCGCCACCGTCGTCAGAGACGGACGCAAAAACTCGGAAATGCCCGGATTTTCAAAGCCCATCAGGGAAATATCCTCGGGAATACGTTTACCCGCGAGTTCCTGAATAAGCCAGTTTACCTCCAGCACTTTCATATCCACCCCGGTTACCCATACCGCCGTACAGCCGACGTCAATCACCTGCTTGACTGCAAGATGCAAAGGCATGGAGTTAGGCAGCTTGATAAAATTGCGGCTTATATCCACCCCCCGCTCCATCATGCTGTCCCCTACCCCATCGGCATGTTCATTACCGGAATAATCCGGATCATGAATGACCGCGATCTTCTGATGTCCTCGTTCCATCAGATAATCTCCCGCAATCCTGCCAACTTCGCGGCAATCCACAAAAATAGTGTGGAAATAATCCTGATACATATCACTCAACCATACCACGGGAAGATTCTTAAGCTGTTTGAGTAAACGAATGGTCTTGTTCTCCCATGCAATACCGATAATACCATCAAACCAGCAATTAGCAAGATTTTCTATACGGTCTTCAGTAATCATCGTTATACCGGCGTTGGCGCGGGACAATGCATGACAAATATATTGTGTTACAGTATTGACATAACCACCCATTATAGTTTTATGCGGTGGCTCCGTCACTAAAGCGATTTGCGGAGCACGCACTCCCACACGAGGACGAAAACCCAGCTCACGCGCCGATGACAATACCCGACAACGCGTCTCCGACGGTATCAACGCGCTATTGTTGAACACCCTGCTCACCGTACCCTTTGAAACTTTAGCGCGACTGGCCACCTGTGCCAGCACGTCAGATGTATTTATCTTCTGCTTTGTACTCAACTCACTCATTAGGCTTCTCCTGGATTGATTCTCATTGCCTTTAATATAATTATAATACCTGCAAATGCAAAAAACAAGATACTCAATGTAAAAAACATCTTATTTTATGCAATTTTTGCATAAATCATAATATAGCTCAATGTATCCAATACAGCCATTCGCATTGCAAACATACAATTTTGAGCTTAAACAATCACAAAATCACAGAAAACTGCCACGCTTCCAGCAAAAGCCGCTGGTAATATGTTGGCAAACGGTTAGATTATGTAAGATTTATAAACAAATTGTTAAGACCACTTGCAAGAAGGATGTATTAGAGGCTTATGACGTTTAACGACTATTTTGAAATGTTCTACAAGCTTATCGGCGGCCTGGGGCTATTTTTGTTCGGAATGAATCTCTTATCTCAGGGACTTCAAACATTAGGTTCATCAGTCATAAAAAACGCCATCAACTATATCACTGCCAATCGGGTCTGCGCCGTACTGGTAGGCTGCCTTGTAACGATGTTTGTACAGTCAAGCTCGGTATCCACGGTTATGATGTCAAGCTTTGTAAACGCCGGTCTGATGACCTTAACGCAGGGGGCAGGCTTTATTCTCGGAGCGAACATAGGCACGACTATAACCGGATGGATTATCTCTCTGAAAATAGGCAAATACGGTCTGCTTCTTATCGGCATAGGTGCCCTGCCGATGTTGTTTTCCTCCAACAACAAAATAAAGAGCGTTGGTCGATTACTGTTCTCGTTGGGACTGCTTTTCTTCGGCTTGGAGTTTATGAGCGCGGCATTTGAGCCATTGCGCTCCAATCAGGAATTCATGCATATGACACTGACTTATTTCAGCGCCAACTCCCGTCTCAGCGTCCTGACGTGCATGGGCATAGGCTGCCTGCTGACCATGATAATCCAATCCAGCTCGGCAATGCTGGGTATAACCATAGCACTGGCAACAACCGGAGCCATTGAATTTCCTACCGCCGCAGCGCTGGTTCTGGGAGAAAACATAGGTACAACGATAACCTTATGGTTTGCCTCCATCGGAGCCCAAACAGTAACCAAACGGATTGCTTTGGCACACACGTTGTTCAATGCAATAGGTTGTCTGCTGGTATTTCTAATATTCCCTTATTATATTGAAATAATCAAGAGCATGGTGCCAGGCACGCCGGTACTCCCCGTTGACACACTGGATACAAAAGCGATGTATGCCGCAGAAGAATCCATAAAACAGCATATAGCTATGACTCATACGGTATTCAACGTGTCTATGACCATTATCTTTCTGCCTTTCCTGCAATACCTTATACGGCTGGTCTCATGGATAATACCTGAGCCCCGGGAAAAGGAAAAAGAAAACTTTACTTACTTTGGTAATATCAGAAACATGTCTACGGTTCTCGCCATTCAGGAGGCGCGACTGGTAACCAACAGGATGGCGGAAAAGACCCGCATAGCGATAAATATGTCAGGCGAATATCTGGCGTCGCGCGAACTCAAACCGGAGCTATCCGCAAAGGTAAAAGAAATAGAAGACATTACCGATGTCATGCAAAAAGAAATAACCCTGTTCCTCAGCAAAGTCATGCTTATTGAGCTAAACGAACAGCAGATACATGACGTCAACGCAATGACCCGCATCTGTGACGAGCTTGAAAGCATCTGTGATTACTGCTATAATATCGTCAAATACCGCGAACGCCTGGCGGAAAACGATATTCCTCTGAAAAAGGAATCCCGGGAAACACTAACCCGTTTCATTGCGCAAGTGGAGGATTTCTTTAAATCAGCACAGCAATGGATTAAAGATGAGGAAGCGGAAAATCTCAGCCACTTCAATGAACGTTACAGCGAACTGAACAAACAAGCCGACGAAATAAGAAATTATCATCTGGCGATGATAAAGAACAAAAAATATCCACCTCTTTTCGGTCTGACTTTCAGTGATATAATGATAGCTCTGCGTAGAATAAAAAATCATACACTGAATATTGGCGAAGCCGTCTGTGGCGAACGTGGAGATAATTAGGTCAGGCAGCACTGATGTGTGCCGAATAGCATAAAATACCGAAAAAAACATTTAGAATATTATTGCAATTGTTTTTTGTCATATTATGTTACGTGATGTTGTTTATATATTGACGTTACTCAATATTATCTAATGTAAGAATAAATTTACTAATTCACGGAGGTCTGATGAGAAAAAATATAAGTTCAATTGCGGTATTTCTTGTTTCCGCGATGGTAGTTACCGTCAGCGGTTGCCGGAGCGTCAAGGAAGTAGACAAAAATCCCGGTGAACAGTTCAAAGCAGAACGTATTGAAACGGACATCACCACAGTCGCTAATTCTTTTAAGAGCGATTTCTTTGAAGGCATTGAAAAGAATGATTACAACCTTTTTGTGAAAAACTTCACTCCCGAGCTTAAAGAGAAGTACACCCCGAAGAGGTTTGAAGAATTTGTGAAATCATATAATGAGTCCAGCGGCAAACTTACCAGCAGTGAGCTTCTTGGCGAAATAGAACGCTATCCCATGCGGGTTTTCATTTGGAAACTGAGATTCGGGAAAGATCTGCTCAAGCTTTCAGATGATGAAATGATTCAGAGAGACAGATTATTCTATGTTCAGATTGGAAAAGTCGACGGTAAATATCAAATTTTCTCCATGCATCTCAATTAGAAGCCTGATAACGCACATAAAGGTTAAGGTTTCTCAAGATGCTGGTTTTGAGGCTATTATAAGAACGACACAAATTTTGTACTTGAATATTTCAAGAAACAGGACTTGACTTTAACATACTGGTCGTTTATAATCAGAGAAGGAAGCAAGGTATAATAGAAAGTAGTATAAAAAGGGTTACAGCAAGATGAAAGGGCTTACAGAAAAACAGAAGAATATCCTTGAGTTCATTGAGGAATTCAGCGAAAAAGAGGGGATGGCGCCGACGGTCTACGAAATCGCAGACCATTTCGACATCAAGACATCCACTGTCTTTGCTCATATACGGGCACTGCAACGGAAAAACGAACTAACGCGCAGCTCCAAAGCGAGAAGCATAGCGTTGACCAAACCTAAAAGAAAACCAAAACACATGTCTTTTATGCTTCCTATTCCGCTTTTGGGCAGGATCAATGCCGGGCTTCCACTGGACAGTCAAGAATATAAAGAAGGCGAGTTTTATGTTGATCCCCAAATCCTCGGAGGGATCGACACAGCAAAGGCATTTGCATTAAAAATTGCCGGCGAAAGCATGAGAGACCTTGGCATATTCGATGAGGATATCGTAATTGTCAAGCAAAATGATGAATACAAAGCCGGGGACATCGTCGTGGCTCTGGTCGATGACGAAACCACCGTAAAAAGTTATTATCCGCTCAAGGGCGGCAGAATTGAGTTGAGACCGGCAAATGCTGATTTCATCCCCCAGGTCTATCCATCGTCTCAGGTAAAACTCCAGGGAGTAGTAATAGCTCTTCAACGCGAGTACTGAGTTTAAATCAGTTTATACTTTGCTTCTAAAAGCGTTCCGGTAACGGAACGCTTTTTTTTTGCCCCGATTTCAGGTTCCATAAAAATCTTAATTCTCACAAACAGCTATTCCGCGCCTAACACAATCCTCATATCAGCCCACTATATTTGCTAGTAACAGATAGATCATATCTGGTTTCAACAGCTTATTTCTATAAATAAAACAAAGGAGCGGAGCAAGGAAACAAACAATAGAAGAGGATAACTAAAGATATACTCGGAAAAAA
>JAFGXT010000050.1 GCA_016936495.1 Victivallales bacterium
GGGAATCACGGCTGCTGCGCTGTCCGCATAAGAGCTTCGGCCGGAGGAAATCCCGGCTTGCGCGCAAGTATTTCGTTCAAGCAGTGTATTGCTTCATCTTTACGTCCGGCGGCGAGCAACGCGGCGGCATAATTCACCTTCAAACGGTCATTTTCCGGATCGAGCCTTATGGCGCGGTTGAACAAACGGACGGACTCTGCGTAATTATTGGTAAGCAAGCGTATCACCGCGAGCGTATTTATAGCCTCACGCTGATCGGGGCGTTCCTGCAGACAACGCTCCAGATATTGCGCCGCCTGGACAAAATCATTCCGGCGGAATAAAAAGTAACCGTAATTATACAGCACTTGTGGATCATCCGCTCCATACATCAAAGCCAGTTCATAATAACGCCGGGCTTCGGGAATGTTATTCGCGTCGGAAAACTGTCCGGCTAAATTCATATAAGCATAAGGGCAAGTGGGATCGACCTCTATGGCTTTTCTGAAATATACTGCCGCCTCCTTCGGGTCATCATCATTCAACAGCTTGCCGATGATATTATAACTTCGCGACCAGTCGCTCAAAAACTCCAACGCCAGCTCCAGATAACGTCTGGCGGTCTGTTTGTCTCCGGCGCTCAATGCGGCTTCGCCTAGAATCGTATACGCATGCGCCTGTTCCTCCTGATAATTCACCTGTGGCGCGGGGATAAACACTATCCCCGCCGATAACGGCAGCAACAGCATTGGCAAGCTAAAAAACTTTCCATGTCGAATCCTGTCCACCAGTAAACACAAAGCATAAGCCGTAAACATAAATATTCCGGCGGCAAACATCAGTCTGTACCTGCCGCTGACCACGGTCAGGGTAAGCCCCACCCAAGTAGCCAGCACCAGTAAGTAAAAATGACGATAGCGCAACAAGGTTTTCACGCGCGCCGCATCGTAAAACATGCCGCAAAGCGCTAAAGTGCCGACCATGCCGAAAATCCAGAATGTACTGCTTTGAATAGCGGTGTAATACTTCAATGCCGGAAGATCCGGTCCTGCCGACAGCTCACGAAAATTCCATACATATAAAGCCTTACGCCATAGCAAGCCCAGCCATTGCACCGGACTTCCGGTAATAAAGTTCAAGGTCTGTTTGAAAAAATATTTATCCTTGGATATGCCCAGTTTTGCCGCGGCGGCGGACGCCTCTCCATGCACCTTGTTCCACCTCGGTCCCGGCCATATGTAACACCCTCCGGTAGCATCCGGATTGTTGCCCAGATACATATTGTAACCGCTGTTGGTCTGTACCAGTACCAAACTGCCATGCAAGTAAGTATTGTACACGCTTACAGGAATAATAAACATTCCGGCGGCGACATAAAATACCAGCAAAGACGCCAGGCTGCGCCGCAAAAAACGCTTGCGTCCCCGCCATACACGCCATACCAGATACAGCCCCTCAAACATTACAAAAAACAAGGATAATGGATGCGTTATCACCGCCGCTCCCAATGTCAGACCCGCTGCGCCATACCACAAAATACGCTTCTTTACCCCCGTTGCCGTGTCGGCGCGGTATAACATGAAAACCGATATTGTTACCAGTGGAATTAGTAGTGCTTCACTGATCGTTTCCCCCATATAAAACATCAGCGGCGGATAACATACCGCGATCGTCAGGAAAACATACGGCATATAACGCATAAACCCATTGTTCCCCGCCAGCCTCTTTAACAACGGGAACAACGGATAAAACGCCAGCATCGACAACAACAACTGAATCAGCCGTATCCAGAAAATATCACTGCCGGATATCATATACAAACCCGCCAGCATATACGGATACAAAGGTGCGTGTATGCCGACTTTGTCCCATATGAACATACCGCTGATGATCCGGCGGGCGCATTGGACATATTCAGACGAATCCGGACCGGTAATGTGTTCAAACAAAGGAGATTGTGCATATTGCCACAAATATATCAATCTCAGAACCAATCCAAGTATGAACAAAGTTACGAGAAAAATAATATCCGTTTTGTTCCCGCGTTTCATAGCTCGGCGGTACTCCCTTTAATATGCGATGTATCATTCCAGCAACAGAGTTGCCATACGCCTTCACGGAAAACAAATTTGTTATATCCGGTATTGGATGAGCGAGGCAGAAAGCTCCAGTTGTTGCCATTGCCCAATACATGCTTAAGCATAGCCTGAAGCACTCCGCCATGAGTAATCAACAGAAGTCTTTGACCGGGATGACGTTCCGCGAGCCTATCCAGAAAAGCGGCGATGCGTTTATAAAAGTCCTGCTTGCTTTCTCCGGCGGGAATGATTATATCCCCGGCGTCATTTTTAAAGTCCTCCATCACGTCGGGAAATCTTTTGCGCGCCTCTTCGTAACTGATATTTTCCAGTTCTCCCAAATGCCATTCGCGCAATTCCGGCGCATGAGAAATTTCCAGTCTGCCGCCGGTAATGATTCCAGCGGTGGCAATAGTGCGGGATAGATCACTTGAATATACCGCGTCAAAATGCTCTCCGGCAATTCTTGTCGCCAGCATCTCCGCTTGCTCCACGCCTTCGGCGCTGAGCTTGGAATCCAGTTGTCCTTGCAACACCCCCATAGAATTTGCGGCGGTCTCGCCATGACGGACAACTATTATTTCGGTAAATCCACGTTTGACGTCATCACTGACATGTTTTGTATTACTCATTTTTTCCTTAATGCAACCATGTTAAAAATTTTCTTACAAGAAGCAGATACGTGAAATACACTGATCAAAGCTTTCCTGCCCGGACAAAATATCTATTTCAATACGCATAAACATAAAAGGAATATCACGACGGTCAAGTCTGGGCATCCGCACCGCGTCTTTTTCCGTAGTAAGCGCGACTTCGGCGCCATGGGATTTTGCGCGGTTGATAAAATCGATAATCTCCTGCTGACGATAGCGGTGATGATCGGCATAATGCTCTGTATAAACCACCTCGCCGCCGAGTCCGCGCAAGAAGTCTTCAAAACTCTCTGGCCGGGCGATACCGCTTAGCGCCGCAATCTTTTTCCCCCGGAGATAGTCCAGTTGTTTCCGGGTATGCTTCATATAAACATCCTCAAGATACTGAGGCTTATGACAGCATTCGATTATTTCCGCGCGACGATTGTGTTTGCGCAAAAAGTGTTTAAAGTGACGTAAGTGATTACCTCCATTGGATTTGGTCAGAAAAATATAGTCGGCGCGGCGGAGGTTCTTTATAGGTTCACGCAATATCCCGCGTGGCAGAACATGATGATTCCCGAACGGATCAGTCGAGTCTATCAGCATTATATTAATATGCGGCTTAAGATCAAGATATTGAAAGCCATCATCAAGAATCAGAGTATCTGTATTGTATTCCTCAATAGCATACAGCCCGGATTTTACCCGGTCTTTATCCACAAGCACCACCACATCTTTGAGGTTGGACGCCAACATATAAGGTTCATCCCCGGCATAAGCTGAATCCAACAGCAGATTATGTCCGTCTGAGACTATTTTTGGCGGTATCTCATTGCGCCTGGAAGAGAATTTCTGCCGCCATTTGGTTAGTAGCGAACGTTCCTTCGAGCGGTATCCTCTGCTTAGTACTGCTACTTTGCGTCCTTTTTTACTAAGGGTCTTGGCGAACACCTCTACCACCGGGGTCTTTCCGGTGCCGCCGCATGTAAGGTTGCCGATGCTCACCACCAGGCAGCCGATCGAACGGTTGCGGAATATGCGTTTATCATACAGCCATATACGGAACTGGGTGGCCATGCGGTAAAAACGCGAACAGACAAAGAGTACACAAATAATAAACCAGTCTCCCGGCTCCTTGCGCTTGCCTCCGATTATCCGCAAAAAATATTGTTCCAGCTTTTCGCTGACATCTCGTAATATCATATTTTGAACCTGAAATTTTTCCAACGCGTTATGAGCACACTAATGTAATTCTATAATCGGTAATTAGCAAATCCGCTTCCAACCTCACCTCCAATAAAAACGCATATCGCCACAATACATATCAGGGTATCTACACAAAGATACACTTTTTGAGCTTTAGGGGGGCAGATGCGCCTTTTTTTAAGATATCTTCTCAAATATACGGGACTGACAGAAGTTAAAAAAAGAAAAAAAGCTACGCAGCAGCCGAACGTCGGCCTCGTATTAAACTCAACCGGCAGTGCCGGGATGGGCTCCAGCGCTCGTTTCAGCGGGGGTATTAATGGGGCTAACGGCCCAGCTGGTTGATGCAGCCGAGATTTTTTTCAGTCTCCACCTTTTTTGATTTTCAGCTTAAAATCTTTGATTTATTTTGTTTTTTCTTGGACATTGATCACTTTCAGGTCTATAATCATATGCAAGAGTAAATCATGTGATTATTTACCATGACTGGAGAAAGCGATGATTTGTGAAATATGCAATAAGAATCCGGCAACGATTCATATACAGGAAATAGTCAACGGTCAGAAGAAGGTTTTACACATCTGTGCCGGTTGTGCCGCGAAGAAATCCACGGAAGACCCCTTGCTTCAGGGCTTCAACGTGGCGGAAATGCTTTATAACCTTTCCGGGCAGTTCGGGCTGCCGTTCAATCCTGAACCTCCTCACTCACACGAACATGAAGTGGAACTTGAATGCCCGACCTGCGGCTGGAAATCCGAAGACCTCAGAAAAAACGGCAAACTGGGCTGTGAAGACTGCTACAGTACATTTAAAAGCGTACTTGACAGCGCGCTTAAAAATATGCATCGCGGCTCTTTGCATGTAGGTAAATCCCCCGGCGAGACCCCGGATAAATCATGTGGGCATATCATGCTGGAAATAATGAACCTGCAAAAAGAACTCGATGAACTCGTCCAGCGCGAGGAATACGAAAAAGCCGCCGTCATACGGGATCAGATCAATAAACTTAAACAAGATGTAAACAATCAATAACGGAGCTTGCCTTGAATACGGAAATCTCACAACTTCTGAACAATAAAGTAAGCTGGCTTGCCGATTGCGGACCCAATGACGATATTGCCATAAGCTCGCGGATACGCCTGGCTCGTAACCTGCGCGGATTGCCTTTCCCCACCAATGCCTCTCCGGAACAGATGAAACATGTCATCGCTACCGTTGAGACAGCGGTGCAGAAGACTTCGCTGAAAGATGAACTTCTCCGGTTTGATATGGAAGCAATACGCGCGATAGATAAGCAAGTTCTGTTTGAACGCCGTCTGGTCAGCCGGGAATTCATTGAAGGCAAGATTCCCGGTGCTCTGCTGGTAACCGGCGACGAGAGCCTGGGCGTAATGATAAATGAAGAAGATCATATCAGGATGCAGGCGATGCGTCCGGGCTTTCAGCTCGGTCCCGTATGGGATGAGTTGAACAAGCTCGATGATGAGCTCAGCGCTCTGGTGCCATATGTATTTGACAAGGAACTTGGCTTTCTGACCTCGTGCCCGACCAATGTCGGTACTGGTATCCGTGCCTCGGTTATGTTGCATCTGCCCGGACTGGTATTGTCTGAACAGATCAACGCGGTCATCCAGGGAGTGAGTAAGCTGGGCTTTGCTGTCAGGGGTATCTTTGGGGAGGGTTCTAAAAACCTCGGCAATCTTTTTCAGGTCTCCAACCAGAGTACGCTCGGAGAATCAGAGCAGCAGATAGTTCAGCAATTGGGCAGCGTCATAACTCAGATCATCAGTCATGAGAAAAACGCCAGAAGAAAACTGCTGGAGTCAAATCAGAATTTCCTCCTCAATCATGTCGGCAGAGCTTATGGCACCCTTCGCCATGCGTATATTCTTAACAGCGAAGAAGCGCTGGAGTCGCTCTCCGCGTTGCGCCTGGGAGTGGATCTGGGGATGTTTTCGTCCATTGACCTGCACACGGTCAACGAATTGTTCATTATCATCCATCCGGCACATCTGCAAAAATACGCGGGTAAGGAGATTGACTCTGAGGAACGCGATGTATTCCGCGCTTCACTGGTGCGCGAAAGACTTAAGAACGCTGATAAGAGGTAGAAAAATTGGACATTTTTACGGCATCGGGGCTGGCATTGCTGGAGATGATTTTTGTCTTCGTTACCCTGATGCTGCTTCATGGCTTGCGTAAGCTTATCGGCAACGCTTCTTTTTACATCTCTGTGGGACTGCTGATCGTGTTCACCCATATTATCAGTACTGCCGGACTGGAGGTGAAAATTGATATATGGGGCGGGAATTTTCAGGTTTCGGCGGTATCGTTGTTTTTGCCGAGCCTGGCGGCGATGCTGGTCATCTACGTCAGCGAGGGTACTTTGGCGATGCAACGGATGCTTATCGGCATCATCGCCAGTCTGGGTTTTTATACTTATCTCAGCGCGATAACCAGAGTGCAGTGCAACTGGGACGGCTTTGCCATAACCAAAGGCCCTACCGCCGATTCCGTGGAATACCTGCTGCTGGTAAGCCAGAAATCCATGGCGGGTACTACTTTGTCCCTGATTATAGACATGTTTTTGCTGCCGATATTCTTTCAGCGTTTGAGGAATATGCAGTGTCGTTTGTTTTTCTGCTGCCTGGGGGCTCTGGTTTTTACGCAACTGGCGGACGCGTTTCTGGTCGCCTCCTTTACCTATTGGGGACAGAGCGCCTGGATTGACTATATAACTTCTGCTTTGACTATAAGATCGGTGGCGGTTCTTATCCTCAGTGTCCTGGCGACGATATATCTGTTCCGGATTGAAAAGGAAAAACCTGGAGAAAGCCGCAGGGCGCTGGATATTGTGTTCGCTTTTTTTGGCGGTTACAGCAAGGCGCGTGAACTTCAGGTACACATAAACGAATGGGAAGACCGTTACCGTATGGTGGTGGAAAGCGCTTCGGAAGTGATCCTTATGCTTGACAAAAAAGGTCGGATCATTGACGCCAACGTTGCCGCCTGTCGTATTATGGGCTTTGCGATGAAACCTCACCTTATCGGCAAATATTTTCCCTCGATATTTTTTGACGCCGAGGATAAGCCTTTGATGTGGAACCGGAATTATATGGCTTTGGAGCAACATGACGGCGTCATCGCGGACAGCCGTCATATCGAATGCCACGCCGTGGGCGGCGACGGACAGAAAGTAGAGCTGAGTGTAACCATATCCCCCATTGACTTCGAAAACGTCAAGATGTTCGTTGTTGTCGGACGCAACATGACCGAACACAATCGCATGCACCGTGAAAAAGAGGAGCTTACTATGCAATTGGCTCATGCTCAACGCCTGGAATCCATCGGTCAGCTTGCCGGAGGCGTGGCGCATGACTTCAATAACTTTATTCATTCCATAATCGGTCACCTCGACGTGATAAAATATATCCACAAAGTTCAGGATCCGCAGGTCATCAAACATGTTGATAAAGTAATAGACATCTCCGAACAGGCGGCGAAACTCACCCGGCAGTTGCTGGGTTTTGCCCGTAAAGGCAAGTATATACAGCGTGAGCTCGACCTTACTGACCTGCTCGAAAAAAGTATAGAATTGTTCATTCCCCGCGGACATAAGGACGTGGATGTGGAGCTCACCCTGCCGCGCCATAAAACGATGGTTTTCGGTGATATGGTGCAACTGCAACAGGTTATGCTTAACTTACTGCTCAACGCTCGCGACGCGGTGGCGGCGGCTCCGGAGCGTGACAGCATCATCAAAGTGTACACCGCCAAAGCGAACAAGTTAAAAATAAAACTCATTCCGCCCCGTGAGCTTGGTGATGCCAGCAAGCTTCATCTTGCGGATTTTCATTGTATCGTGGTCGAGGATAATGGCGAAGGCATTGACAAAGACACCATGGAGCGGATATTCGAGCCGTTTTTCACCACCAAAGATCCAGGCAAGGGCACCGGTATGGGCTTGTCCATGGTATATGGAACCATCGTCAATCATGGTGGCTGGGTGCAGGTCGAGTCTGACCTCGGTAAAGGCACACGATTCTATATTTTCCTTCCCGCCATCACTGGCGGAGATAAACAGACAACTTGAGGAGGACGCCGATATGACATACTCTCCGCCGTTTAAAATATCTGCCAAAGCCATTTCCATGATTGCGGAAATATCCGCGCTTATCGAACGTTATGTCATCCGGATGGAGCAACAGGACACCTTGAAATTGCGCAAAGCCAACAAGATCAAGACTATTCAGTCATCATTGGCGATAGAAGGCAATTCCTTGAGCGAAAACCAGGTAACCGCTATTCTTGAAGGGAAAAAAGTCATAGCGCCGCTTCGTGAGATTCAGGAAGTCAGGAACGCCATCGCGACATATGATCTTGCCCCGAAGCTTGATCCATTTTCAGTCGAAGATCTTTTGAAGTCCCATCAGGTTATGATGTATGGACTGGTCGAAAATCCGGGCAGCTTCAGACATGGAGGAGTAGGTGTTTTTGCCGGAACGCAAATCGTTCACATGGCGCCGCCGGCTGAACGGGTTCCGGCGTTAATCAATGAGCTCTTCTCATGGGTGAGAAATGCCGAAGATCACCTGCTGATCCGCAGTTGCGTTTTTCACTATGAATTCGAGTTCATTCATCCTTTTGATGACGGCAACGGGCGTATTGGACGGCTTTGGCAATCGTTGCTCCTCGGACGACTTCACCCTGTCTTTTTATATCTCCCGGTTGAATCCATGGTTCATGATAATCAGCAGGAATATTACAACGCCATCAATGACAGCTCCGCCAAGGCTGATTCCGGCGTCTTTATTGATTTCATGCTTGAAGAAATTCTGCAAGCTTTGAAAATATATCAGAGCTTTGCTATAGATGATGGCGGAGTAATTGGCGGAGTAATTGGCGGAGTAAACGAGGTGTTGGCATTTGTGAGAAGTAAGCCTGGATGTCGCGCTAATGAGATTGCTGTGGCGCTTAATATCCCGCTTCGCTCGGTGCAACGTCATCTTGGTAAGCTGAAAGCCGGAAATAAAATCGAATTCCGCGGTGCCCCCCGTAATGGCGGGTACTACCAACTGGCGGAGTAAAATAATTGCGCTATCGCTTTGAAAAAACTGGAAATATCCTCTTTTGCGTACTAAATTCACATGTAAAGATTTGATGAATAAATTTTCAAGGAAGTACCTCTTATGAAAAGCGCCCTGGATTGCATACCCTGTATGGTCAACCACGCATTACATGTATCGAAAATGGTTACCCGGTGCCCGGAAACCAGAAAGCGGATCATGAAAAAAACTCTTGAACAGATCGCCACCATTGATTTCGATTCACCTCCGCCGGAAATGGCGCGTAATCTCCATGCCATCATCCGCGGCATTACCGGCGTCGATGACCCCTATGAAGAATTAAAAGATATGTCTACATCTATCGCGCTCCAGCTACTGCCGGAATTGCGTGCCGTCGTCGAAAATTCCCCGGACAGCTTCGAGACCATTGTCCGACTGGTCATAGCCGGGAACATCATCGATTTCGGCGCCGACAGTGATTTTCAGCTGAGTACCGCGCGCGACCGCGTTCTTGAAGTGCTTTCCATGCCTCTTGATCTTAACGCCGTGCGTGAACTCAAACAGAAGCTTGATTCCGCGCGAAACATCCTTTATCTGTGCGACAACTGCGGCGAAGCGGTCATTGACCGTTTGCTCATCGAACCATATAAAGACAAGATCACCGTCGCCGTTCGTGGCGGCGCCATCCTCAATGACGTAACCCCGCGTGAAGCCGAACATTCCGGATTGCACGAGCTTACCCGCGTAATCGACAATGGCGACCGTAGCCCCGGCACCGTTCTCAAACATGTTGATGACGAGTTTATGCGGCTCTTCAACAGCGCCGATCTTATCATTTCCAAAGGGCAGGGCAATTTCGAGACCCTCTCCGATACCGATCGCCCGATTTGTTTCCTCCTCCGAATTAAATGCGTCGAAGTGCTTAATAATATCGGTGACGGCGAACTTGGCAGTATACAGGTCATAAATAAAAATTTCCACTCCAGCGCCAGCAAACCTGCCGTTCATACGGCACAATGTTGCGAGCCCGCCGAGGTCTGCTGATATATGCTCTATTGTGAAAAAATGACTCCTCGCAGGTTGTGCGAGGCAATAGAAGAATACGCCTCCGTCGATTGCGGCAAACTCGCCCGACGTCCTTTCAACCGTTTCAAAGCCATTGAATGCGCCTGGTGGCTGGTTCCATCCGCCGCGTTGCCATTTTATCATCATGGCAAACTTTATTTTGACTGGGCGGACAAGGAACAATCCGCTATCGCCTGTGGCTTCTTTATTGAAAAAGGCCTCGCGCCCGAAGTCGCCGCCGTGTATCCGTCAAAAAAAGGCCGCTCGCTCATTATGAACGATTCATGGCAGTGGAACCGCTTCCGCGACGCCTGTGCCGATAACAGTTTTTTCAAGATGCTGCGCATTGCCGCTGAAAAATCGAAACTTGAATTTGAACTCCATGTACGGGGCGGATACGTCGATGATCCCGGACTTTTCGACCCCTATAACGATAAACTCAAGCAAGACCACTTTATTTTTGACCTCGACCCCATCACCGAAGCCGTCAAATACCGTTCCGCTAAACGCGACGCCATGGTGCTTAAAGCCCTTAATAAAGCCAGAAATTTTGTCGGACTGCGCGACGCTATCATCGGCTTTGACGCTGATCATTTCCTCTGGCTCAATGTCTTTCTGGCGGTAAAGTTCCGCGTATGCCCGCCCGAACCCCCGCCGGTTGAACAACTCATCAGCTCCAAAGATATATGGTCGCAATGCCTCTCAGCATTTGCCGGATTGATAAAATGACGCCATGCCCTTCAGTCCTCCCCCTTAACCACGGTAAATGGGCAATCCCTTCCGTTATCCCCGGACCCATGGAAGGCGTTATGCATCATTTGTTCTGCGCCGCCGTCGCCGAACTTAAACTCGTTTCAGGATGGATGACCCCTTTTATCCGCATCTCCGTTTCCGTGCCCGGACATAAAGCCATATATAAATTCCTCGAACCCTTCCTCGGATATGATCTGCCCGTCGTCGTTCAGCTCCTCGGCTCCGATCATCGCAAAATCGCCGACGCCGTCGCTGCTATCCTGGAGTTAGACGTCGCCGGAATTGACCTGAATTTCGCCTGTCCCAGTAAACGCGTCGTTCAACACGGCGGCGGTGGCGCCATGCTTAAAAATCCCGACGCCATGCGTCGTATCATTTCCACCCTGCGCGAACGTTATCCGCAAATCACCCTCAGCGCTAAAATTCGTACCGGATTCGACTCCCCAAACGAAATGCACTCCTATATACCCGAACTCTGCTCCTGCGGCGTCGATTTCCTCTCCGTACACTATCGCACCGTATCGGAACTGTATAACCCGTCCCCCGGCAGACGCGAACGCATGACCTCCGCCGCTCAACTCTCCTCCGTTCCCATCTTCGGCAGCGGAGACGTCTATTCCATCAACGACGCCATCGAACTTTTCCAGGCAGGATGTTCCGGCGTCATGGGTGCTCGCGGTTGGCTCAAAGATCCCATGCTCCTTAAACGTATACAAAATATCAATTCCAATTCCCCCTCGCTTCCTACCCCGGAAGACGCTAGAAATATCCTCTTCAATTCCATGCGCTCCATAGCCAAAAATAACCCATCCAAATTCTACGCTCGCTCCAGCTTCATTGAAATCGCCGCATTTATGTGGGGACCTCGCAGTCAACGCTTTCAACAAATAAAAAATATGTCCGATTCCAAACTTATGGGGGAGCGCTCATTGCCGCTAGGCTAGTCGGTTCCGCCCGACAGTCGTCCGGTGAGCCACCGGAGGCAAGTGCTTAATGTTAAGGATTTGATTCAGTCGGCAGAATCGACTGGCACAAATCCTTAACAGGTTTGCCGTCAATCTTGCTGCGCAATATTGAAAAGTACATGGCGCCGACACCTTGCCGGACGTGGTCCAGCGGCGGAACGCTGGATTATTATTTTTCTGCCCGGCGGGATTCGCGTTCGAGTTTGCGTAGATATTCGTTATAGGCTTTAAATTCTTTGACTTTTTCGACTTCCAGGGCTTCACGACGTTTTCGCGGAGTGCGTTCTGGTTTTTTCAGCAGTTCTATGTACATATCTATGGCTTTATTGTATTTGACTTTGGCGGCTTCGAAAGCTTTGGTATCTTTCTTTGCCTCCGCAACATCCATTTCCCGACTGTACTTATACATTTCATTGAACAACCTGACGATTTTTACAAACCATGCCTGTGCCAGATCCGTATCCAGTTCCAGATACTTATATCCACGCACCCAGTCTTTCACTATCGCCGCGTATAGTGGAAACTGTGAACTGACTATTGGCTTACCATTCTGGTAGCCTTGGGTAATCACGTCTTTGAATCTTTCCAAATCCCTGAATATTATTTCGCGTTGGACTTCCGTCATACACTGTGGTTGTCCGGTCAATTTCTCTTTTGTTGTTTTCAACCAGGGATTATTCTGCTGTACCGGAATTTCTGTCTGTTGTCCCCAGACGGATAAAAACGTTCCCGATAACAATGTAAATATCATTAAGTATTTCATGCGCTTAATCCTCGATGAATTCAAACTTAATAATTTGGCATTTAAACAATCCACCACCAACAGGAATTCTTCTTAAGGTTACCACAATCTTCTGTTCCGCTAAAATCTCATCAGCATACCTGTCATATCGGTTACGCAGAGCTTTAACAGGGATTTCGCCTAATCCTTCGACATTTTTTACTATGTCCACTCCTTGTAGGGCGATTGGTGGTCCTGCTGGGTCAAATGGTGGTCCTACATCTTTAATCGCCTGAGCAAGTACAACAACAGAATAATATTCCGCTTCTCCTGCTAACGTGGTTGTCAAATTGGTTATTTTTCCAATAATTTCTTCCTGTTGGGCATCATTAGTTTGAGCCACTCCGCAAGTACCATCGGTAAGATTGCTTACCAGTGAAATTGCTCCCCGTGATTTAAAATCCTTGCTTTTTTCAATAGCTTGTTTGAATACATCTTCGCAGAAAAAACCACTAAGATCAATCGCTGTGCCGCCAGTAAAACCTGCCGCAGATGAATCAGGGGTCTGTCCAATTTTCACTCTATTAATAAGACCATAAAGGACTCTATACATTAAAGTATCATTATTTACTAACAGATTTATTTTTGTTGGCGAACTTGAAGTGCTCGTCATTTTTAGCTGATCTAAAATATTAGAATCACCCTTGTCATATTCACGTCCTCCTGCGCCGAATTTTACATTTAAATCCTCATTGTATACTTTTAGGTTTATTGTTTCCCACGCTGCGCCTCGGTGTATTCGACCTATTTCCCAAAGAGATGTCATTGGCGCGTTGCGGATAAAGGCAGTAGAAAGTCGTGGGGTTCCGTTGTCGGCTCCTACGCCGTTATTAGTGTTTAACGCATCGGGTTCCGTGTCTCCTGAAGTCCTGACAGATCGAGGTGGCGTTAAGCCCATGCTTGCGCCGATAGGTAGAGCAGTTAATTTACTATTACCCTTTGTCCAGTCTCCCGGATTCAGATTTTGCCGGGGATCAACGCCCTGCATATACATTAAAAATACATCGGTACTCTGAGTGTTGGTAGAGCCACTTCCTGGCTGTCCAGAATAAAAGCTACAGGTTTCTACACCCAAAGCAGGAGCAGATGTAGCGTCTTTGAATTTTGCAAAATCAACAGCATTACCATCAAGAAACAATACCGCGGAAGTTACTTCAATTGTCGCCGATGCGTCTGTTATTGTCGGGCGCGCCCCGAGTTTTTCCAAGCTTATAATTTGACCAGAAAGAATAGCTCCGCTATCATCCCATTTAAAAGTGTAGCCATCAGATGACAATGCTCCAAACGGATTAATGGTTGCAGTGAAGTCCTCTGTTTTTGTGGTGTCTCCAGTCGCGTCATGTGTCAGGGTTATAGTTAATTTCCCATATACTTTTACTTCATAGTTACCGGAAAGAGTTTCAAATCCAACAATATTTCCATAAACATCAACAAGTTCCACTCCTATTTTTCCGGTTGCCGTTACTGTTGTTGTATACAATGGCGTGGGTGTACCTCCGTCATCAGTGCCATCAAAAGTTAAATAGCCTGAAGTCGCTACCCGGTTGATGTACAAGGTGCGTTCGTTGCCAGTATAAGTCGGACGACCGTCGGCTCCACCACCATGATAAGTGACGGCACTGGCATCCCAATTAGCGGGAGTTACGTCAGTGGTCGGGACATCATTGCTGTCGCAATAATCTATGAGGTTTGCAATAATTTGATTCCGTTTGTCGGCAACGGCGGCAAATGTACCTTTTAACGTATCGTCATCAGACGTTGCACCTGTTGCAGGGTCAATCGTCTTTCCAAAATTGGCGAGCCATGGAATACCAAGTCCATTCTGGTCTGTTGGAGATTTTATTCCTGTTACGCCTGTATCTGTTCCAGTATCGGCATAAAACTTTTCCGGTGTTGCGGTGATGTCGGCAATTGTAATTGAGTCCCAATCTTTAGTTGTTGCTGGTGGCGGAGGCACTGTTCTTTCTGCAATGTTGAAACGTTGATATAGTTCATATGCAGTA
>JAFGXT010000051.1 GCA_016936495.1 Victivallales bacterium
ATACATTGCGTCTGCTTTTGCCAGAGATTTGATCTTGCTCAGGCACCCGATGGACTTGGCTGTTTCTCTGGCTCGGTTCAGCGCTGGGAGTAGCATGGACGCGAGGATTGCAATGATGGCTATCACCACGAGGAGTTCGAGGAGTGTGAAATTATAAATTTCACATGTTCGATTTAGAGAAAAACGTTTTACTCCGGATTGTCCCGGCAACCTGTATCTCTGTTGATTTCTATTCATTTTTTCGTTAACCTCATTTATCTTCATTATCCACGAATGGCGTTAATACCGCGTCGAGTTTACGGCTAAACATTATTTATATTTCCAGTACATCAGCCCAAAAGTTGTTCCTATCAGAATCTTACCATGCTTCATATCTGCCGACCATATGCTTGTTATCGGCAAATTGTAAACAATCCATTTAAACGATTTGCCGCCATCCCGAGAAAGAAGCGGTCCTTGCCCCATCGTACGATCAGAACGTATCCAGGCATTGTTGGAATAAGCGAAGATATCTTCCCCATCGCAAATAATGGGTGCAATTTCAATCTGATTATGTGAGATTTCTTTGAGAGTATCTCCAGCAGTAAGTCGGATCATATCGGGAGAATATGATTTCCCCCATGGAATAATAATCAAACGCGCTGGTTGATCCGCTGTTTTCAAAGTCCCGACCACAAGAGTTCCTGTATCGGTAACCCCCAACGATGCAATAGAATGTTGTCCAATATCATATGGCTGCCACGTTTTTCCATGATCAAAACTTCGATACAACGCCGCAGGCATCATGTCATGATTCAATTTTTCCTGAAAATGTAAACGGTTTGTTTTTGACGAAAGATAAAGAACATTATGCCCGGCATCATAGGTTATATCCGAAAACCAAAAATTTGGTTTAGACTTTTCATCCCATGCTGGAGGACTCTGTCGTAAAAAATGATTCCCGCCGTCTTCAGTATAGAACAACATGTTTGACATAAGTAACCAGTGTCGGGCAGAGTCTTGGGGATCAAAAATCATACGAACCACAGTATTTCCTTCCGGGAAAACATCTCCTAATCCTAACTTAGCAGTAATATCCTGCCAGGTTTCGCCTCGGTCGTGTGACCTCATAAATTTTTTTCTGGCTTCAAAACCATTTTTCTTTTTATTCATCATTGCGTTGCAGCAAATATAAACAATTCCCGCATCGTCAGAGGCAAAAATATTTCCAATCCGCCAGAACCATGTATATTTTCCCCATGGGGCATCCTGCAACAATCCTGCTTTTTGCTGCTTGAGACCAGTTACAGGAATCCATCGGGATAAATCATTTGACGCAGAACGCCAGGCACCATGGTCTTGAGCCGAAAAGAACGTGTCATTTCTAGTAATTGCTATATTGTTAATATTTGCCGGACTTGAGACTCCGCGATTTCCAAGTGTGCCATTGCTGTATATCATACTAAGATCGCGGAGACTTCCAAAATTATCATCAGTAGCCCATGCGCCAATCATTGAGACAACAACCGCAATAGGAGATTTTCCGAAGAACACACGTTCAATCGCTCCGTAAAAATGACCAAGCATACTATTTGCATAGAATTTTTGCGGCAAATAGAATTCATGAAACGTTTTTAGCGAGTCATTTGAAATAAACAACCCTTTGTCCCCGCCGCATCCAATAATAACCTGCGTGGGCTTGTTAGGGTTATATGAAATCGATGAAATTTTTCGAATAGACTTTTCCTTGCCGTCGACAGACAAGGAAATTTTTCTCAAATTATTACCATTCAATAGATATACGGATGCATTGTTTTTTCCGTCAATCGGGTTCAACGCCAACAGCAACTCGTCGGCATTTACGGGATTGATCGACATATCAACAACGTAGTATCCGTCAGGGATGGAAACGGGAACCAGCTCTGGCTTTTCCGCATTGGCATTGTCGATTTTAAAAATCGTTCCGTCACGAAATGAAAAATAAACGGTATCCGATCTGGACGGATGAGGGTATATTTTAGCAACTACTGATGGTTTTCCTGAAATTTCTAGTTTTGAGAACGAAACGCCGTTATCACGGCTAAAATAAATTGTTTTCCTAGTGTATAAACCAAGAGTTTGCTTAACATTGCTATTAGTCGCTTGCAGTCCTCCTCCAACAGCGGTAAATATGGTTTTTCCATTACTGGTATACTTGATTTTACCATAACTATTACGCCATTGATTATAAATAAACTCTGGCAGTCCTTTTGCCGTTTCATTCCAAGTTTTACCGCCATCTTCCGAGTGAAAAATATAATCACCGCAGATAATTATCGAATCAGGCTTTACCGGATTTACATCGAAGTCATGAAAATTTCTTGCGGCAATTCCGCCTTCCAACGAATAGGACAAATAATGCCATGATTTACCGCCATCAGTCGAACGAATCAAACCACCTATATCAATCAACATCAGGATAGTGTTACCGTCAATATGGACATTCATCGGGACATTAAGGAAGCCAGGACCCACGGGTTTCCATATGGCCTTATGCTCCAGTACCTGTTCCTTTCGTCCTTGAATTTTTACCTTTGTATGTTTCGCAAAAGACATGGGATAGCTGGAGGACAGTATTCGTTCTTGTTTAGTCGGAGAAATCTGTATTACTTTTATCGGGCGACCCTGTGCATTTATTATTTTGTTTTTCCAACTGCCATCTGGAGTAATATAAATAATAGGAATAACCTGATAGATGCTTTCTTTGGGAAGTACTTTTATTTTAAACTCATATCTCTGTTTCTCTGAAATTTTCTGTGATGCTGTTGCAGCCAGAAAACCTCCCCCCTTGGCATTACGATAATGCAAATCACACCTGAGCATTGCCGGGGAAGATACTTTAGCGGTCAATTTTATAACAATAACAGCTTCATCACCAACTTTTATTGCTTCGGGAGCTGTTATTATTCCTATTGATTGAAGTCCATATTCAATGAGACCTTCAGCATTATTTCCCTGATTAGCGGCATATCCATTCATGGAAATATTTATAATAAGCGCAATCACCAATATTAGCGTGATAAAACTCATTTTTATGATTTGTTTCAATCCGTGAGGATTACTGTTCCTGTAAAAATCAACCATTAAAAAACTCCTGCTGTTTGTTGTTAAAATTTATATATTCTGTCCTAGTCACCAGTGGTAGTCGTCCAATATCCCTTTAATGGTCCTGATGGTGAAGTCATTCTGATTTCAGCATATGGATAAAAAGCAACATGTCCATCAACAAAAAGAAAATTCCCCCCATTCCGGTGTACTATTTTTGAGGCGGAATTGGAATAAGTCCACCAGCATTTTGTGGTTCCACTAACCCAGCCGGCATCAACCCATGACATTGTTCCAGGACTTTCAACCAATGCAAATACTTCCGATGGCACTTTTATTTTTCCGATCATTTTTCCAGAGGGACGATCAACGGGATCGCTATAAGACTTTGTGTTAAATGCATATGAACATGGTTTATAGCTTCCTGCATTTCTCTTGACAAAGTCTTTATCGCATTTATATAAGGAATAGTTTTTAACATATTGGAATACTGCAAGCTGCCAGCCGCCTTCCTGAGTATTGTTTATATTGAAATATGGCAAAATGTCATTATTGTCGCCTATATACATTGCCATTCCTTTACCAAGCTGACTCAAATTTGATGCACATTTAACTTGGTATCCTCTGTCCCTGGCTTTCGATAGCGCTGGGAGTAGCATGGAC
>JAFGXT010000052.1 GCA_016936495.1 Victivallales bacterium
ATACATTGCGTCTGCTTTTGCCAGAGATTTGATCTTGCTCAGGCACCCGATGGACTTGGCTGTTTCTCTGGCTCGGTTCAGCGCTGGAAGCAGCATCGAGGCGAGGATTGCAACGATGGCTATCACAACGAGAAGTTCGATGAGCGTGAAATAGTGGGAGCGGCGGATTCGATCCGGCTTTCCTTCATTGATAATCTGTAACATAAATCACACCTCCGTTACATCAAAATTAATATGCTCTTGAAACTGTTTAATAATATATTACTATACCTGATGCTTTAAGTCAATATTTTTATTAAAAAAAATTCATTAAAGATTGAATTTGTGTTGAAAATTTATTTCACAGGCACTATAATCTCTATTGAAACAGTTTCACAAAGTCAACCAACAACACCACAGGAGCAATAGACATGCAAGCAGGCAAAGAATTGACTATATACGATATTGCGCAGATGGCGAACGTCAGCCCGGCAACAGTTTCCAGAGTACTGAACCGTCATCCGGGGATTAACGCCAAGACCAGGGATAAGGTGAATGAAGTACTGGCGCGGACGGGGTTCAAGCCGCGCTGGAAGGCGGGCGGAAGCAACATTATCGGGGTTATTCTACCTCCATATCATGATGTGCTACTGGACCCGTATGATTCGCGGATACTGTCTTGCTGCTTTAATGAGCTGATGGATATGGAATATTCTATGCAAATCATTTGTC
This sequence comes from Victivallales bacterium, assembly GCA_016936495.1. Lineage (GTDB taxonomy): Bacteria > Verrucomicrobiota > Lentisphaeria > Victivallales > SZUA-371 > JAFGXT01. The sequence continues at coordinate 712 of JAFGXT010000052.1, forward strand.
CAGCACAGGCGAAGCTGGATGCGACCGGAAAAAATACTCTGGCGGCACTGAATATGCTCAGTGGAATAATTGCCGTCGCGGCACCGCCGAATTATGAACTGTGCAGATATTTGTTAAGTCCGCAGAATAAACTTCCGGCGGTGGTGATCGGGCATCTGGATAATGAGGACGCGAGAAAAAATGTGGCGAAAAACCATATCATCGCCGATGATTACGCGGCGGGATACCAGTCGGCGATGTTATTATTGCGTCATCATCACCGTCGCTTTCATGTGGTTTCTGCGTCTTTGGACGATGCCGTGCACCGTCGTCGTTATGACGGAATTATTGCCGCCTTGAAGCACTATCACATTGCAGAATCAGACATTGCGACGCTGGAGATCAGGGACAATCTCCGTCAAAGCGGCGAGCAACTGGCGGCGGAACTGGCATGTATAAAGGACAGACCGGAAGCGTTGATTTTCACGCAGAGTTCTATCTGTACGGGTTTTGTGCATGGTTGCCGCGCCATGAATTTGAATATTCCCGATGATTTTTCGGTGGTCAGTTTTGAGGATAACAATGAACTGGCGAGTGTAATGCCTCCAATAACCGCTATTCAAACGCCTACGCAAAAGATAGGTCAAGCGGCGGTAATGGCTCTGACAGCCCGAATCAACAATGCGGAATGCACTTCTCCCGGGATTATTTCACATGCGCTGGTCAGTCGTCATTCGGTCAGACTTACCGGCAACGCCAGATAATTCAGGAAGAAGCTATAGTTTCTCTGTTATGCTTCGCATAGCACGTGAGAATCGATTACCGTAGACATCGGGGAGCTGTTGATTTTCACCTGCATATGTTGAGTTTCATGGTCTTTTCTTCCGCTTATCTTGATGATTTTGTCTTTCATGAGTAGTTCCGCGTCAAAATGATCCAGGAAATCGCACATTGGTTCAATGGTGAATCTACCGGAGCCCAATGCGGTCGGTCTGAACCCGATTATCGAAGCGTAATAGTGATAGAGCGGGTGTGCGCCCCAGGCGTGGCAGTCAGAACGACTGGGCGTGGGAGTTTCATAAGTGGCTTTGAAACCCATTGTACGCATAATAAACCAGTCACGACGCAGACGTTCGAGCACCAAATCGCCGCGTTTCAGCTTGCGGGAGGCTTCAAACAGATAGTGAGAGAAGTATATTGTCGAGCGCGCCGCTTCCGGGAAAACTATTACACGGTCAAATATCATCTTCTCGCGCTCTTCCGAAAACTCGCCGCTGAGTATCGCGAAGCACTGGGTATGTTCTGAGAAATAACACTTATCTGAATCATCGGCAAACATCATATGCTCTTCCGACCAGAAGTGTCCGGCGGCGTTGCGAGCAAGCTCACCCGCCAGAGAGCGGTATCGATCCGCGCCGGTGGCATTCCCCTGCCATTCATCCAGTTCCGCCGCCAGCTTCATAATATATACCAGCATAAAATTAAGCGATGCGCATAAACCATCGGCGGCTACCGGGGGAATGCCGCTGTTCCAAGCGGGAACCCAGTCCATGAAATTCCATCCCGACGGAGTTTCGAGCAAGCCTTCAGGGGAAAGGTGGTTAAGAAAGTGCTCCAGCGTCATATGAACCGCCGGCATCATTTCCCGGACAAATTCGCGATCTCCACGCCACAAGGCATAATCGTACACCATACCGATCCAGTAAAGGTCGAAGCCAGGAATAAGTTGTCGCAGTTTGGACGGATAACGCGAGGCTATACGCCCTTGAAAATCACGTGAACGGTTGAGAGTGCGTATGGCTTTGCGCGGCAGGCGGTCATCATTGGTGAGGGTATATATCGCCAGCAGTTCCAGGCGCGTGTCTCCTGCATACATCATTTGTTCGTAGTAGGGACAATCCATCAATGTCTCATGCGAACAACATTCCAGCGCCCGTTTCATAATCGGTGCTATTTCATTCATTTCCTGACATGAAAAATTATATTCCGATACAAATTCAAAAGGATATCCGGTCTGGCATATGGTCAGTCCATTCAAAATCAAGGGCGTTTCTCCAGTTTTTATTTTCAGCATCAGATAACGTCCTGAGTGCCACCACAAACCCGCATAGGAACGGGATTTGCCGCCGCAGGAGATAAAGCAGTCGCCCTCGCCGATAAAGTATTTACCGTCGATCTCATCTCTGTTTCCTTTGCAGGTGTTGGGATTGTTCTCAACAAAGAGAGCTTCCGCCCAGAGCAGATCTATTACGGCACCGCGTCCGCCTGAGATATTCAGCGTATTATAGGCGCAGACATAGTCATCAAAATCTATAATAGCCCGGAACTCGCTAAGAGCAGGAATGGTCAGCGGTATGCTTGTCTTCCATGCCATTTCCAGTTGAGCGGCAAGTGCCGGGGCACTGTTACGCACTGATATCATCTCATCAGTACCGGATCCGGTGGCGGTGGCATAGCGAACGCGCCCCTTTGTCCATGGCTCCATTTTCATGGGCGGGAGCGTTGCCGGAGTTAGCATTCTAGCGTCGACGTCATGCTGATTGGTTTTTCCGGCGACGAAAGCATGGCATAAAGTCATAGCTTTGCGCCAGCCGGAACCGGAACCGGAGAGTAGCTCCCAGTTCATATTCCTGCCGTCGATGAAAGTATCGCCGCCACGCCCCCAGCATATCCGGGCAGGAATAAAGCCGCAACCGTCGAGAACAACCGCTTCCCATGCCGCGATTCCCGTGGAAAGCTCCAGTGCAGGCTCTTCCGATACCAGCAGAAAAGCCAAGCCTGCGGACATCTGAGCGTGAGGCATGAATTCTCCCGCCGCCCACACCTGAGCGCAAAGCACATTGCGTCCGGCAGAGAGCTCGATCTGGTAAGATTCAAAGAACCATGCTTCAAGAGAACCGCGTTCGGGGCCGCGTCCTTCCTCATGTCCGTTGACGCTGAAAATATAGCGTTCATCGGCGGACACATGTACGGTCAGCGTCGCCGCCTGCGGCAGTTCCACTATCAAACGGAACATCATGACCACCGGCGCGGCGACAGCTTCGGGAGCGCCGATCCATTGGGCGTCCAAGCGTCCGACTTCGCCAAAATGGGACTGCGGAGAGTTAAAACAGAAATCGGGATTAATTTTTCTCATAAATATTATTCTTCGTTATTATTTTGCCGGAACGGACAGCACCACATCGTAGCCGACCGCCGCCGAATCAAATTTCCAGTTGCCGGACGGCAGTTGCGTAGTCCGACCGTATTGAGATTTATATACACTTCCGGCAGGAGGGGCAGGCAGCTCCAGTTCCGCACTGTTATTGCTGCGTTGACTCACGCCGACTATGATGATGGCAAGAGCATTTTTTTCACTCACCAAAGCGGAGGCTCTGACGATTCCCGACTGCGGGTTTATCTTCAGCGGCAGCGGAGCGCGGGTGGACAGGATAAAACAGGACAACTCCTGAAGGATTCCAGAGGCTTTAGCCACGCGCGGCCAGAACTGAGCAGGATAATCCTTATCCATTTTGACTCCCTTGGTGAATATCTCATGATAGGAAAAAAAGTAAAAACCTTTGGCGCCGTAAACTACACCCAACAGAGGTAAGGCTACAATTTCCTCTTCGGTGGGAAGTTCCGCTATCTTTTTATTTAATCTTGCCCAGTCAAAGCCCTGCGGGCAGAGCCAGAAGGGGGTCTGTTGTTCCTTCAGGGCATGAAGGCTTTTGTCAGTATGTTCGAATTCATTGGGTATTGCGGAGCCAAAGGGATAGGAATCATGGCAGAGGATGTCTCCAGTGGAAACGAAGTATGGGAAGTTGTCTCTCCGGTCGGTTAGGACTATTGAAAAATGGTTGGGGTCGACGGCGGCGATATTACAGCGTAAGTTTTGTACATCAGGAAGCTCACCGTTGTGATTCTCATCTGCAAGGTAATATGCCAGGAACGCGGGATGCGATTTTACCGCATTGACTGCGGCGGTTACTAATTCATCCCGTCCGGATACACCGTCAAATTCCGGTTCAAATTTCTGCCGGAGGTGTTCTTTTTGCGGAATCATCAGATTGAGTTGAAGTACAGCCATAAGTCCGTGTTCCTTGAGGCCGTCGAGCATCCGTTTCATTTCAGGAGCGGAATTGCTATTTTTCTTGTCGAGATTCCATGCCCTGATACCGAACGAAATGAAATTGAACCCGGCGTCCCGGAGACGTTTAAGATCTTCTTCCGTCATGCGCTGGTAGGTAAAGGTACCGATAGGCAGAAAAGGTTTGCCGTTAACCAGTGTGCGTCCGTAACGGTCTATTTGTGTAAGGGGAGTGCCTGGTTCGCGTTTGTGCCGGAACAAGTCGGTATGATATTTGGCAATAAGACGTTTCCCTGCCAGATCAAGCAGGTAAACCTTTAAAGGGGTAACGCCCTGAGTGAAACTCATCCGAGTGGAGTAAAGACCATCTGTTGAGGGACGGACAAGACGTTTCTGATTTCCGGCCTCAATATACAGCGCGGTATCGGGAAGTTTTTCTCCAAATATTTTAACCCGGAAGTTCAACTGTTCTTCCTTGCCGACCGCAAGATTAGACGGGCCCAGCGGCATGATCACGGCGCTGGTACCTGCTGCGCTGACTTTGATCTCATCAAAATATATTCTCCCGGTATGCCACCAGTCAAAGTGCAGTTTCAGTTTGGCGTTTTCGCTGGCGTCCTCGGGGATGACAACGCTACCGGTGAAGACGTCAAAGCCTTTTGTAAAGTGTTTTGTTACCCAGAAATTTTGTCCTTTGAGTTCTTTGCCGTTTTTGTCATATGGAATAATTGAGCCTAAAATAAAATTATTTCTGTATTTAGAGTTTCCTGAAAAATACTTAACATGTTGGCGTGCAAATGCTTGAATGCATGCTATATTATCTTTGCCGCAGGCTTTTTG
>JAFGXT010000053.1 GCA_016936495.1 Victivallales bacterium
AAGGCTGCCACCGTTATTCTGGCGTTCGCGATAATTCTGTGGGCGTTGATGTATTATCCACGCGCCGACATCAGCGACCTGGAACAGGCACGGGACAAAGCCGCGCAGGAATTTATCGCTTCGGCACAGCGCTCACCTTATGCCCCGCTTTTGACTGAAGAAAAGCTGGAAGGAACCATTGAGCTTTACGAATCTGAAGATCGTGAAGAAAATGATGATCCTCACAGTCGGATGTTCGCAGAAATTGATATAATGAAATCAGGCACAGAAGTACAAAATCAAAAAACACTTCAGGCGTTCATGGCTTATATCGACGCCGATCATAACTTCAGCGGGCAGATGAAGCAGCGTAATCTGGAAAACTCATTCGCCGGAAGGCTCGGGCGTTCACTTACTCCAATATCCCGTCTCGCCGGATTTGACTGGAAAGAAAATATAGCGTTGATCGGCGGATTCGCCGCCAAAGAGGTTATTCTTGGAACCATGGGTACGGCATACGCAATGGATAAATCCGATGAGGAATCATTGTCTCAATACATCGCGGCATCCCCTGACTGGAGCCGTATACGCGCTTTCGCCATGCTGGTGTTTGTAATGGCTTACGCGCCCTGCATGGTAACCATCGCCGCGATCAAAAAAGAGACCGGCAAATGGAGATGGGCTATATTCGCCTCGGTTTACAGTACTGTTCTTGCGTTTGTCGCCGCGACGATTATATTCCAATTGGGTTCACTGCTGTAAAATTAAATTATTCCGCTCCTTCGGGAGCGGAGCAAAACAACCGGGAGGATTTGTCATGGAAATATTTTTTGTGATCGTGATCATATCGGCCGCGTTGCTACTTGTCGCCAGACACTTCTATAAAATATCCCAGGGGGATTCCGGTTGCGGCTGCGGAGGTGCTTGCGGAAGCTGCGTTGACAAGGAATCGTGCGACAAACCCGATGCCCCGGAGCAGAAGACGACCGACGCCAGGTCGGACAAACCACTCCGATGAGTCCACCCAAAGCCTCAGAAAAAGAGCGATCCATAATAAAGGAGACTGACAAAACTCTTTGGCATAACATTTTTCTGTCGCATCGCTTCGCCCGCTCAGAAAAAAATATTATTGATGTGTCAAGCTCCAGCGAGCTGCAATGAGTTGCAGGTAAATACATTTAACTTGCGACGACCAGCCATCAGTGGACTTGAACAAACGTTTCCCATACGCGAAATAATTTTTTTAATTGTTTTGTGATGTAACTTTTATCAGGAGTCGACCCAAATCATAATCTCGATATGGTTTATGGATATAGCCGGCAAGTCCATATGCCTTCAATTCTACAATGTCTTCGTCTCTTGAAAACCCTGATGCAATAATAACTTTGCAATCTCTATCAATCTTTTTCATTTCCATAAAAGCTTCGCGTCCATTCATTACAGGCATGATCACATCCATGATTACAACACTTATTTCATGATAATGTTTTTTAAATATCTCAAGGGCTTCCTTGCCATTATGCGCTGACATCACCTTATAACCCATTTCTTCAAGCATAAGTGTACTGGTATAGAGTACAACATCTTCGTCATCTACCAGAAGCACCAATCCCCGTCCATGAATAACCGTTTCATTATCTTTTATTACATCCGCCGCGCTTTCTTTTGAACATGGCAGTAATATAGTAAACGTAGAGCCGGAACCCTCTGTACTGCTTACACTTATTGCGCCATGATGAGTTCGGACGATCCCGTGTACTGACGCCAATCCCAGCCCGGAACCTTTCCCTTGTTCTCTTGTGGTGAAGAACGGTTCGAATATCTTCTGCATATTTTCAGGAGGGATTCCGCACCCGGTGTCATTAACCTGTATTTTTACGTATTTGCCCTGGGATAGTTCAAAAGAATTAATATTAACAGATTCAGAATCCAAGTCAATGTTTTCGGTTTCAATGGTTATAACACCCCCGTCAGGCATGGCGTGACTGGCGTTGATACCTAGATTGAGCAAGGCATTCTGCAGACTTGCCGCGTCACCAACCATTGAATGAGCCGACGCGTTTTTTTCTACAACCACGGAAATCTTTTTGTCAAGTGTCCGGGTCAGCATCGCCACCGTTTCGTCAATTACATTGTGGATATTTACCGATGCCGATACGGTTATTTCCTTTCGCCCGAATGCTAAAAGTTTATATGTCAGGTCTGCGGCTCTTGCCGATGCTCTCAATATCAGATCGACCAGACTTGCATCCTTTTCGTTAAGTACTCCGCAATGCTTTTTCAACAATTCCGCCGCACTTGTTATTCCTGCGAGTATGTTATTAAAATCATGAGCGATACCTCCTGCCAACTGTCCAATGGCTTCGATCCTGCGACTGTGATTCAATTGTTCTTCCAGATCATGCTCCTTGGTTACATCATCAATTCTGATAACCGCGCCTTCAACTCCGTTGGCGACCAGTGGATAAATGGTAAAATCCTCATATAAGACACTGCCATTGTATTGGCGCGGAATATTTAATTGCTGACGTGGTTGACGAGTACGTATACTTTCGGCTATCCGTTGTATTTCTGAAGACATATATGGCAATACATCAACGAGTTTTCTGCCGATTACGTGCCCTGCGATACGTCCTGTTGCCCGTTCAGCCTGTTTATTCCATTGAGTAACATGTCCTTCCACATCAACACCAATCAGCACTGAAGGCATTGAATCAATGATATTTGAAAGATAATTACGCAGTTGACGGAGCTCTTCTTCGGCCTGTTTTCGTTCGGATATGTCCAGAGCGATAGAACATGCCTGCCTGATTTTCCCCCGTTCTTGTAATACCGGAAAACTTGTTACCAGAAATGTATTGACCTGATCTCCCACTGAATATGTAACCTCACCTTCGACACATTTGTTTTTTTCAAAAACCTGTCGCACTTCTGACGACAAAAGCCTTGACTCGTTCTTGTACATATCAGCAAACAGAGAACTGCATCCGAGCAGTTTGCCATTGCCGTCGGATATGCGTATCAACAAAGGAGCGTGATCAAGAATCTCCTGATATTGCCATGCTAGATCAATAACCGGTCGTGCGATTTTCCGGCTAAGAAACAAGGTGGCGGCAAGCGACAACATCGACAACAGCAGAATGATTCCTCCCAAAAACATATATGTAAATAATATATCACGTTTAACTTCGGATTTTGATATCCCCACAAAAATCACACCATGAGTAAGATTGTGATAGCCGGAGGCGTATGGCATGGCGACCTGACGTACCAAATCCCCATTATGAAGCACATCAAGAAATGACGTTTTCTGTTCCTTTAACACCTGCTTGATTAAATTTTCTTCATCAGATATATCCTGCAAATCCCCTGCTATGATTTTTCCATCGGAATCAACTATTGCAATGTATTTTATGCGAGGTTGCGATTCAATGATCTGCCTCACCAACGCTCTTGCATGATATTTTCCGGAAAAACTGATGCGATTAATGGAACTGGCGAGTAAACCCGTAATCGTCTCCTGTAAGGCATCATCATTTTTCCCCGAAATGTGAGAGAAAAATATAGACCCCAGCATTGCCACGATCAACATTAACAACAAGACCACAATACTGAAGACCCAAGCCATTACGCGGTCAAAATGAATAAGCGTCGGCTGAACACGCCCGTTATTTTCTTTGCGCATGGTTGGCGTCCTCCTGCGCATTAATGATTCTGGGCTTTCCACTCCATTCAGGAGTATTGCTGTGCCATGGTTTTTTAAAAGGTTCAGGCATTGGCGCGTTCCACCCCTTATACATATCAACGGTCTCACGAGTAATGGGAAATGAAGGAATAAGAACTTGCCGTGGAATACGTTCCCCCTTAAGTAACCGGTATGCCATTTTCATTGATTCAGAACCAAGAACTCCACAGAATTGAGCAGAATCTATCCGCATGATATTACCTTTTTTTATGTTCATGACAGATATCGGGTCTCCATCAACGCTCGCAAAAAAGACCTCTTTGCGTCCGGCGGCGTCCAGAGCCTGAAGAATCGCCAACCCTCCGCCATCATTGACGGTGAAAATCACGTCAAAAGAGCCAGGTTCAGGAAAGTCTCGAAGTATTTCAGCTCCAGCCTCTCTTCCTCCTTCCGGCTCTACGGCATTATATGACTTGATGATCTCATAAGCCTGCTCGTATTGCTCCAGCGCGTCAATAAATCCGTCAACCCGTTTCACCGTCGAAGAAACGTGGGGATACTCGACGAGAATAATGCGCAACTTCTTGTTTTGGGGGAAATTTGCCGCGACATATTCTCCGTCCAGATAGCCAGCCTGATAGTTATCCGAGGTAATATAACATGCCAGTTGCCCGTCTATTATATGCTGATCATATGCTATAACCGGAATTTTTTCCTTATTTGCCCTTATTAACGGCTCCCGCAAGGCCGCAATATCAGTAGGTTGGACAATGATCAGATCCACTTTCCCGTCAATCAATTCATGCATCTGCCTGATCTGACGCTCCATGCCGGCAACGCCATCACCTGCTACATATTCCTTTAATATGATTACAGGCTTTTCATGACTTGAATTCGCATTGATCTCTTCAGCCTGGGCTTCCAAGCCTTTCCTCATTGCAACCTGCCCGGGAATATTCATTGACCAATACAATACACCTATGACAAACGGAGCCTCTTTATTATTAGTTTCACGAACAGGCAAGGAGGCTTCTCCAGACAAAACGTTATTTGGCTTTTGCCATTGGTAGGGGTGTGATTTGATACTACCGCTATCGCTGTTTTTTAACAGTAAAACGGTGGAAAGTGCCAATATGACACCTGCCATGCCAACAACTATGAGCTTGATTTTGAAGTTCTTCATTCTCTGATATTTGCCCTCCAGCTTACCGACCCCGTATTTAATGAAATGGATCTGAAAAAATTCTTAAATCATCCATCCCCAATACACTTTAATATTCAAAGTTGGTTTTTCCAATACCGTAATAAAGAAACAGGCGAATTATTCCCGGATTTAAATTACAGGTGTTACAGAACAGCACTGCCGGTTAAGTTTAATACGAGGCCGACGTTCAACCTGCTGCGCAGCTTTTTTTATTTCTGTCAGTCCCTTCCATTACCTTTTAACAGGGCTAATTGCAAAAAAAACGCTTTCAGCCATTGATTTTCATGGTTTTAATTGTAGTTTTATCGAGAAGATTTGCATATTAATCGACAAATTTAAAATATTCCTCAGAGGTAAGGTTTAATGGATTGCTCAAAAGTAAAAGTTTTAATAATCACCGGTTTCGGTCTTAACTGTGAAAAAGAAACCGCCGCCGCGTTCACCAGCAATGGAGCCAGCGCGGAACAGGTACATCTCAATGATCTGCTGAACGGCAAACACCGTTTGGATGAATATCATATTCTGGCGTTCATCGGCGGTTTTTCTTTCGGCGACCACCTGGGTGCGGGAACCGTCTTCGCCAACCGCGTAAAATTCAACCTGCGTGATCAGCTGGAAAAATTCGTAGCCGACGGCAAGTTAATAATCGGTATCTGCAACGGATTTCAGACGCTCACCCGCCTCGGACTGGTACCCGCGGTCGATGGCGAATATTTCAAACAGCAGGCGGCGCTGGCACACAATGACAGCGGAGTATTCCGCGATGACTGGATACACCTCACTACCAATGAGGACAGCCCCTGCGTGTTTACTCAAGGGATAAAGAACATCAGAATGCCGATACGGCACGGCGAAGGCAAATTCGTTGCCGAGCAGGATATTATCGATAAGCTGGAAGCCAATAATCAGGTGGTGTTCCGTTATGCCGACGCAAACGGCAAGGCAACGGATAAATTCCCCATGAACCCCAACGGGTCGCTTAACTCAATTGCGGGGATATGTGATCCAAGCGGACGGATATTCGGTCTCATGCCTCATCCTGAAGCATTTTTGTCCCCATACAATGCTCCGGACTGGACGGTCAGCAAGCTCAAAGGAGAACTGCCGGAAAAGGGCGAAGGCAGCATCATCTTTGAAAACGCGGTTAAATTCGCCGCCGAAAATCTGGTATAAGAGAAAAACACTATTGCCAATATCGAATTTTATTGCGACATAACGCAATAAAAAAAGGAGGATAGTGCGGTCAGACGATGAAATCTTTCCGCGCTATCCACACAGGTAAGAGATTGTTTTGTATCTATTTTACGATGCTTTCTGCAAGGCGTTCAACTGTTTAGTGATTGACGCCGGCATCTGATTATTACCGCCCATTAGTTCTGCAAGCTGTGAAGTTCCCTGAAGATCACTGTCTTTGACCAGCAATTGCATTACATCCTGAACTACATAAAGACTGGAACTGACCATGCTGTTAAGTTCAGCTTCGGAAACTTCGTCATCGCCATTGCTATCCAGTTTGGAAAAAATCATCTGATTATTGCCAAGCTCATCAATAGTAAGAATACCATCTGTATTTTTATCATTGATATCCATCATCGCCCGCGTGAAAGCTTCAGCACTGGGAACCATGTTCAGTTTATCCGTTCCCCGCAAAGTATCGGAGCCGAGCAATTCTTTGCCAATGCCGTCGGCGTTATTCACGCCTGACTGATTCTGATACGCCGCCACCATTTCCATGCCACTCAACCAGCCATTCTGTAATTGTTCAATATTCATGACTTTTACCTTATCAAGTTAAGAGTTTTGTTTTCTTTACCATGTTCACGATTGCATAATGAGCAACATTGATGCCAGAAAAGCGCAATTATGATGAAATTTATTTTTTGAGCTGAAAATGGTCGACAAAACATATTTATCGGTACATGTCACATCGTATTTACCGGGAATTTTTTTCCGGGTACGGGAAGAATGTTCCGTTTAATCCGGCGTAATAAAAGTCTTTTCCAGAAAAAAGCGCAAAATAGCCTGCATATGGGTATAGATTTATCGCTAATCACGTATTAACATAATACTATATACTATAAGCTCAGATCAATATAAGGACAAGGGGGGAAGATGTCATCTGTGGTAACGTCTCATTGCAATGTGAAAACATACGCTCTGGTTCTATTGGCTCTGTTAATACTGATATGTATATCCGGAGACAAAATCACCCGCAACATCAGCCAGCGGGAGCTGAACACTCAACTGGCGGAGTTGCTGGGTACGATCAACTCTGATTTTCTGCTGAATAACGCCAGATTGGCGTCGACTCTCTCAAATGATGTTTCCATCACAGATCTATGCAGGAGCAACGGGCACACGGATAAGATTGCGGCGTCGAATCTGTTGAAAGGGGCGGCGGAAGGAAGCGATGCCGGTATAATATTTGTTATGGACAGTGAAGGTACCGTAATATTATCTAGCGCTCACAGAAGCGGAATAGACATAACCGGCAGAAATTTCAGCTACCGTCCGTATTACAAGCGGGCGATGGAAGGCAGATCCGCAGTTTATCCGGCAGTCAGCGTCATTGACGATCTGCGTGGCTTATTTTTTGCTCATCCGGTATATTCCCCAAGAGACAGCGCCCGTCCCGCGGGCGTGGTAGTGGTAAAACAAAGCCTGCAACATCTGGACAGAAAATTAAACAAGCTGAACTTCAAGTCGGCCTTGATCTCTCCTGACGGTGTGGTTTTCGCCAGCAATGCCGTAGATATGTTATACAAGACCGTGTACAATATTTCCGAAAAAAGACGTCATCAACTTAAACAATCGCATCAATTTGCCGACTTTCCACTGGAGCCGTCCGGGATCATCATCGACAAGGAGACAATGAAAATAAAAGGCGGAGCCCAATGCTTATCTACAGGCAGCCTCAATCTTCCCGGCTGGAGCATAATAGCCTGCTCCAGTTACAATTATCCATTTATGTATGTATCGCTGGCGTGCCTAATTACAATATTGGCTACGTTATGGAGCTTCAACTGGCACAGCTCTATCATAAAGCGCCGTCTGGCGGAGGCGGCGGAGTTGAAAGCCAGAAAGCAAGCGCAACAATTTCTGGACACCGCGGCAACCATTCTGCTGGCGATTGATCCGCAAGGCAAGCTTATTCTGGTAAACCGTTATGGTTGCAAATTCCTGGGGGGCATCCCCAAGGAGCTGATCGGACTGAACTGGAATGAAAAATTCATCCCGAAAGACTCCTCCTCGAACGACTGTTTTTCAATCGAAAACATACAAAAAAAAGAGAGTGGCGGATTCAGTTCATTTAGCCAGGAAATAATCACTCTCAAGGGTGAAAAAAAGCTCATATCCTGGCATGCGTCTATAGTAAAGGAGGAAGAGGAAATCGTCGGCGTGATCGCCTCCGGCATCGACATAAGTGAAAAACGTCGCAATGCCATGGAGCTGGAAAAAGCGAAATCCAACCTTGAAAAATCCAATAAGAATCTGGAAGCCATTCTCAACAAGACGCCTTTTGGAGTGATGACCGTTGGCAAAGACAATCTGATAAAATGGGTTAACAACACCACGCTGGAAATGACAGGTGTCCAGGATATAAATGAAATTATCGGAAAATTTCATACCGATTTTCTGCCCATGGAACCTCAATCACCATGCCCATTACTTAATTATGTTCACAATGCCAGCACCCGCGAACAAGTATTACGCAAGAGCGACGGCAGTGAAATACCTATACTGAAAACGGAAACTGCGTTAAGCTTGCATGATGAAAACGTCATCGTAAAGACCTTCATCGACATTACCGAAGAGAAACATCTTGCCAGCGAATTGCAGCAATCTCACAAGATGGAGGCGGTAGGACAACTGGCGGCCGGAATAGCACATGAAATAAACACCCCGGTTCAATTTGTCGGCGACAATATAAAATTCCTTCAGGGCTGCGGAAAAGATTTCAAACTTCTATATGAAAATCATCTGGAACTGCTTGAGCGCGCCGATGATGGCAAACTTGTAGAACAATCTCATATCGACAGGTTCCGGGACGATTTAAAAAACTCGGATATGGAATATATCATAAACGAAATACCGCCGGCAATCGAACAATCCATTGATGGCGTAAAACGCATAGCTCAGATAGTCAGAGCTATGAAAGAGTTCTCACACCCCGGCGTGAGTGGAATAAGCAGCGCGAATATAAATAACGCAATAGAGACAACCGTTACAGTGACCCGCAACGAATGGAAATACGCAGCAGAAATGGAACTTGATCTGGATCCTGACATGCCGTCGATTCCATGCCTGCCTGGTGAACTTAACCAGGTCATACTCAATATGATCATCAACGCCCGCGACGCTATAAGTGAAATGGTGGGTAAAAATTCAGGACAAAAAGGTTCGATAAGAATTTCCACCTATCACGATGATGAATTCGTTACCATAAAGATAAAGGATTCCGGCGCGGGTATCCCCGTGGAAGTCCAGCAACGCATATTCGACCCGTTTTTCACCACCAAGGAAGTAGGACGCGGCAGCGGTCAGGGTTTATCTATTTCAAGAAACATAATCGTAGTCAAACATAACGGAAAAATCAGCTTCGAATCCGAACAGGGTAAAGGAACAACTTTTATTATAAAGCTTCCCAGAACCCGGAAAGATGACGGGGACGAAGCCAATAACATACTACAGGAATAAAACTTATGGACAAAACAAGAAAAAAGAAAATCCTGTTTGTAGATGATGAGAACAATCTCCTTCAGGGTTTGGAAAGAATGCTCAGGAGCAAAGCGGAACTGTGGGATATGGATTTTGCGGCAAGCGGTCCGGAGGCGTTGATGAAACTTGAAAGCAACGCTTTTGACATGGTGGTATCCGATATGCAGATGCCTGGTATGGACGGAGTACAATTGCTCAATAAAGTCAAACACCTCTATCCGCATGTGATAAGATTTATTCTTTCCGGGCACGCCGACCGTGAAATGATCATACGTTCGGTAGGTCCGACGCATCAGTTTTTGGCAAAACCCTGTGATTATGAAATACTGACGGAGGCGATAAGCAAGGCTTTCGGCTTACAGGATTTCCTGTATAACGGTTCGGCGACTTCAGTGGTAAACGACGCTTCGACCCTGCCGACTCTGCCGGAACTGTATCAGAAACTCAGGCAATTGCTCTGCTCTCCCGACTGCACCATGAGAAGCATAGCCAGGGTCATCGCACAGGATATTTCAATGACCGCCCAAATACTGCATCTGGTCAACTCGGCGTTTTTCGGGATGCCGCGCAACATAGACACCATAGAGCAGGCGGTATCCCTGATTGGCGTCGAAGCGATCAACAGCCTGATACTTACCGCGGGAATATTCAAGGAGTTCACCGAAGAACAAATGCAGGAATTCCATATAAAAAGCATCTACGACCACTCAATCCTGACCGGAATATACGCCAGCAAAATCACGATGAAACTGCTGAATGACCGTAAGACTGCCGACGAGACTATGCTTGCCGGAATGATCCACGACATCGGCAAACTCTTTTTCATAGAAAACAAGCCAGAACTGTGGAAGCAGGTGTTATCAAGCTATGAAACCGACAACCGTCCTTTTCATGAACTGGAAAATAAAATACTGGGCACGACCCACGCTGAAGTCGGAGCGTACATCCTGGGTCTATGGGGGCTGTCCAGCAATATAGTCGAGGCAGTGGCATTCCATCATGAACCGCAAAAAGCTCAATGCACAAAAGTGGATACAGTCGCCATCGTGCATATAGCCAACGCGCTGGAACATCAATTCTCACCACCGTTCAAAAACAAAATGGATTATGATTTTCTGGACGCTCTGGATATAACCGAAAGGCTGCCTGAACTCGAAGAGCTGTGCGAGTTCAGAAGTTGAGAACCGCCTCCAGTCCTGAAAAAAAGAATAATCAAATAAGGAATATTAAATATGGAAAACCGAAACATCCTTTGCGTAGACGATGATCCGAATGTACTTTTCGGCATACGCCGCCACCTCCGGAACCATTTCCAGTTGGAAGCCGCAACCGGACCGGAAGAAGGACTGAGAGCCTTAAATTCAGGAGTGGAATTTGCCGTTATCGTAGCGGACATGCAGATGCCGGGAATGAACGGCATTGAATTTTTATCCAAAGCGCAGGAAATATGCCCCGACAGTGTAAGAATGATGCTTACCGGTAACGCTGACATGAAAACGACTATGGAGGCGATCAATCAAGGTCATGTGTTCCGTTTTATCACTAAACCCTGCGAACCCGATGATTTAAAAAAGATCCTGGAAGCCGGAGTAAGACAGTTCCAACTGGTTACGGCGGAACGGGAATTGCTTGGAGATACGCTCAACGGCAGCGTCGAAGTACTGGTGGAAATCCTTACCATGACTTGTCCGACAGCGTTCAGTCGCGCCGCCAGGATCAAGGAAATAATCTCCCCGATTCTGCCCGAGCTGGGCGTCAAGGACACATGGATATATGAGATGGCGGCAATGTTATCGCAGATCGGCTGCGTAACAATTCCGCCCGAATTCATGGAAAAGGCTTATTACGGAGAACACTTAAGCAGCTCAGAACAGGAAATGCTCAAAAATCATCCGGCAACAGGCAGGGAACTCATCGCCCATATTCCCCGTATGGACATAGTGGCGGAAATAATCGGTCGCCAGAACGAGAATTTTGACGGACAAATAATTCCTCTGCACAAGACCCGCGAAAGCCTGATAGCGCTGGGCGCGCAACTGCTCAGAGCCGCCGGAGATCTGGATACGGAAATACATCACGGCCACAACAATGAGACCGCGGTGAACATCCTGAAAGAAAACATGAAGTTATACAATCCGCGCATAATACAATTATTGGAGGAACATCTCCTGCACCGGGCAAAGGTGCGCGGCACCAAAGTCATTCCGCTGAACAACCTGCGCCGGGGAATGATACTCAAAGAAGACCTGCGCGTAAACAGAATACTGATGGTCGGCAAAGGTCAGAAAATAAATGACGCGATGCTTCAGCGTCTGGAAAACCTGTGGGATCATGACATCATCAACCCCAAACAGATGATCAATGTGATAGAATAACCGCTCAAAGAGACTCCACACGCAGTGCACTACGCACGGCGCGCGGGGTCAACCTGCGACAACTATATAAACCTGAAACTCTGCAATATCTCCAGCATTCTTTTTTTGTCATAAGGTTTGACCAAATATGCGTCACAGGAGCTCCGGAACGCCTTGAGAACGTTTTCGCGATCTCCAAGAGCGGTAGTCATAACGATTTTCACACCTTTGCCCAACGGCACTCCGGCGTCGCTTTCCAGCTTTCTGATGGCGTTGAGGACTTTCTGTCCATCCATCCCCGGCATCATTATATCCAGACATATCATATCGTATGGTTCAGAATCCTTGACGGCTATTTCATATGCCATAAGCGCCTCATCGCCATTGACGGCGATATTGCATTCACTGAACGGCTCCAGCAATTTCTGAAGGATCATCCTGCTGGTGAAGTCATCTTCAACGATAAGAGTTTTCATAATTTTCCCTGCTCCTGTTCTGTTGATGGTTGTACAAATCCATTAAGTTCCTCTTTTAGCTCATCGAACGCCGAACGACATGCCAGCAATCCGTTTATAAGCGCGCTGAATTCCTCCTTTTTTATAATACAGCACAGTGCGTCGGCTCGTTGGCTGAGCACCGCGGCTCCAATATTGGCGGCGGCTCCTTTTATGCTGTGAGCCAGGCGGGCGGCTTCATCCATATCCTCGTCGGCGATGCACTGTCCGATCTTATCCAACAGAGACGGCACATCATCCGCAAAGCCTTTGACCACACTGACGCCGAGTTCCCGATCCCCCATAAGTCGCTCGATAAATTCATTTTCATCAAACACTTTGGGAATTTTTTCCGAAGTCTGATCCTTATCGTTCTTAAGCGGTGTTTCCAGCTCAGGCCGTCGGGATTCCGGCAGCCATTCGGTCAGTTTATCTGCGACCACGGCAGGATCAACCGGCTTGGAGATATAATCATCCATTCCAGCACGGATGCATTCATCCCGGTCGCCACGCAACGCATGAGCAGTTACGGCAATGATAATGGAGTGGCGCCGTCCTGATTCCTTTTCGTACTCTCTTATCTTCCGTGTGGCGTCATAACCATTCATAACCGGCATCTGGCAATCCATAAAAATAATATCATAGTCCAGCGATATTGACAACTTCACCGCTTCATCACCATTATTTGCCACGCTCACGACGCACCCGAGCCGGGTCAATATGCCTTTAATCACCTCCTGATTGATGTTATTATCCTCAACAAGCAGCACGTTGGCATTTCTAAACCCAGCCTGCATACGGCGACTCTCAGAGTCATCCAAGTCTATATCTCCCCAGAATTCATCTGCAAGGACAGTTTTAAACAGTTCGGGCATAGCCGAAAGCTTAAGCGGTTTGAGCAGATAGCCATCGAGTAAAGTCCGATTTACTGCAGATATGCCTTTGTTGTGTATCATGGTAATCAGTACGGCTTGCCGTGATGACTTACTCTTAGCCATAGCGGCGCGGATTGCTTCCGGTTGAACGTCCGGCATATTGCCGTCAAAAACTATTACATCAAAGCCGGCATTTCCGGTGATCATCTTCATCATCGTTTCACAATCGGAAGCGGTTTTTATACGGCATTTGACCGATTCACAAAAAACTTTCAGAACATCCAGGCGCATAGCGCTATGAGATGCAGCCAAAAGGCGTTTATCTTTCAATTCAGGCGCCACTGCTTGGATTTTATGTCGTGACTCAGGGGTCTTTTCCAGCTTTATGAAAAACCAGAAAACGGTTCCGGAATCGGCTTTAACGTCATATCCGATCTGACCGGACATCATTTCCACCAGTTGACGGGAAATTGCCAATCCAAGCCCGGTGCCTCCGAATCTCCGGGTAACGGAAGCGTCAAGCTGGACAAATGGTTTGAACAGATCCCCGGCATCTTCGGGGTTGACGCCGATGCCGGTATCACTGACAAAAAACTTCAAAGTTACAGTATTATCATCCTCTTCGGTTAATTCAACTTTCACGCCTACTTCACCGATCTCGGTAAATTTGACCGCGTTGGACACTAGGTTTGAAAGTATTTGCTGGATGCGGAATTTATCTCCAAGCAGACGCTCTGGGACGTGTGGATCGACAATACAATTCAGCTCAAGATTCTTATCCTGAGCCTGCACATCAAAGACATCCATAGTCTGCTCCACCAGCGCGGTCAGGTTAAACGCGGATTTCTCCAATGTAATCTTACCCGCGTCAAGTTTGGATATATTGAGTATATCATTAATAAGCTTCAGGAGTATTTCGCCGCTGGATTCTATGGTACTTACATATTGCATCTGCACGGGATTGAGCGTGGTCTCCCGGAGCAGCGAAGTCATGCCGATAATGCCATTCATGGGAGTACGTATCTCATGGCTCATACAGGACAGGAAATTACTTTTGGCTTTATCCGCTTTCTTGGCACGTTCGGCCATCTCTCCGGCTTTGCGGGTCTGTTGTTTAAGGCGTTTATTCATGTCTTTCAGACGATTAAGAGCACCATTAAGTTTCTGTTCGGCGTCCTTACGCTCGCTGATGTCAAGCATGCAAAGCATTACCATAGGTTCGTCGCTCACATGAATAAAAATCGAAGACAGCAGTATGGTCATTCTTTTCATCTGTCCGTTTTCCGGATCCACTAGCTGCAATGGGGCTTCGAGCATATTCCACCCCTGCCCGGTTCTGAAAGTATCAATGACTGCTTTGCGGATTATGCAGTTTTCGCAATAACCAACATCAATATCACGATTCTTCAGATTTACGCAGTTGAAGACCGCACCGGGGCACTTGCCAAAAGGATCTTCTCCTTTAAGAAAAGCTTTGGTATACTCGTTTATCCGGCGTATTCTCAGATCAGTATCCATAAGCATGATAAACAGGGGAATGTTTTCATAGATTATATTCATCTCATCGGTAAGCTGTTTCCTCATGGTGATATCGGAGTTTGACCCAGCCATACGGTACGGGTTGCCCTGTTCATCAAACACCGCCAGCCCGCGGGACAATATCCAGCGGTAGGAACCGTTCTTGTGCCGCATACGGAATTCAACGCCAAACGTATGTGCACGCCCGGTCAGACACTCCTCAAAAGCTTCCATAAATCGTTTGCGGTCATCTGGATGTATCTTTCCTGTCCACGCGGAAAAATTACCTGGCAATTCACGATCTTCGTAACCGATGATTTCTTTCCAGCGTGGAGAAAGGTACAGTTCGCCGCTTCTCAGATCCATATCCCAGATGCCGTCATTGCTACCTTTCACCGCCAGACGGAACTGTTCGCGACTGGAGCGCAACTCCGCTTCTCTGTCCTTGATGACGCTTATATCAGACAGCAATATGCAAAACTGTTTATCTCTGGTTTTGTATATATTGACGTTGAACCATTTTCTAAGAGCACTCATATTATACTCAAAGCTATGAGTTACGCCAGTGGCGACCACCTTGCCGCAGGCTTTAAGTATGAGGTAAAAATCAGAAGCTGGAAATATATCCGAACCCTTTTTACCGGAAATCTGCTTGTCCCGTATCCATATCTGGCGCTTAAACGCCGGATTCGCTTTCAAACAGATATAATCCAGAGGCATACCGCCCTCGTCCACAAGCAGCTCGTTCAGGGACAAACCGGAAACGGAACTGTCAAAAAGCAGCTCAAACTGATCTTTGCTCTCATTTAGCTCCACCGTCAATCGCTGCAGATCATATATCTGCTCATTCATGCGCCGGATATATCTGCGGGTAACTAGTTTGTGCTTAACAACAAACAGCAGCACGGTCATCATCATCAACAGCAATGCCGATGCCATGACGACAAATGCCATATGATATTCACACTGCTCAAAAGAGTTAGAGATCAAGCCTGTTTCATAAGCATTTATCTTAAAGTCATCCAGGAAATCCAACAATGCAATCCGGGAAAGTCCACGAAACGTGGAGGCGCAGTCCGACCAGATAAACATAAGTTCATGAATCTGCATCTGCCCTTCTACGCCCCCTCTCGTGATTAACATCCTTCGTCTAGTTACATTATAGTTGCTGAATCAAAAAACACAATACATACACTGTCATAAAAACGTCAGGTAATTGACCCCGACGCAGTTATTATATCGGTAAACGTCCTGTCCAAGTCGAGCAACATAATGACTTTGTCGCCGACTTTACCCATTCCGAGCATGAAACCGGAATCAATACCGGCGCCAAGCGCGGGAATGTCCACGATCTGATCCGAGGCGATATTGAGCACCTCGGAGACCTCGTCAACGCTGATCCCCAGAGTGATACTCTGCTCTCCCGATCCTTTGACCTGAACCACAATTATACATGAGGTCTCGGTATCCGTCCGGGATTCGATGCCAAACTTCAGCCTGAGATCGATTACCTGAATGACTTTACCGCGCAGATTTATTACTCCCCTGACAAATTCAGGCATCCGCGGAACTCTGGTTATCGGCATCATGCCAATGATTTCCTGCACCTTCAATATCGGCAACCCATACTCCTCGCCCGCCAATATCAAGGTGAGATATTTTCCGGCGCGAATATCACCATCACCGGTCGGTTCTTTATTTATAGCACTCATACACAGTACTCCGGAATGTTATATGTTAATATCTTACCACCATTTAGAAATCTTTGAAGTCATCATCATCAAGACCGATAACTTCATCACGGCTGATCGACCGTGGCGCTACTCGAGGCGCTCTCACCACAGGAGCTTTGGCACGGGATCTGACAATATTGCGTCCGGAGCCGCCACCGGACATTTCCGGGTGGATATTCACATTAGCTCCGCCGACCATGCTGGAAAGTCTGCGTACGATTTCATTGACCTCTTCGGTCTGGGCACTGACTTCTTCCGCCGCACTGGCGGCTTCTTCAGAACTGGCGGCATTCTGCTGAGTTACCTTATCCATCTCAGAGACCGCCTTGCTTATCTGACCTATGCCCTGATTTTGTTCATTACATGCTGCGGCGATCTGGCTTATCAGAGAAGCAACCTGTGCGGCGGTATCACGGATACTGCCAAGATTTTCGCCGACTTCCTGAGATACGTTAACTCCCTCATCAGCATTAACTCTGGCTTCTTCTATCAGAGCTGAAGTGCTTTTTGCCGCTTCGGCGCTACGCTGTGCCAGATTACGGACTTCCTCGGCGACAACCGCAAAACCTTTGCCGGCTTCTCCGGCACGAGCGGCTTCAACCGCAGCATTGAGTGCCAGAAGATTGGTTTGAAAGGCAATTTCATCAATGGTTTTTATAATTTTAGCGGTATCATCGGATGAATGTTTTATCTTATCAATAGCTTCACTCATACGTTTCATCGCCGCCACGCCCTGATCGGCGATGCGGTTGGCTTCACCGGACATAGTGTTGGCACTGTTGGCATTGTCTACATTCTGTTTGGTCATTGAACTTATTTCCTCAAGAGAGGCTGAGGTTTCTTCCAATGATGAAGCTTGTTCACTTGTCCCCTGCGCCAAATCCTGACTTACCGACGCGACCTGAGCGGACGCCGAGGCCACCTGATCAGCTCCTGAACTGAGCGAAGCGATTATCAGCGTTAAAGCTTTATTTATGCCACGGCTGATAAGGATGCCAAGTAAAACAGCAAGAGTAACTCCAATGACGGTTGCGATAAGAGCGGTCCAACCAAGTCCGACGGCCATACTAACAGAATCATCCGCCATGCGATTGGTTACACTTGTATTGTTGTCCGTCAGTTGCACAAACAAAGTTCCCATACGGTCAGATATCGGTATCATGCGTGCAGAAACCTCTCTGTATTTAGAATATAGAGTAGCAAGTTCCTCTTTACTGGCACTGCCGACAAAACGGGCGATCAATCCGTCGAGTTCTCTGTAAACATCACGCCATGCATTATATTCCTTCTCCGCTTCGGTTACCAGTCTGCGTCCAGCTTCTGACTGGCGTTTCATACTTCTAAAGGTTTTCCATGCCTCGTCCACTTTCTTCCAACTGGAGGCACGTTCCTCCTGAATTTTCCGGTATGATTCCAACGCCACGGAATGCTCGGAGTTTTCCTCCAGCCACATAGCCAGAGTCTGAGCCCGGATAGCCATGCGCTCTGTGTTTAAAGCGGCAAGGGCTTGCAAATCCGGCAAACGGTTCCCGGCTATATTCCCCAGCGCTTTCTGCACATTCAAAAGCCCCCATATACCAATTCCCCCCAGCAGTAAAGTAATTACCGCCACACTCATGAATCCGACCACCATCTTCTTTCCAATTGTCCACTTACCACCCATTTTTCTACTCTCCTGTTGTTATTTTACAATTTAACTGCATCAATAAAATTATATCAAACACCTCCTTTTGTTCCGATACGTTTTTTATTTCGTCTGACTATGCCAAAGACATTATTTTAGCGGCGATGTTATCCAGCGCCACAATATAATCCACTCCACCACATTCGATCGCCTCTCCGGGCATACCGAAAACGATACAGGATTCTTTGGATTGAGCTATTGTGGCAGCTCCGGCATCATGCATAAGTTTCATACCTTTGGCGCCATCGTCGCCCATGCCGGTAAGGATCACTCCTACCGCGTTCCTGCCTGCCGCCTCCGCCACAGACTTAAACAATACGTTAACCGAGGGACGATGCCGGGACACCAGCTCGCCAGATTTCAACAGCACCTTGTAAGTATTATCTTCACGCGCCAGCAGCATATGATAATTACCATGAGCTATTATCACCCTGCCGGGAATTACCGCGTCGCCGTGCACCGCCTCTTTTACTTCCATAGCGCACAAGTCATTAAGCCGCATGGCAAATGATTTGGTAAAAACCTCAGGCATATGTTGCACCACCACTACGGGCGGACAATCTGCCGGCATTGCCATGAGGACACGTTCCAAAGCACGTGTACCACCGGTGGAAGCACCGATCGCCACAATCCTTCCCGCCAGATTCCGGCTTCCCAGTTTTACCGGTTGAGGCTGTTCGGGATCATGCTTCAAGGCAGGATGCTGATGTGGGCTCTTCACTTGTGCGGCGGCTTTTATCTTATCCGCCAGAA
The DNA here is from genome assembly GCA_016936495.1 of Victivallales bacterium. Classification (GTDB taxonomy): domain Bacteria; phylum Verrucomicrobiota; class Lentisphaeria; order Victivallales; family SZUA-371; genus JAFGXT01. Next base: position 18,999 of record JAFGXT010000053.1, read on the forward strand.
CAATCCCCATATCTTCCACCGAAAATGAGGAACCGGGCTTGTCCATCACATCCACCGCTCCGTAAGTCATCGCGTCCAGCACCAGACGGCTGTTGCTTTCCGTCAACGCGGAAACAACTATCACCGGCAGCGGATAATAACGCATTATCTTGCGCAGAAAAGTCAATCCATCCATTTTAGGCATCATCAAATCAAGAGTGATAACGTCCGGGTTAAGCTCCAGTATCATATCCCGCGCGACAAAGGGGTCAGGCGCGGATCCCACCACCTCAATATCCTCATCGGAACTCAGGCATTCAGACAAAAGTTTTCTCACCAATGCCGAATCGTCAACAATCAGAACCTTTATTTTTTTACTCACGGCAACTCCTCCACTTCCATCAGATTATGCCTGATTTTTTGAGTTCATCAAATTTTATTTTCTGCTCGTAAATTATTTTATCCGAGAGTTCGCAATTTATGCCCAACTCTTCGGCTACGGAATTATCCAGACGATAATCCAGACCGTCGACACCGTAATTATCCCCGGAAATCACGCTTAGGATATCCGCGATATGAACAATCTTGATCATCCGCGCCACCGCCTCCGAACCCTGATATTCCGTCGGGTGATGATGATATTTCACCGTAGCGATAAATTCCTCCGGCATGTTCCAGCTCTCCATCAACAAGGCTCCCGCCTCGCTGTGGTCTATACCCAGAATATCCCGTTCAGCCTCTTCAAAAGCCACTCCACGCTCCCTGACCTCAGCAAGTATTTTATCCACATCCACCTCTACCATACTGCCCAGCACCATCTTGCCCACATCCCTGAGCATACAACTGGTAAACAGCAGTTCCGTTTGACCGATTCCCAAATTGCGGGCGATGACCTCGGCGAAGACCGCTCCTGACACCGCTGATTCCAACAACCTGCCCGCGTCCAGGTCATAACCGGAGACCGGCTTACCCAGCTCCCGCGAGAACGACATCCCGATAAGCAGTTGCAAACTTTTTCTGAACCCTATGCGTATGATCGCCTCCGGCAAGCTTTTGACCATCACCACTGAAGGAAACAATGATGAATTAGCCAACTTGATGATATTCGCGGTCATACCGGGATCATACTGAAAACACTTTGTAACCTGACCAACCTCCGCGTCCGGGTCATTAAGCAATTTCAGAGCCTGAGCCGACGCCGCCGGAATCGAACTGGTATTTCTTACTCTTTCTATCAATTGTTCTCTACTTATCATAATACCTCTTCCTTATCAAGAATTCGGACAGTGGTGATTCCCGTATCCATATACAAACTTAAAGTCCTTGACGCGGTTCCGTGCACGCTTTCTGCGGCAACTGGAAGCATATTCTTTTCAAAAAACCTCTTCGCGTAAATGTAATTACGTTCGCCCACCTTGAAAAATTGATTATCATTAAGTACCGACGCCGCGCCGGCAAGCTTGATTATCAAACGCTTTCGGGACACCCCCATGTCAAACATTTGTTGAAGAATAAGCTTCAAACCACTGTCCACAAACATACAAGGCCGGTCTTCCGCCTTCTGCATATCCATCCTCGCCGAAGGCAGCATGCAATGAATCATTCCGCCGATACCCAGCTCCGGATCATACAAAGTAACTCCGACACACGACCCAAGCGAAAAAGTAACAATACGGTCTTCTGGACTTTCGGACACATACATATCCGCCACTCCCACCACGACCCGGTTGACTTTTACAACTTCACTCATACTGCTCACCTCTTTCTGTACAATGCAGGTTTGATCAGTTCAAAATCATTTTTTATACCGGAAATGCTTTCAGAATGTCCCACGAAAAAATATCCGCCCGGGCGCAACAGCCTGTAAGCCTCATCTATAAGTTTCTGTTTGGTGGCGAGATCGAAATATATCATAACGTTACGGCAAAAAATAATATCCAGCGGACCCTGCATCGGATAAGGCGTACAGGAAAGATTCAGACGTTTATAAGATATCAACGGACGCAGAGAATCGGTCACTGTGAAATCATCGCCATTGCGTTCTCCGCGGGTGAAATATTTAAAGCGGATATTGCCGGGCACATCGGTAAGCTTGTCCTTTTTATATACTCCTCTGCGAGCGGTATCAAGCACGGCGGTGGAAATATCGGTGGCAAGTATCCTGAAATCAAATACATCACCGGGACGCAACTCCTCCATATAACACATCGCCAGAGTATAAGGTTCCTCTCCGGTAGACGATGCGGCACACCATACCCGAATCCGCCGCTGTTCACGCCGCATAAGCGCCCGCAATATCTCGGCATAATATTTAAAATGCACAGGCTCACGAAAAAAGTAGGTGGTATTGGTGGAGATCACATTGAGAAATTCCACCAGTTCCTCTCCCGCGGCGTCATTTCTCAACACATCCACATAATCCTCATACGAGCCCAATCCCAGCATACGAAGGCGCTTCTGCAAGCGTGCCGAAACCAGTGGAACTTTACCCTCTGAGAGGTATATGCCACTGTTATCATAGACCAGCTGGCGTATCATATTAAAAGTACTTGTTCTCATTGACACACACGCTTTCATAATCCCTGATAACACTGTTAACGTCCACAATCAGACCGACGCTGCCATCGGAAAGAATCGCACAACCTGAATAACCGCTCACATTACGGAAAGCGTCTCCCAGACTTTTTATAACTATCTGCTGTTTGCCGATCAGCTCATCAACGATGACGCCTCCGGATTTCTCCGTATCATCCAGAATAAGCATCAGGCTTTCCTCCATCTGCTCCTGGGTCTTAACGCCGAAAAAGCGGCTGAGACGGTACAAGGTCATAGAGCGCTCCTGATGCGATACAAATTCTTTCCCGTTTACACAATGAATCTGATCACGACTGATATTAACTGCCCGGGTAATAGACAGGGTAGGAACTATAAAACGCTCGTTTCCAACTCTCACCACCATGCCGTCGATTATCGCCAACGTCAACGGCAGGCGTATACTTACAATTGAGCCCTTCCCCAATTCCGAACTGACTTCCACCGTACCATTGAGCTCTGAAATATTTCTCTTGACCACATCCATGCCAACACCGCGCCCGGAGACATCGGTTACTTTCTCCGCTGTGGAAAAGCCCGGAGCGAAAATCAGATTGATTATCTCAGCTCTGGACATCTCCGCGTCTGGCTGGATAATCCCCTTTTTCACCGCCGACGCGAAAATCCGGTCAGGGTCTATGCCTTTGCCATCATCCTCTATCTCAATACAGATATTGCCGCCACGGTGAAACGCCCGCAATTCTACTTTAGCCACTGCCGGTTTTCCAGCCCTGATCCGCTCCTCGGGAGTGCTCTCTATACCATGATCGACCGCATTCCTGACCATATGCACCAGCGGATCGCCAAGTTTATCTACAATATTCTTATCGACTTCAGTATCCTCACCGGCAGTTACAAACTCTATTTTTTTATTCTGCTTGTCCGCCAGATCCCGGACAATCCTGGCCATATGCAGGAAAGTGGAATTGACGGCGACCATGCGCATGGACATGCCCATAGACTGTAGCTCACGAGTTATCTTATCGAGCTGGTTGATTTTTTTCAGGTATGAAGGATTCTGATGAGACCGGGTTTCTTCTGATTCCAGCACAATCGTTTCAGCGATAACCAGTTCGCCGATTATATCGATCAAGAGATTAAGCCTTTCAGCGTCAACTTTAACTATCTCTTTTTTAGTGCCGGACGCGGTGTCAGTCTTCTTTACCGCGGTTTTCTCTGCAGACGCAACGGCACCCGATACGGTAGTTTTTACCGGTTCATTAGAATCCCAATCCGCCGACACCGCCAGGAGACGCGCGTCAAGGTCGGCGAAATCATGCTTCAGCTCAGCCGGAGCGCCACCTGCAAGCATGGAACTGAGGCAATCCATCAATTCGCCCAAAGTATCAGTGGCTTCAAAGATTAGATTTGAAATATTTTTATCAAAAACCAGCTCGTCAGAACGAACTTTATCAAGGATATTTTCGGCATGATGCGCTAAATTCTGAACCGATTTAAGATTCAAAAATCCGGCAACGCCTTTAATGCTGTGAAAACACCTGAACACCTGATTGATGTAATCTTTATCTCCAGGGTCTTTATCCAGAGCAAGCAAAGCTTCGGTGGATTCGTCCAAATGGTCTTTAGCTTCAAGCGCGAAATCCTGGGCTATATCCGGCTCAGCACTGATCGCTTCCTGAAATTCGTCTATCAGACTTCCCTCGTTCATCGCCTGCGAAGGAGCTGATGATTCCTGATTTTTAAGCTCATCACTCATCGGGAATACGGCATCGACCGCCAAAATCATTTTTGCGTCAATATCGCAGTCATGAAGCAAATCAACTATTTTTGACACATTTCCACTGATTAAATTCAGATCAGGATAACATTCTCCGGTATCATCCATAATGATCTTTTCAAGTATATCGGCAGTTCCCGAAAGAGCCCGCGCCACATCTGCGGCGCCATTGTCGGAAGCTATCTTGTCAAGAGCCACCAGCTCCTGATATGCCTCCCCCAAAGGACGCAAATCCACGGAATCAAAACTTAATAACGCCTCCGCAACGCGGTTCAGTCCATCCAACAATTTCTGTTTCATCGCAACCTCGTTTTTTACATTTACCAGGCACCGTCCGGCAATTCAAAAGGCAAGCCAGACGGCATTCTACTATATCCGCGACAACTCAGAAATCGGAAAAGTCATCATCTTCCAAAGGTATGACTTTTTCATAACTGCTCTTTCCAGGATTCTTTGCTGCATTAAGAGCTTTTGCGGGTCTCCGGGTCTGTGCGCCATAATGAGCCGCCGGTCGGGCAAGTTGCTTCATCGAAACATTGCCAAACTCATTAGACTGACCTTTAACCATCTCGACCAGCTGATTGACCATGGAAGTCAGGTCTATCGCCTGGGCTGATAGTTCTTCACTGGCGGATGCCGATTCCTCCGCGTTGGCGGCATTTGACTGGGTAACCTGATCAAGCTGCGTTACCGCCTTGCTGATCTGATCGATTCCCTGAGACTGCTCTTTACTCGCCGCCGCCACTTCGTTGACAAGCTCCGCTACTTTTACAACGGATTCAACTATTTTTGACAACATCTCATCCACTTCAGAAGACACTTTCACACCATGTTCAGCGTTCGCCTGCGATTCCACAATCAACGCGGAAGTGCTCCTCGCCGCCTCTGCGCTTCTCTGAGCCAGATTGCGCACTTCTTCGGCAACTACCGCAAAACCTTTGCCCGCTTCACCGGCTCGCGCCGCTTCAACCGCCGCGTTTAATGCCAGCAGATTAGTCTGAAACGCGATCTCGTCGATAGTCTTGATAATTTTAGCGGTCTCATCAGATGAATCCTTAATTCTGCCAATAGCTTCGCCCATACGGATCATAGCTTCCGCCCCCTTACGCGCCATATCCGCCGCGTCGGATGACATACCGCCAGCCAGAGCGGCGTTCTCCGAATTCTGACGCGTCATAGAAGTCATTTCCTCCAGGCTGCTGGATATTTCCTCCAGACTTGCCGCCTGCTCGCTCGCCCCCTGAGACAGGGACTGACTTGAAGAAGACACTTCTTCCGACGCCGACGTTACCTGATCTGAGCCTTTACGCAAGCCGGCAATAACTATATTTATTGACTTGGTGATACCTGCAGTCAGCAATATCGCCAAAGCTATACTTATCGCCACCGCGACAATCAGCCCTATCACCATCACCACGGAACTTAAACTAAGCAAAGCAGCCGCAGTATCGGCGATTTTCTGAGTAGATTCCAAACCGGTCTCGCTCATCTGACGGGTGATTTTTAAACTATTGTTGCCAAGTTCAATACGTCGGACAACTATGGAGTCAAGCTGCTTCCGGCACTCGAGATAGTCAGCGACATTCTTTTCACAAACACCTATCATAGTTTCAATCTGCGCCAACTGATGCTTATTCACATCCATAACCGTTATCGCACCAAGTTTTTTCAACAAACGCTGCATCTCCGCGAAATTACCTTTAGCCTCATCCATCAACTTGTCATTGTCAAGTAACTGGCTTCGCGTAATCGCGATGCGAGCATTATTACCGCAGTTAATGATTTCTTTAGATAACTGAATCTTATTATTACGGTCAAGTATTTCTGCGGTCATGAGCTTCTTTTCCGCATCATATATATCTTCCGCCTGAACTAAAGATTTACGGCACTGCGCTTCAGCGGCAAGAGCAGTACGTACGCCGGGTTCAATAACCGTGCCGGGCAGAGTCTTAATATTGTTGACGCATTCTTCCAGACTGCGCCTGAGATTACCGGCAGCAATGATGTTTTTGTCATTGACGGAAATTTTAATATAGCCGTCAATTATGTTGATTGAGGAAGAAAGAAGTGTCAGAGCGTCCCCGCCGGCTTTTCCCGTCTTGCCGTCAGCATAGTCCCGTAGCAATCCCTGTGCCTGAGAAATATTGCGTATAACCTTCAATACCTGACCGGTACGCTCTCCGCCACGGCTCAGGGCATTTTTCAGCGCTACGTCCTGACTGACCAGATAATCATTGGCGTTTTTAATATATACCAGACTGCTTTCGTTAATTTTTTTACGAGCATCGGCAGACTGTTCAAAGAATTTTTTGGTAACAAGAAACAATCGCTGATATTCGGTAATATAACCCTTTACCAGTTCAAGCTGTTCTCCAGTTTTAGCCAGTTCTCCACTTGAGCGTGCATGAGCCTGCGCCTCATCAATAGTCTTGAATATTTGAGCAAAAGAAGCCATTGATAAGTCGAAAAATTCTTTTTCCTGGGTATAATTATAACCACGAATATTAAACATGAGCGTATTAATCTGATTTTCAAGTCGTGATTCCAAAGACACCCCCGGCACATGCACAGTCGAAAGCGTATTAGATTCGAATTTCACCTTGTTCATATTAAATACCGCTATTCCGCCTAATATCAACGCAATGATAATAATAACCGTATAACCGCCACCAATCTTTGAACTCAGTTTCATGTTTCTCTCCTGAAAGATTTTGTTACTTTGTATGCTTTAATAATGAAGATAATTACATTTCCGCCAGCATCGCCAGTTCGGAGCTGGTCAGAATTTTATCGATATTCAACAGGATTTTCACTTCATCCCCGATCTTTCCGATTCCCAACATGAAATCATTGCTCTCTGAATAACCAAGTACAGTCGGTGGTTCAATTGCCTCGGAGGAAATATTCAAAACTTCCCGCACCTCATCGATAATAACGCCCATGGTACATGACACAACCTCTCCTTCCACCTGGATGACGATTATGCAGGTCTTGTCCGTATCATCCTGCTTGTCCATGTTGAATTTTGTGCGCAATTCAATAACTGGAATAATTTTTCCCCGAAGATTTATAACTCCACGGACAAAAGGTTTAACCCGCGGCACTTTGGTAACGTTCTGCATACGGATGATTTCCTGAACTTTGGTTATTTGAATTCCAAAGACCTCATCCCCTAGAACAAAGGTAAGATATTTTCCTCCCGGATCACTCTTGGCAACTAAACCTTTACTAGATTTACTGTCTGATACTGCATTCTCTACCATAACTTTTATCTCCATGTAATTATTACAAATGAAGCAATAAAATTGTTAACCGTATTAGCAAACACACAAAACATACAGCAAAGAGAATTATACAAACAACATAAATTACAGAACCAGTCGAAACGGCTTCAGACACGTACCGACGATTGCCCCACGTGTCTGATTATAGAGTTTGATAGATAATGTGTCAATATGGCAAAATCATATTTTAATGAAAATATATTTATATAAATTCGTGTCAAAATCGGCAAGTGCCATTATAGCACTAACTTAATGACTATATAAAAAAACGCCGGAATCGGCGCTAACCAATTCCGGCAAAATGCTTTTATAATAAAAACAATATATATTAATTTTTCATAATCAGTACGCTTTTATCATATTCGGCAGGAGGCTTAAAACCAAGCAGTTCCATGCAAGTCGCGGTTATGGAGCTGATGCCAAGGTTGTCCTCACGCAATTGCTTTTTGTATTCACCCTGATATTCCGGATCGTAGACAATGCATGGCACAGGATTCAGCGAATGACTGGTCTTGCGGCAGATACTGCAATCGGCATTGCGCTTGATATTGCCTTTTTTGTCATATTCATACATATCGTCGGAATTACCGTGATCGGCAGTTACAATCATGGTTCCGCCTGCTTTCCTGACCGCTTCCATGATGCGTCCGACACAGATGTCCACTGCGCCCATCGCCACCTGCACCGCCTGCATATTGCCGGTATGACCAACCATATCACCATTGGCAAGGTTCAGACGGATGAATTTGTACTCTCCGCCGGCGATTGCCTTAACCACCACATCGGTGATCTCTGCGCATTTCATCCATGGACGTTGCTCAAAAGGCACTATGTCCGAAGGAACTTCCACATATTTTTCCAGTTTCTGGTCAAACATGCCTGAACGGTTGCCGTTGAAGAAATAAGTTACATGCCCGAATTTCTGGGTCTCGCTCACCGCGAGCTGGGTTACCCCGGAAGCGCAGAGGTACTCGCCCAGAGTCTTATCAATCGCCGGAGGCGTTACCAGATAGTTTTTAGGCACATGCAAATCGCCGTCATATTCCATCATACCGCAATAGTATACGTCTGGTTTCGGACCGCGATCGAATTTAGTCATCTCATCTTCCTCAAAAGCGGCGGTGATCTCAATCGAGCGGTCGCCACGGAAGTTGAAAAATACCATTGTATCACCGTCGACGACCGGACCGACCGGGGTCTTGCCGTCATCAGATATAACAAAAGGCGGCAGATCCTGATCTATAGCACCAGTCTTATCCCGGAGCGCGACAATTGCTTCATGCGCGGACTTAAAGTAATCCCCCTGCCCCAGCACATGCGTTTTCCAGCCACGCTCGACCATGCTCCAGTCCGCGCCGTAACGATCCATAGTAATCTGCATACGTCCACCGCCGGAAGCGATACGAAAATCCACGCCGGAAGCGTTCAGTCCTGCCAGAAACTCCTCGAAAGGATCGACAAACTCCAGAGCCGAAGTCTCCGGGACGTCGCGTCCGTCAAGCAGAATATGAATTCTTACTTTTTTTATACCATCCGCCTTAGCCTGTTCCAGCATGGCGCGAAGATGCGCGATATTACTGTGTACGTTACCGTCTGAGAAAAGTCCAAGGAAATGCATGGTACTGTTTTTGCCCAGAGTATTGGCGACCGCCTCTTTCCAGGTCTGTCCGTCAAACACCTGCTTGCTTTCAATAGCTTCCTGAACAAGTTTAGCTCCCTGAGCGAACACCCGTCCGCACCCGATAGCGTTATGACCGACTTCGCTGTTGCCCATATCCTCATCGCTGGGCATACCCACGGCGGTACCGTGAGCCTGAAGCCTGGTCATCGGGCAAGTCTCCATAAGCTTGTCGAGCACCGGAGTGGAGGCGTTCAGAAAACCGTCGCCATCTTTGTATTTACCAAAACCCACGCCGTCAAGTATCGCCAGTACAACCGGACCGCGGCGATCTTTAAAATTGCTGTTTTTTTCTAAAGCATTAAGCATAATCAAATTCTCCCTGTTAACGCATTTATCTTCAAGCTCTGCGGCTGGCACCCCTGCCCTGAAGGATGCCGCGCTTGCTTGACTCTACAAATTCTATAAATTCAACGATTTCCGGCAGTTGCGGCAACTCTTCCTTTACTTTTTTCAAAGCGTTGCTGGTGTTCAAACCACTGCGGAACATAATATCATAAAGATCCTTAAGGGCTCTGATAGTATCTTTTTCAAACCCGCGACGTCTCAGTCCAACCAGATTTATACCCCGGATACCGCCGTTCCTGCCATCGGCGATCATAAACGGAGGAATATCCATCGACACCTGGGAACCGCCGCTCAATACCGCCATCCGTCCCATGCGGCAGAACTGGTGAATGCCGGACTGACCGGAAATAAGACAAAAATCGCCTACCTCGACATGTCCGGTAAGCCCACTGAAATTGACCATAATGACGCCATTACCAACATGACAGTCATGCGCCACATGAGTATAAGCAAGCAGAAAGCAATTGTTACCAATAACGGTCTCGCCACCGGCCTTTGCCGACGGATTGGCGGTGAAACCTTCACGAAAAATATTGTTATCACCGATCCTGAGATAGGATACGCTGTTTTCGTCGTATGAATAATCCTGCGGCGGTCCACCAATATTAGCAAAAGGATGCACCACATTGTTTTTGCCCATAACGGTATGTCCGACGACATTGCACTGGGAAACAAGACGGCAGCCGGAGCCGAGTTCAACGTCTCCGCCGACAATGCAGTAAGGACCGATTTCAACGTCATCGGCGATTTTGGCACGGGGATCGACTATCGCGGTGGAATGTATCTTTGCCATAATATAATAAACCTGTTCTAAAATGTTAAAAATCAACACACGGTATCACAGTCTGATAATGTACTTCCGCAAAGTTCCAACGGCAAGAAAAATATGTTGAAAAAGCGCAAGAAAAACCAGTTATTCCACATAGCGACGCGTCCGCCAAAAGTCTCGGCTGCAATATTTTTTCTCTCGCATCGCTTCGCCCGCTCAAAAAAAATGTTGCGGACATGTCAAACATTAGCGAGTTACAATGCGTTGCAGGTTAATACATTTCGCCTGCGGCGACCAGCGTCCCGGCACTGCCGGTTGAGCTTGTGCCCGCTTCGCAGATTTTTTTTGATTTTTATCAGAGGGCATCCATGACCGAAAACGTCAATTTGTATTAATGTGTACTTTCCCGTACTGTTTTCTGAATGCGGCAGGAGACAATCCGGTTGATTTTTTGAATGCCCTGCGGAAGTAAGCAATATCATTGAAACCGGATGCTTCAGCTATTTCATTGATATTCATGGGATTTTCGAGTAAGAGTCGCCTGGCCTGACTTAAGCGGAACGCATTTAATTTTTCCGTAATAGTCATGCCATAAGATTCTTTGAATATACGGCCAAGGTAGTCAGGATTACAATGCAGGCTGTCTGCTATAAGTGATGTGGTCATCGGGGTGGAATAATTTACCGAGATGTAATCGTGAACTCTAACCGCGAGAGGTTTTGACGCTTGCCTGTCAGCATTGCCCGGATTAGCGATATCAGCAAGCATCAAAGCCAGCAAAATGCTTGAAAGAGTCTTATCAGGCTCCGAAGATGCGGCATCACCAAGTAACTGACGGAACCAGACAGTCATTCTTTCCGGCTCGGATACCTGCACTATTCTGGAGACAGAGTCAAGCAGTATTTCCCCTTCCCGCTTGAACGGAATAAAATGAAACCAGTAAAACCTCAAGTCGGAACTGTACTGCTCAACCCCTTCATGCCAACATCCGGGAAACAGGAGCAAAGTACATCCCGCATGAACTTCAAACACTTCTGATTCCTCGCGCATTTTCAGCGTGCCGCTGGTAACAAAAATAAGTTCAAAAGAGTCTATAATTCTTCGCGGATGCATGCCTATTCCGCGAGAAATAAAGTATCCGCCATTGCAAGGGCGGAATGGTGATATACATTGAAACTTGTTCATTTACATGCCCGGTTATAAAACTGTTGCTGATATAATGGCTAATTATATATCACAGATTTTATAATAACAATACATAAAGTCGGAATAGTCTCTTTTTTCTACATATTGGTCTTCTTGCCATTATCCGGCTTGCAGAGTAAAATAATAGACAATGAACTTTATTTTAATATTACAAAAAGGAAATACATAGCATGAAACAGTCTCTGCATGACAGTGTAAAATTTACCGGCGGCTTCTGGCTCCATCTTGAAGAAATAAATCGAAATCGTACCATACCGATGAATTATAAGCAATTGGTGGATACAGGTCGAATAAAGGCAATGAAACTGGAATGGAAAGAAGGCGAACCGGATTGTCCGCATCACTTTTGGGATTCAGATGTGGCTAAATGGATGGAGGCGGCGGCCTTTTCCTTGAAAAAAACTCCTGATAGCACATTGGAAAAGCAAATCGATGAAATCATCGATATAATTGAACGCGGTCAGACTTCTGAAGGATATTATAATTCGTATTTTTTACAAATTGAGCCGACGCGCCGCTGGCAGGATTTGCGCATCAAACATGAACTATACTGCGCCGGTCATCTCATGGAGGCAGCCGTGGCATACATGGAAACTACCGGTAGACGTAAATTCCTTGATATCATGTGCAAATATGCCGATTATATCGACACAGTATTCGGTCCGGAAGCAGAAGGAAAGATTCCAGGTTACCCCGGACACGAGGAGATAGAATTAGCTTTAGTAAAAATGTATCACGCTACAAACAATCAGAAATATCTGCTGCTGTCAAAGTTTTTTGTGGATGTGCGTGGAACTGAGCCCAATTACTTTGAGCTTGAATCCCAGAAATACGGATACAAGCCAGTCTGGACAGAGTTAAACTATTTTCAGGCACACACTCCGGTGAGAACACAGGACGAAGCGGTAGGTCATGCAGTAAGAGCCGTTTATCTTTACTGCGGCATGGCGGATGTGGCTCTGGAAACTGATGACGAAAAACTCGGCGAAGCATGCAAAGAATTGTGGGACAATATAGTTAAAAAGAAAATGTATATCACCGGAGCAATCGGCTCATGCTATCATGGCGAGACATTTTCCAACGCCTATGATCTGCCCAATGAAGAGGCATACGCGGAGACATGCGCATCAATAGGGCTCGCCTTTTTTGCTCACAGAATGTTTCAACTTCATAAGAAAGGTGAATACATGGATGTTTTGGAAAGAGCCATATATAATGGCGCATCAAGCGGCATATCACTTGATGGAACACGTTTTTTCTATGTTAATCCACTGGCGTGTTATCCCGATGGAACGCTTGCCAACGGGCAAAAACATACACCTCGCCCGGAATGGTTCACATGCTCATGTTGCCCCCCGAATATAGCCCGGCTACGCGCCTCTGCCGGACAATACTTCTATGATTACAATGATACCACCATCTGGGTCAATCTGTATAATGACTCCGTTACGGATATCAAAATGCAAGACCATTGCATCACCCTGACACAAACGACGGATTACCCCTGGGACGGGAAAGTGAATGTAAATATCCAATCCGCGCGTCCGGTTGAATGTGGGATTGCGTTCAGAGTTCCCGGCTGGTGCCGCGAAGCTTCGATAAAACTAAACGGAACTGACATTGATTGCAAATCCTCAGCAAAAGACGGATATGTCTATATTAAACGCACATGGACATCAGGAGACAATGTGGAAATAACTCTCCCCATGCCAGTTGAACTGATACACGCCAACCCCAAAGTACGTCATGATTGCGGAAGAGTCGCGCTGACCCGGGGACCATTAGTGTACTGCTTTGAACAGCAGGACAATGGCGCTGATTTAAATGCAGTCTCTCTTATGCCGGATACTGATTTCAAACTGGAATATGACTCAGAATTGCTCAATGGTTGTGTGGTTATTTCTACAGAAGCCATGAAAATTGACCAGAACAGCTGGGGCGATGAGCTTTATTCTCCCAAAGAACCCGTAACAGTCCCATGTAAGCTCAAAGCAGTTCCTTATTTTTGCTGGGGCAACCGTAAATTCGGAGAAATGCAAATCTGGATTCGCCAATAAAGTTTAAATTATAAAAATCCATCATCGACCACCACATAAGCTTATGCGGTGGTCATTTCTTTAGCCCTCTGACTGAAAGACCACGATTCAAAAACAACACTACCCTATTTTCCGGAATATTTGATTTTTTTAATGAAAACATGGTTGCAATCGCTGAAAATATAATTATAATATCATAATAGATAAATTAATATCT